>NZ_JAUSWQ010000002.1:0-408420 GCF_030815285.1 Chryseobacterium sp. MDT2-18 | reverse complement strand
CGATATAAACTGAAAATTAATTTGCGGCGTTCTTCATCTTCGTTGCGAAGTACATTTAATAAAACTGGATAAAATGTACCATTTCTTGTTCTTGGCACTTTTAAAATCATCTCTTTGCCAAATCCCTTGGCTTTTCTCTCCCGGTATCCATTGCAATAGTCTCCTTCATTCTCCTGCTGATGAAGATGTCTTTCACTTTTCATAAAAGCATTTAAGGTTAATTGCATCAATAAGTTGCTCCCATTTTCAGAATTTGCTACATTTAATAATAAATCCGAAATTTGTTCTTGTGTAAAGTTCATAAGTCTGTACGTTTATTTGTTGTAATTTAAAAATACAACTTTTTACTTTACACACTTTTTTAGTACAGTATCAATACAGCGGTTGGGTGTTGGTTAAAACCAGGGAATAAAAATCCTTCCTATTCAAAGAAAAACCTGAATTAAATATAAATTCAGGTTTTTCTTTTTTTATCAGTGACAAAATGATTTTTGCTGATATTCTATTAAGTTTGATTTTTTACAATGAATAATTCGGCGCTTCCTGCGTAATAATAACATCATGTGGATGCGATTCTTTTAAACCACTTCCGGTAATCATTACCATTTTTCCGTCTTTTTGTAAAGTATCGATATCTTTGGTCCCGCAATATCCCATGCCGGCGCGGATTCCGCCGGTTAACTGAAAGACGACATCTTCTAATTTTCCTTTGTGGGGAACCCGGCCTTCAATTCCTTCGGGAACGAATTTTTTGGCCTCACTTTGAAAGTATCTTTCTTTTCCGCCACGTCGCATGGCTGAAAGTGAACCCATTCCCTGATAAGCCTTGAATTTTCTACCCTGAAAAATAATTTCTTCACCTGGAGCTTCGTCCGTTCCTGCCAACAATGAGCCGAGCATTACGGCACTTGCGCCAGAAGCCAAAGCTTTTACAATATCGCCGGATAATTTAATTCCACCATCGGCAATTACGGCTACATTTTGGCTTTTCGCATATTCGAAAACATTATAAATTGCAGACAATTGAGGAACCCCAACTCCGGCAACTACTCTGGTTGTACAGATCGATCCGGGACCGATACCCACTTTCAGGATATTCGCACCGGCATTGATCAAATCTTTTGCAGCATCTGCAGTCACAATGTTTCCTCCTACAATATCAAGATCTGGAAAGTTTTTCCGGATTTCTGCAATTTTATCTAAAACTCCTTTTGAATGACCATGTGCTGAATCAACAGCAATAATATCGACGCCAGCTTTTACCAAAGCGGTAACCCTTTCAATGGTGTCTTCGCCGATTCCTACGCCGGCTCCTACGATCAATTTTCCTTTGCTGTCTTTGTTTGCATTGGGATATTCCATTTGATTATCGATATCTTTAATGGTAATTAAACCAACAAGTTTGAAATCTTTATCAACGATAGGAAGTTTTTCTACCCGATTTTTCAACAGGATTTGTTTGGCCTGTTCCAGGGTGGTGGATTTATCAGAAGTAATCAATTTGTCTTTCGTCATCAATTCTTCCACTTTTGCCTCAAGATTTTCCTGATACTTTACATCCCGGTTGGTAATGATTCCAATTAAAGTATTTTCAGCGTCCACTACTGGTAAGCCGGAAATTTTATAATCAGCCATTAAATCTTTGGCGTATCTCAGAGTATGGTCTTTTGTAAGTGTCACGGGATCAGAGATCATTCCGTTTTCTGATCGTTTTACCCTGTAAACTTGTGCTGACTGTTCTTCAATAGGCATGTTTTTGTGAATGAAACCTAAACCTCCAACTCTTGCCAAGGCAATAGACATTTCTGCTTCCGTTACCGTGTCCATTGCTGCGGAAACTATGGGAACATTGAGGGTGATTTTATCGGAAAGTCGTGATTTTAAAGAAACCTGATTAGGTAAAACTTCTGAATAAGAAGGGATTAGAAGTACGTCATCGAAAGTGATGGCCGTTTCTACGATTTTGTTGTGGATAGACATCTTTACTTTCTGCGCGAAATTAAGTTATTTTTATCAAAGATGAAAATTTATGCTTTTTATTAACAGAAATTTAATAGGCATTCTTCAGAAGAACCCATTGCGTTTTCTGAATTCTGTTGCCCATTTCATCGATGACAATATAGTAAGCCCAGTACGTTCCCGTCGGATGGCTCATGCCGTTTCTTGATTTTCCGTCCCAAAAGGATTTGTTATTTTTGCCATGTTCATAGACTTTGCTGCCATATCGGTCGAAAATAGCCAACTGTAGATTACTCATATTCCCTAATGCTGAATAGTCCCAAACATCATTAATACCGTCATCATTTGGGGTAAAAACATTGGGAAGAAGGGTGTCGGGATTTCCTGGTTGGTCCGGAATATCAGTTTGAATTAAATCTATCTTGTTAATTCTAAAACAATTGTTTTTAGTAATAACCCTGGCATAAACCTCGTTATTGTTTGTATTGAAATTGGTGATTTGATTTCCTGTAATTTCATTAATGCCACTTTCTGCATCACTCATTGAACGATAATATTTTAGAACATCCGTATCTGGATTGGCGACAATGGATTCTGTTAAATCATAAATATAATTTCTGTTGTTAAAGCTTTTTGGAAAAATTGCATTTTTTAATTCGGCAGTAGGCGAAGCATAAATCGTAAAGCTAACTTTGAATATTTCATAGAAACCACTTTCTGAAGTTAATTGATAAACCATTCGGTTGTCTCCGGAAAAATCATCATCAATTTTAACCATAATACCGTCATCGGAAACAGTTGCTGTTCCATGTAATGGCTGGGTTAATATTTGTATTGACTTAATTATCTCTTTGATTCTCGGTGGACTAAATGAAGGACCGATATAAAATGAGTTGCAGAAATTTCCGAGTTTTTTTTCGGTCATCGTGTAGGGGCATGCATCTACAAAAACTGGATCTGTTGTGGAACTGAAACCGGTATAAAAACAAACGCAAGTATAATTTCCGGGAAGATTAGGAGTGTAATTCGGACTCGTTGCACCAGGAATATCCACGCCGTTTCTTTGCCATTGAAAACTAATGAAGTCGGTATTATTCACATAAAGGTAAACACCTTCTTCAATACAGTTTCCATTTCTGATAATGAATGGATCATTGGAAAAGCCAGTATAACTGCTTCCAAACCCTGCATATCTAAATCCGCCAACGACATCAACAATAAGACTTTTGTTTGAGGTGATATTGATGTCTCCTACATTATAAGGCCTTGTAAAATAGGACCAACCCGGTTTTCCTGGAATAGGAGAAAGGTTGGTAACTGCGCCTCCATTAAAAAGAATAGTAGCGTTGTCTTCTGTTTTTACGGTGATTTTATTATCAACTGTTACAACACCCAATTTATTTATACTAGGAATTTGTACGGTATTGGATAATTTCTGCCGTGGATCTGGCAGATAATTTTTATCGAGCGGGTAAGAAAATAACATCCCGCTTGAAAAGTCTGTAAAATTAGGTACCGGTCCTCTTACTAAAAAATTATAACCTCCAATTAATTGGTATAAATAAATAGGTTCGGAGGCACGAATGTACATTCCCCGAGTTGGGATTGTGATCGGTTCGGTATTTACAAATTCTGGTTGATTTCCTTTAATCCATTTATCGTTACGATTAGCATAAGGTCCGATATAATGTTCGCCTTTGTTCAGAGTGATAAAAGGAGTTTTTTCGTCATTAAAGTAAATTTTGGTATTGTCTTTCGTTGCAACAAAAAGAGGTTTCTCCATAATATCAGATTTAGTCATTCCATTAACAATGAAATATTCTTTTCCGATCTTAGACGTTGGAACTGATTGGTCAAAATTCATATTTCCAGACTCCAACCCAAGATCTTGACTCAAAAAATTACCGTTGGAAACTACGACAGGTTGATCAGATGTAATTTTTGCTCCGATTAAATTGGGGTCATTATCATCTAAAATCCCACTGGGATTATTTTGTTTCTTATCGGCAGCGATGATATAGGACTCGCCTTTATTTAAAGTAAAATTCAGTTCATCATCGGAACTTCCATTAGAGAAAATAATATCTTTATCATAATCTGTAACCCGCACATGAGTATTATCTTTGGTTGCCATCACCGAGGCAACATAATTCATAGCATCAGGTTTGTTACCATAAAGAATCACCTGGTCCATCACCGTAAAAAATTCTTTGCCTAGCGCAGACTTTCCTTTAGAAGCAAAAACATCGGCAATTTTAGAACTTGTTATTGGTGGCCCAGATGCCAACCGCAAACTTGCATAGAAGCTTTTCTGTCCTGTTATGTGAATCCCGCTGGAAATAGGCTGCATGACTCTTTTATCTGTTTTTACATAAATCATACTTTCTGGTACAGTAAAAATAAGTGGGGAAGACTTGCTTAGAGCATAAGTATTAATCAATACATTATTATTGTAAACCTTTATAGCAAAAGGATCGACTTTATCAGTAGAAAGATAAAAAAATATTTCTGAAATCTCATGACCAGAAGAGGTCCTGTATACAGGGGGAAACCAGTGCTCTAAGTCTAACTGCGCTTTCGCATTTAAACCCAGAAAGAGCGTAACAAATAAAAGGACTTTTGAAAATTTCATTGGCTAAATTTAATTAAAAAAAATAGCAATGGTTTATTTAAAAATGTTAAATTACTTCGTTACCATCTTATTTACCTCATTTTTCTCTGAATAATTAATGAGCCTGGAAATATCGTCCGCCGTAAACTTGCCGGTAACATCTAAAAGAACAAGTTCGCTTTCCGAGGCAACCGTGATCATTAGCCGCTTGATTTCGTCTCCTTTCTGTTTTGCCTGAAAATGAATCGTCTCTTTTTCTTTCTTCACGGTCATCCAGTCTTCGAAATTGTCTTTCTTCAAATATTTGGCAAAATCAGCGACCATTTCTGCATTTCCGTTTTCGATGGTCATTACTTTAATATCAGAAACTTTTTTAATAAGGTTGATAAGCTCTTCATTTTCACCATCTTCCCGCAATGCTTTTTTTACAATGGGTTTTGCGAGAAACATCGGAACATTAATGCTCGTGAATTTGGCGTCTTTATAATCATAGTAAGGATTATCAAAGAATCCCATATTCGGATGCTGTGATACAATACAGGATTGTAAAGAAATCGTCAGCAAGGCAAACGCGGATAAGAAATATATTTTTTTCATGATTTTAGTCTAAAGGTTTAATAGTTCCGCCACTTGTAGATTTGGTGTCAGTACTCGATATTTTGGGATTCCCTTTGTACCGGATTGATGCTCCAGAACTTGCGCTTCCTGCTAAGGTTTCCGTTGCGTGAACTTTAATATTGGCGCCGGAAGAAGCATGTGCAATGACGTCTTTAGCTACCAGATTCTGTGCGTTACAAGCAGCAGCACTCGATAAGTCGATCGCTATTTTATCGGCTTTCCCTTCAATTGTTGACATCGAACCACTGCTTCCTTCAACTTCTATGGATTTTGCATGGGCCATAATTCTAGCACTTGAACCGGAACTGATTTCCATTTTTACCGTATTTTTAATATTTAAATCTGCATTCAAATTGGCGCCCGATGAAATATCTGCTTTAAAATCGCTTTCATTAATTGTATTAATCGCTGTTAAAAGCGAACCGGATGAAACCTTTACCGAAGAAAGTCGCGGCGCTTCGATGGTTACTAATAATTTTTTGAAATTTAAGTTCTTCTTATTTTTATTGTTTACCGCAATAACTAGGATTCCGTCCTGAACCTCGGTAGAAACATATTCCTGCATATTTTGGTCCGTATCTACAATGACCGACTGATTATTTCCCTGCGTGAAATTCACTTTAATACCGCTGGAAACCGAGATTCCTGCAAACTTACCTACATTTCGGACCTGGCTTGTTCCGCTGGTAGTAATGTCCGAATTACTGGTGATAACGGTAGTTTTGGAACTGGTGGAAATAGCAGAACTGATGGGCGCGGATTTTTCGGCTTCATTGATGAGGTTGTTCACATCATCCATAGAAATTTTGCCGTCGAGCATCATTAATACTTGGTTTCCGTCGGAATTGATGCTCAGTAAAAGATTGTCGAGAATCCCATTTGTGGCATCAGAAGACAGAAATTTTATTTTATTGTCTTTACTGTTCACAGTCATCAGTTCTTCATATTTCATACTTTTTATGGAAGCAGAAATGTCGGACTGTAATTTTTGGAACTGCGACTGCAGTTTCTGTTCGTCAGGCTTTTCGACAATCAGAATTTTCAATCCATTGATTTTACTCAGTAACGGTTTTATTTGGGTCAGTTCATTATCAGCGATATTCAGCTTGTTCAGCATATTGAACATCGGTTTTGCAATCTTAATCGAGGTCACGCCGTCGGTTTCCTGGTATTTTTCAAAAAGCTGATCCAGCTTATCTTTCTGGGCATTGATTTGAAAGAAGTGGGAAAAGAAAAGGGCGAATATTAAAAGTAATTTTTTCATGATAATTTATTTTTAGTAATCATTGTTAAAGGAATTGATAACCTCAGTTTGAGCCATCGTTTTAGACACATTTTCGGACAGGATCCGGAAGGAGTACTTCGTCAAGTCAATCGCTTCCTGTTCGTTTTCTATTTTTTGTCCGTTGATAATCACGTAATTAGATTCGTATTTTGGTGTTTTTGTATTTTTAGGGGCTGAAATTTCCGCATACCGTACTCTTGAGGCTCTGTTGATTCTGCCTCTTTTTGGGATCAGCTGCTCCATGATATCTGTATCACTGTTCTGTTCAACTGTTCGCGTGGAGTCAGAAATGATGCTGTCCGGTTTTATTTTTAAAGAATCATTGATCTGATTAATCGCTAATTGTGAGTCCTTCTGGAAAACATCTTTCTGTTTGAGGATTTCATTCTGTACCATCTGATTTTTTTCATCCATGGTGTTGCCGGATTCATATTTAAAGAGGATTCCCAGCGCAACAAGCAGTACAACACTTGCCGCCATCCAGAAAATTTTTGAGAAAGAACCGCCTTCCGTCTTCGAAGTAATTGGGATGATTTTCTCTTTTTTTTCTGTTTCAGCTAAAAAATCTTCGAAATCCCAATTCATTTTTTCTTCCTTGATTTCTTTCAGGATTTCGGTATATTTATCTTTTGACGGGTCAGTTTTCATTTTCATTTTTTTTATAAACTATCAATCATTCTATTTTCAAAATCCATCAGCTTTTGAATCTGGTCTTTTACCTTTTGCCTTGCTCTCATTAGATTTACACGAACTGCATTTTCTTCCATGTCCAGCATTTCTGCAATTTCCGAGACGTCATATTCTTCTACATCTTTCAGGTGAATCACGGCTTTTTGTTTTTCTGGCAGTTGGTTGATGAATCCGATGATCTGTTCTTTCAGATTATTGGTTTCCACCTGATAAAGCTCACTTCGATGCATCTGAAAATCTGCAAAACCCATTTTCACATCTTCGTGTTTTAACCGGTTCAAACATTCATTTTTCACCGATTTCATTGCGTAGGATTTCAGATTGCCAAAATTGGCGAGTTCTTCTTTTTTCTGCCAGAATTTCATCATCAAATCCTGTACAACATCTTCGGCTTCGTCGCTGCTCATCACGAATCTTTTCGCAAAACGATACATCTCATCTTTGAGGCAAAATACCGTATCTTTAAAAACTGCATGAGTCATAGTTTTGTTTCTATAAGTAAGACAACTAATTTCCGAATTATATTACATCAAAATAAAAAAAACTTCAAAATAGTTTTTGAAGTTCTAGTTTTAAAGCAAAAGTCGGATTACAAATCCGTCACCTTTTTATCAATTTTATACACCGTTCCCCGAAAAGTAGCCACCAGAACTTTATGCTGATTGGTAATCGAAATATCATAAACTCCGGTTTTTCGGGTGTCGGAAATCAGAACGCTTTCTGCGGTTAAAGTATCGCCCAATCTCACGGCTTTGGTAAAGTTCATGGAACAATGCAGCGCTACCGAAGCTTCATTGGTATTATTACTCGAAAAAGCCAACGCCGAATCGGCAAGTGAAAAGGTGACTCCGCCGTGAACCGTTCGTAAACCATTGATCATTTCCTGTTTGACGGGCATTTCAATCAGGCAGTATTTTTCTCGGACTTCGATGAGTTTTATTCCCATCCATTGCGAGAAATGATCCTGATTGAGTAGGTATTGAGCGAGTTCGTGTGGCGTCATTTTTAGTTATTGAGTGTTTGGGTATTGAGTGTTTGAGTTGAATAAGTCCAGTATTTCCTATTGCTGATTACCAATTACTCATTTTACGAAGTAATGGACTTTGCCGATATCGCTCTTCCTGATATTGGCCGTACATTTTTTGCAAGGTCTCAGAAATTGTTGAATAACCGATTTCTTTTCCCCAAGCCAATAAACCTTTCGGATAATTCACGCCTTTTTGCATCGCCAATTCGATGGCTTGATCGTTCGCAATTCCGAGCCGTTTTGCTTCTACGGCTTCGTTGATCAACATTGATAAAATTCGCATGAAAATTTCGTGGTAGAGTTCTTCGTCTTTTTCCGGTACCGGTTTTTGAGCATTTTCTGAATAATCATAAAATCCTTTTCCGGTTTTTCTACCATGTAATTTGGCTTCGCTCATTCTTTGCTGAAGCAGGCTAGGTTTGTATTTCGGATCGAAAAAATAATCAGCGTAAACCGTTTTTGTTACAGAAAAATTAATGTCGATTCCAATGAGATCCATTAATTCAAAGGGTCCCATTTTGAAATTCCCCAAAGTTCGCATCGCATCATCAACCTGTTCAGGAGTCGCGATGTTTTCTTCCACCATTCTTAAAGCTTCGCCATAAAACGGACGCGCAATTCTGTTCACAATAAAACCTGGAACATCTTTCGCAATCACGGGAATTTTTCCCCAACTTTCCATTAAAGTAACAATTTCCTCTGCTAAATTCTTTTCTGTCAATAATCCCGGAATTACCTCAACCAAAGGCATCAAAGGTGCCGGATTGAAAAAATGAATCCCAATGAAACGTTTCGGGTTTTTTAATTCAGCGGAGAGCGAAGTAATCGAAATCGAAGAAGTATTGCTCGAAATAATACATTCATCAGAAACTATTTCTTCTAAATTTTGAAAAACTTTTGTTTTAATTTCTTTATTTTCAATAATTGCTTCAATGACCAAATCACAGTCTTTGAAATCCTGAAGTTCGGTACAAGGTTTAATTTTATTGAAAATATCTTCACTTTTTTCTGCAGATATTTTTTGTTTTTCTACCAATCTGTCCAGAACTTTTCGGAGGTTTGCTAATGATTTTTCCGTTTGCGCAACATTTGCATCGTACAAAAAAACCGCACATCCTGAAGTTGCCGCAACCTGCGCAATTCCTATTCCCATTGTTCCGGACCCGATAATTCCAATTTTCATAATGTGTTGATATGTTAATGTGTTGATGAGATGATGAGAGAATCGTCAAATTATCACATCATCGAATTATCTTCCTTTATATTCCGGTTTTCTTTTTTCTAAAAATGCAGAAACCCCTTCCATAAAATCTTCCGATTCGGCTGCGGTTTGTTGCAATATTCCTTCAACATCCAATTGCTGGCTCAATGTATTGTCATAAGATTCATTGAACGCTTTTTTGGTTAAAGAAATTGCTTTGGTCGGTAGATTGGATATTTGTTCTAAAACAGCCATCGCGTTAACCATAAAATTTTCATCTTCAAAAACATCAGCGATTAATCCTAAATTTTTCGCTTCTGCAGCGGAAATTTTCTTGCCTGTAAAAGCCAAATAATTCGCCTGCTGTCTACCCAAAAGCTTTGGTAACCAATACGTTCCGCCAGTATCAGGAATCAGTCCGATGTTTACGAAAGCCTGGGAGAAATAAGAAGATTCTGTCGCCAAAGTAAAATCACAAATAAGGGCCAACATCGCGCCGGCACCAACTGCAGGACCGTTCACCAAAGAAATAACCGGTTTTCTCGCGTTTGCAATTTCCTTCACCAAAGGATTATAAAAATCAATCACCATTCGCTGAATGACTCTTTCCTCATCAGGATCGCTGAACGACATGGCGTCTTTCAGATTTTGACCTGAACAGAAGGCTTTTCCACGACCTGAAATAGCGAGGCATCGAACATTTTCATTACGACTTCCGTCATGAACAAAAGTTCTGAGTTCAGAAAGCAATGTTTTGTTTAAACTGTTATACGTTTTCTCATCATTTAAATAGGCGATCTGAAGTTTCCCATCAAGATGAGATTCTATTTCGAGTTGTTTGTACATAATATTGATGTGATGATTTGATAATGTTTTAAGGTGGACTTTAACAAAGATAAAGTTTTAATTATATTTAAAGTAAAAGTTGTAATGTTCAGAATAATGATTGTTTTGATCATCACCTTTGCAAATCATTACATTACTTTAATGACATTTAAAATAATCAAAAGGTTCCAGACAGTCGTTGCACTGATAACTGGCTTTGCAAAGCGTAGAACCGAAACGGCTGATTTGTCTGGTATTGTAAGAACCGCATCTTGGGCATTTTTTCGGAACATTCAAATGATCCTCGTGATTTCCTTTTTCAGGCGGCGTAATTCCGTAAATCCGCAGTTTTTCACGTGCTTCGTCGGTAATCCAGTCGGTGGTCCAAACAGGGGAAATTTTTGTGATAACTTTTGCGGAAATTCCTTTTTCTTTGAAGAGTTTTACAATGTCTTCTTCAATATTAAACATGGCCGGACAAGCCGAATACGTCGGAGTAATCACGATTTCTGCTTCGTTTTCGGAAATCATTTTTGCATCCCGAACGATGCCGAGTTCCACGATATTGATAACGGGAATTTCGGGATCGGGAATTTGGGAAAGGAGTTCTAGTAAGTTTGCTTGATTAACCACAGGATTTTTAAATTGTTTTTTTTTACCACAAAAGGCACAAAAGTTTTATGATTATTAAAGTGAAAATTATGCCTCATAAAAGTTCACAAAAACTGAAAATCAATAATTTTGTAACTATCAACTAAGTTTACCAGGCGCAATTCGGATACGTTCTCTGCATGTATTGCAATTCACATAAGATAAAACCAAAATATTCGGTGTGGTAACCGGTTCGTGAACCTTTTTGCATAAATTCACTTTCCGGGATTTCAATGCCGAAATTTTTGAAATCTTCTGTTACGGTTTTCGTCCACACGTCGTGAATGTGTTTTCCGTTCGGAACGATTTCTAATTTTGCTAAATCCTCTTCGCCTGGAGTTTCCGCAAACATTCCGCCAGTGTATTCCCAAAGATTTTCAACCGCATTCTTTAGGCGGGTTTTACTTTCTTCGGTTCCGCCTGCAAACATTTTAATCCAGGTTGAAGTGTGCGTGTAATGGTATTTTACTTCCTTCAGAGATTTTTCGGCAATCGCAGAAAGTTGTTCGTCGCTGCTTTTCATTAATTCCGTGTAAAGAATTTTTTGATAAACCGAAAAGAAATAGACTTTTAAAAGCGTGTTCGCATAATCACCGTTCGGAAGTTCTGATAACTGGCAATTCAGATATTCTTTTTCCAGACGCAGGAAAGCCAAATCGTCTTCCGTTTTTCCCAAATCCTGAATTTGTGCTGCATATTTATAAAAATTATTGGACTGTCCGAGATAATCAAGCGCAATATTCGTCAAGGCGATATCTTCTTCCAGATACGGTCCCTGTCCGCACAATTCGCCCAGTCTCTGACCAAAAATCAAAGTATCATCGGCGAGTTTTAAAGTATAATTAAAAAGTGGATTCATTTATTTTTTTAGATTAAAGATGAAAGAACAAAGAGTAAAGACGATTGTCTTTTTTCTATTCTCTTTTTTCTCAAAGTCTATTGCTACATGTTTTTTACATCGTTCGGGATTTCGTAAAAAGTCGGGTGTCGGTACAGTTTATCGTCTGCCGGATCGAAAAATGCTTCTTTATCGATGCCTTCAGAAGTCACCAAATATTTACTCGGAACGACCCAAATTGAAGTCCCTTCCATTCTTCTGGTATAAACATCGCGTGCAGCTTGAAGCGCCATTTCTGCCGTTGCAGCCTGTACAGTTCCTGCGTGTTTATGGGAAAGTCCCGGTTTTGTCTGGATGAAAACTTCCCACATATCTAAGTTGCTCATTGCTGTAAATTTTAAGGTTTAAAGATAAAGATTTTTAATGAATTCCGTAGCGTTCAAATGATTGCCAGTACTTATCTTTATAAATTTCAAAGCTCATTTCGTAGTCCGGGTATTTTTCAACAGTTTTGGCGAGAATTTTTGAAATTTTTCGGAAGTCTCTGCTGACAAAATAAATTTCTCTTATATTATCGGCGGTTTCCCGGCCCAAATTCAAATTCCCTTCTTCGGAATTGAGTTCAAGCATGATATCATCTTCGATTGTATTAAACAAATCATAATCTTTATCATCCGGAAAACCATTGTCTTCATCGCCTGAATAGGCAATTCTCAAAACCGAAATCCAGGGATGTGATGCTTTCTGATCCCATTGCAATAAATCGACATTCACCGTGGCAAGCAAAGGAAAACCATTTTCCAAAGTTCCTTCTAATAAAGAGTAGGAATCTTCGGTTGTTTCAATTTTGGCGGCTTCGTATTTTTCGGTAAATTCTCTTTCACGCCAACTCAAAAAATCCTTTAATTTTTCGATGGGAACTAATTCTTTTTCTGCCTCACTTTTACCTGCAATGCTAAAATTATCAATCTGAGTCACAAAATTTAATTCTCCTAAATAATTATCGATAAACAGATAAGTTCCATTGATCAGTTCATTTTCATTTTGGTCATTTAAATCTTCATGAACAAAAACTAAGTCAATTTCATCCGGATAATCCTCGTCGTCGTTGGAATAGAAATAGATATTGTTTTTGTCGAAAATGTAATCACCCATTCTGATGCTCACATTTTCAATATCCAGTTCCGGTTTGAGCGCGGTGAATTTCCAGTTTTCAAGATTCGGAGATTCAGCAATAAGTTCTTCAGCGTAAACGATATCTTTAATGCTTCCATCAACGGTGATAATGAGTTCGGCAGTAAGATCATCAGACATTCCCACAAGGATGAAGAAATTTTCATTCAATTCCTTCAATTGTGGTAGAATGATATTTAAAAAATTTTCATCAATGTTTTGTTGCTCTTTCACCGCATTGAAAAAATCTTTTTCTTTGGTTTCAAACCACTTCCAAAACTCTTGATATGTGGATTTGTTCAGTTTTTTTAATTCAGTCATGATGATTAATGATTATGAAAGTTTTAATTTTTTCTGTAATTCAGATTTTGATTTCTCCAAATTTTTTAAATCTCTGTAAATCTTATAAATTTCGTTTTTTCCGTACTGCCATAAAAATTTATCCAATTGATAATTTTCGTAGTTCTGTAAGTTATAAATTTCTTTAAAGTAATTAAAGGTTTCATAGAACTCAACGTAGTTTTTTGGTTTTGAAAAAGAATATTTTCCATGTTTTTGACCTAAATATCCTTTAATTATAATCCAAATATAACTGTCATAAATCGGAGTACTCTTGTTGCTTAAAAAATGAACATATTTGGATGTGAAGGATAAATTTATTCTTTTATGTACAATTTCTGTTTCTTCATTTTTCCATTCTACATTGGAAATTTCATCCACAATATTTGCGAAATCTTTTTCGCTAAAATTGCTGATGTTTTTTGGACAGTGTTTTAATATCTTTTCCACAACCGGAGTGATATTCCGAATTGCAGTTGAATAAATTGTATTCAAAGCCGCCACTTTTATTTGAGTTTCGTACTTATCGTCCAAATTATTAAGACAATTAAATAACTTGGTTAATTTGTCATTAAGTAAGTTGCCTTCGTTTTCGTTGTATTCTTTTAAGATTTTATTGATGAATTCTTCGTTTGGAAATTCTAAGATTATTTTCATATTTTAGAATTTTTCGCCGTCAATATAAACCATTTCCGCTTTCAAACTTCCCTGGTGATAAAGCACGTTCTGGAAATTATCAGTTTCAAAAGTAACAAAATCTGCTTTCTTTCCTTTTTCTAAAGTTCCGCGGTCTTCTAAACTTAATGCAAAAGCCGAACGGAAAGTAATTCCCGCCAAAACTTCTGCGGTCGATAATTTTTCGAAAGTCGCCAAAATACTTGCTTGGGTAATCAGATTTCCCATTGGAGCAGAACCGGGATTCCAATCGGAAGCGATCGCTAAAATCCCACCGGCATCTAAAATTTTCCTGGCCGGCGTAAACTTTTCTCCTAAACCCAAACTTGCTCCTGGAAGCGCAGTCGCAACCGTTTCAGATTTCGCTAAAAATTCGATGTCTTCATCAATAGTTGCCTCTAAATGATCGGCTGATTTTGCACCAACTTCCACCGCAATTCTTGAACTCCCCGACGTAAACTGATCGGCGTGAACCGTTATTTCAAAACCGAGTTCTTTCGCCTTTAATAAAAATGCTTTGCTTTCTTCCGGTAAAAACGCGGATTTTTCAATGAAAACATCAACTCTTTTGGCAAGGTTTTCTTCCTTTACTTTTGGTAAAATTTCATCTAAAATATATTGTAAATAGTCCTCTGAACTTCCTTCGAAATCTCTTGGCTTTAAATGGGCGGAAAGACAAGTTGTGATCAAAGTCGCTTTTGTAAAAGCTTGTGCTTTTTTTATCACGCGCAACATTTTCAGCTCATTTTCAACATCTAAACCATAACCGGATTTTATTTCAACCGTTGTAATTCCCAATGAAATCAGGAAATTGATTCTTTCTAAAGTGGTTTTTAATAATTCTTCTTCATTCGCTAATCTCGTGTGTTGAACGGAACTCCATATTCCGCCGCCACTTTCAGCGATTTCCAAATAGGTTTTTCCGGCATTACGCATGGCAAAGTCATTGGCACGGTTTCCTCCGAAACAAATGTGCGTGTGAGAATCCGTAAAAGCCGGCAAACAAATCTGTTCACCTTCGATATTTTCAATTTCAATATTAGAGAATTGTTCTTTTAAATTTTGAAAAGAATCTGCGGTTTCTATTTTTCCGTCTTTAATTAAAAGTCCGCCATCATTAATAATTTCGAGTTGGTCATCTGATAATTTTCCCCGTAAAGGAAGTTTGGCAAGCGTTACAATTTGTTTGAAAGGACCGATTAATTTCATGACGAAGATTTTTTTAATATTTCAAAAATAAAACAAAAGACTTTAGGTTTTGACAAAAAAAATAATTCAATTTTTTCAACCACAAAAGTAACAAAAGAGTAAAGCATAAAAACAATCCTATTAAAGATAAAATAAGCCGAACGCTTTTGCATCACCCTTTTTTATCTTTAACACAAAATTATTTAATCTTCACAGTGATAAAAACTTTTGTGTCCTTGGTGGTTGTTTTTTGTAAGGTATTAATATAATAGGTTTTAAGGACGATTTAAATTATGCTTAATTGGTCTTTTTTAAATGATCGAAAACGAATTTGGAAAGTGGAATAAACATTAATCCAGCTACAATAAATGTGATAAATGCTCTTTGCAATCCAAATGCACTTGCAAGATAACCAATAATAGGCGGACCTAAAAACATACCCACTGTCGAGTAGGTACTGATAATGGAAATCACAATCGGAACCGAATATTTTTTAGCCTTACCAGCGAGAATAAAAGTCATAGGATAAAGTCCGGAAACGCCAAATCCGACCATACAAAACCCAATAAGAACGGGAAAAAGGGACGGAAAAACAGTAGCAATAAGAACTCCCGAAATGATAAGAACCGAACTTGCGATATACAATTTTTGCATACCAAACCGTCCCATCAGATTATCGATCGTTAATCTGGAAATCGTCATACAAACCATGAACAGTAAATAACCGTACGTGAAAACTTCCTGTTTTACAATTTCTTTTAGATAAACGCCATTCCAGTCATACATTCCTCCCTCACAAATTGCCGCAAAAAAAACGATAAATCCTAACAGGGAAATGTATTTACTGGGTTTTTGCAATTTGAAAGTATTGCTTGTTTTGGCTTTGTCATTTTTAATGAGAAAAGGGAACATCCCAATAATTATGACGAGCCCAAACAGCATGATCATCAGAAAATGCCAGAATATCGAAACCTCATATTTGATCATAATCGTTGAAAACAGCACGCCTAAAATACCGCCAATACTCCAAACTCCGTGAAATTTACCCACAATTCTTTTTTCAAATTTTTCCTGAATAGAGAGTGACTGCGTATTAATGGCAACATTAATAATTCTGAGCGATATCGAAAATAATATAAGGGAAACTACAAGTCCAAACAATGAAAATCCCCAGCCGATAGAAAATAAAGACAACAAAAAGGTTACGCTGGCTATTTGTAATGGAATTCTGCTGTCATATTTTGCGACAAGCCAGCCAGAAAGAGGAATTCCGATGATGGCACTTGCCGGCATGATCATTAATAGATTTCCTAAATCTCCTTCTGTAAGATTAAAAATAGCTTTGATGGTGGGAATTCTGGAAGCCCAGGTAGAAAAACAAATTCCAGATAAAAAGAAATAGGCCGAAAGTGCAATTCTTTGCTTTTGAGGTGTTGAAAACATATGCCGCAAAATTAAGACATTAGACTTTTATATTTCGGGTGTTTTGGATATTAAATTAATGGTTGACGAATAAAAAGAGAGTCACTTAATTTTTTTATTTTAAAAAAAGATAAGAATATTTCCGTTCTAAAATTTTCTATCTTTGAAGAAATTTATAAAAATGCCCGATTTTTTGCATCCCGATCAAGAGAATTTCTCCGAGGATGAATTAATTTTAGAAGAGAAAATCCGTCCGCAGAGTTTTCGGGATTTTGCCGGACAGCGCAAGACTCTGGATAATCTTGAAGTTTTTGTTGCAGCGGCAAAAAACCGTGGCGGTGCGCTGGATCACGTTCTTTTACACGGTCCGCCGGGATTGGGGAAAACGACTTTAGCCCATATTATTGCGAATGAATTGGGAGTGGGCTGTAAAATCACTTCGGGTCCGGTTTTGGATAAGCCAGGAAGTTTGGCCGGACTTTTAACCAATCTGGAAGAAAATGATGTTTTATTCATCGATGAAATCCACCGGCTTTCCCCGATTGTAGAAGAGTATTTGTATTCGGCGATGGAAGATTATAAAATCGACATCATGCTGGAAAGCGGTCCGAATGCCAGAAGTGTGCAGATCGGTTTGAATCCTTTTACGTTGGTTGGAGCAACCACCAGAAGCGGAATGCTGACCAAACCGATGCTCGCAAGATTCGGAATCCAGTCCCGGCTAGAATATTATACGATTGAACTTTTATCGATGATTATCGAAAGAAGTGCACGGGTTTTAGATGTTAAAATCTACGAAGATGCTGCTTTGGAAATTGCGAGAAGAAGTCGTGGCACTCCCAGAATTGCAAATGCACTTTTGCGGAGAGTTCGGGATTTTGCAGAAATTAAAGGAAATGGCGAAATCGAAATTGAAATTACGAAATTTGCATTAAATTCTTTAAATGTTGATGAATTCGGACTCGATGATATGGACAATAGAATTATGCGCGTGATGATTGAAAATTTCCGTGGGAAACCCGTGGGAATCTCTGCATTGGCAACTTCAATTGGCGAAAATCCGGAAACTTTGGAAGAGGTTTATGAACCGTTTTTGATTCAGGAAGGTTTTATTATCCGAACTCCGAGAGGACGGGAAGTAACGGAAAAAGCGTATAAGCATTTGAATATTTCGGTGCCGAGAAGACCTGATGAACTTTTTTAATGTCAACGATCTCGCTTCAAGTGAGAGAATATCTTTAACGCAAAAGACGCAAAGAGATGAAACCGTATTACTTATTATTCGAACGCAAAGGCGTTTCACTTAGCGAAGGCTTGAATAAATGTCGTAAAATGAAATGATTAAAATATGAATGAAAATGAAATTTCAAAAGTAGTATTTGAGTCGGGTTTGAAAATTCATCGTAAGGTTGGAATTGGTCTTTATGAAGCGGTATATGAAGAATGTTTAGTTTATGAATTAAAGAGGAACGGTTTGAAAGTTGAAAAGCAAAAAGATATTTCAATTGAAGATAAAGTAATAATAGAGATTAAGGCAGTTCCTGAAATTATTACTTATCATACCTATCAACTTTTAAATTATTTAAGAATTACAGGATTTAAATTAGGTATGCTGTTGAATTTTCACTCTTTATTATTTTTGAATTTTCACTCTTTATTATTTAAAGACGGCGTTAAAAGAATAGCAAATAATTTGTAAAAGATTACTACTTTGCTGAGTGAAACGCCTTTGCGTTCTTAAAAAGTGATGTGCAAGTAAAAAAGTCTTTGCGGATCTTTGCGTTAAAAATATATCAAGATAAAAATTAAAATTTTATGAAACTCTATCCCATACAGTGCGGAAAATTTAAATTAGATGGTGGTGCGATGTTTGGTATCGTGCCGAAAACCCTTTGGCAAAGAACGAATCCGGCCGATGAAAATAATTTGATCGAACTGGGAACCCGCTCGCTTTTGGTGGAAGACGGTAAAAAACTGATCCTCATCGATTGTGGTTTAGGCAACAAACAGGACGAGAAATTCTTTGGACATTATTCCTTATATGGCGACGATACATTGGATAAAAATCTTAAAAAATATGGTTTTGTAAAAGAAGACATTACAGATGTTTTCTTGACGCACCTTCATTTCGATCATTGCGGCGGCGCCATCGAGTGGAATGACGACCGCAGCGGTTACAGACCGGCTTTTAAAAACGCCCATTTCTGGACAAATGAAAACCATTGGAAATGGGCAACCGAACCTAACCCAAGAGAAAAGGCCAGTTTTCTGAAGGAAAACATTCTGCCGATGCAGGAAAGCGGGCAGTTGAATTTTCTGCCAACACCGAAAAGTGGAAATTATGGTTTTGCCCCGGATTTGAAGATGGATGTTATTTTTGTGGATGGACATACCGAAAAGCAAATGCTTCCTGTGATTCAGTATCAGGAAAAAACGATTGTTTTTGCAGCAGATTTAATTCCTACTGCGGGCCACATTCCACAGGTTTATGTGATGGGTTATGATACGCGTCCACTTTTGACCATGGAAGAAAAGGGAAAGTTTTTGAAACAGTGCGTAGATAACGATTACCTGTTGTTTTTTGAACACGATGCGCACCACGAACTGGCGAGTCTGAAAATGACCGAAAAGGGAATTCGCTTAGACCAAACCTTTAGTATGAATGAGGTTTTCGGTTATTAATTAAAGAAAAAGAAAATTATATAAAAATGATAAACGACGAACCTGAACCCAGGGTCAACACAAAGATTATTGGAATAACCGGAGGAATTGGCTCTGGAAAATCAACGGTCTCGAAATATATCGAAGAAGCAGGATTCCCTGTGTATTATTCTGATATCCGTGCGAAAACTATTGTCAACGATCAGCCGCAACTTCAGCAGCAGATTAAAGAACTTTTGGGTGAAAATGCCTATGACGAAAATGGTCTGTACGACCGAAAATATGTTTCTGAAATGGTCTTTAATAATGAAGAATTATTATTAAAGTTAAATTCACTGATTCATCCGGCAGTAAAAACCGATTTTGAAAACTGGATTTCCCAGCAAACAACGGATTTTGTTTTTAAAGAAACGGCACTTTTGTTTGAATTAAAATTAAATGAAAGTTGTTACAAATCTATTCTCGTAACTGCAGATGACAACTGCCGACTGAAAAGAGTCATGGATCGCGACAACAAAACCTACCGTGAAGTTGAATCGATTATGCTGAAACAAATGCCGGAAAAAGACAAAGTGAAACTTGCCGATTTTGTTATTTTTAATAATGATGGATTGGAAGAGCTTCAACAGGAAACGAAGAAAGTATTGGAGGAAATAAAATCGTTGTAGTAAAATTTTATCAAAAAGTTAAATCATACTCTATTGGATTTTTGCAGCAAAATGAAATGACAGGCACTGACAGCAAAGCCTTACATGCGATTTTCAAATTATTGTGTTTTAATCTGATAAAACTCATACCATCAAATTTTCAAACACAGTCTAATTAAGATAAATTTGTCCTATTAAAGAACAGCATAAAAAATTAATTATGAAACGAATCGTAACCTGTTTTACATTAGCCCTATTAACATTGCAGGCTTGTAAACAAAATCCTTCCGAAAATTCCACGGCAACATCTGAAAACGCAATGGACATCAAAGTCAGCGGTGAAACAGAAACCCAGGCAATTGTAAATCCACCGATGGTGCCTGCTCCGATTGGTGACCGCGCTGCCAAAAAAGTAGTCGTTCATTTAGAAGCAACCGAAGAAGTTGGTGAATTAGCCGACGGGGTAACTTACAAATTCTGGACTTTCAACAGTACCGTACCCGGAACTTTTATCAGAATCAGAGTGGGCGATGAAGTTGAACTTCACGTAACCAACAGAAGCGACAGTGTAATGCCTCACAATATCGATCTTCACGCGGTGAACGGTCCGGGTGGCGGCGCAGAAGCGACCAACGTGGCTCCGGGAAAAGAGGCGGTCTTCAATTTTAAAGCGCTCAATCCAGGTTTATATGTTTACCATTGTGCAGCAGCACCGGTTCCGTTACATATTGCCAACGGAATGTATGGTTTGATTTTAGTAGAACCAGCTGGCGGATTGCCAAAAGTTGACCGGGAATATTACATCATGCAGGGCGAATTCTACACCAAAGGAAAAACCGATGAAAAAGGCCTTCAGGAATTTGACCAAGACAAAGGAGTTGACGAAAGACCATCTTATGTAGTTTTCAATGGCAAGAAGAATGCTTTAATGGGTGAAAATGCCCTGGAAGCTAAAGTAGGCGAAACAATAAGACTTTTCGTAGGAAATGGCGGACCAAACCTGGTTTCTTCTTTCCACGTGATTGGTGAAATCTTCGACAGGGTATATATGGAAGGTGGAAGCGCCATTAACAAAAACGTACAAACCACAGTAATCCCCGCAGGCGGAGCAGCTATCGTAGAATTTAAGGTTGAAGAACCAGGAAACTACATTATCGTGGACCACTCAATTTTCCGGGCATTTAATAAAGGTGCTATCGGAATGCTAAAAGTGACTGGAGAGAAAAATCCGAAAATCTACAATAAAGTAAAATAATCCTACAACCATTAATTATAATTAAAGAAACCGCCATGTCCAAAATTATTAAAATATTCTTGTTCCTTGGTGGTTTCTTTTTTCTGATGGTTTCCTGTGAAAAAGCAAACACACTCAAATCAACAGAAGGATCTTCAAGTTCAACTCAAAAGGAAACTGCCATTACTCCTGATGTTAAAATGGTTTTGATTAAAGGTGGCGACTATCAGCCTTTTTACGGGGAAGACAGCACTCTGGTTAAAGTTGCAGATTTCCTATTGGATGAAAGACCGGTCACGAATGCAGAGTTTCTGGATTTTGTTAAAAAAAATCCGCAATGGAAACGCAGTAACATCAAAGCAATTTTTGCTGATGACACCTATCTGAAAGATTGGCAGGGTGATGAAACGCTTCCTGAAAATGCAGATCCAAATGCAGCCGTAACTTACGTTTCGTGGTTTGCAGCGAAAGCTTACGCAAAGAGTGCAGGCAAAAGATTACCTACTTTAGATGAATGGGAATATGTAGCGATGGCCGATGAAGAAAGTCCGAACGCCAGAAACAAACCGACCTACTCCGCCCATTTGATCAATCTTTATAATGAAAAAGACCGGCAGAAAAACAAAGTAAAAAGTTCTGCGCCAAATTATTGGGGCGTTTACAATATGTTCGATCTGGTTTGGGAATGGACGGATGACTTTAATTCGATCATGACAACCAGCGATTCCCGTACGGCCGAATTCGATGACAAAGGATTGTTCTGCGCCTCGGCAGCAACTACTGCGACTGATGTTTTAAATTACGCTTCCTTCATGAGATACGCATTCCGATCCAGTTTAAAAGCAAATTATACCGTCGGGAATCTCGGTTTCCGGTGTGCAAAAGATGCATCAAATACACCATAATGAAAAATTTAATTGTAGCTTTATTTTCAGCGATATTCCTTTTTTCCTGTTCTGAAAAACAAGAACCTCAAACTGCAAAAAAAGAAACTTCTGCAGGATCCATATTTATGTTGGATTCAAAATGGCAAAACCAGGACGGTAAAGAACTTCAGCTAAAAGATTTAAAAGGTAAAAACTTAGTTGTCGTCATGATATTTACAAGTTGTACAACGGCTTGCCCCATTTTGGTTGCAGATATGCAGAAGATCGAATCGAAAATCGACAAGAATAAACTGAAAGAAACCACCATGGTTTTAGTTTCCATTGATCCGGAAAATGACACACCGGAAGTCTTAAAAGCCTATGCCAAACAAAGAAATATGGATGGCGAACCCTGGCTTTTCTTAAGAAGTGACAAAGAATCTGTACGTGAATTAGCCAATGTTCTTGCCGTAAAATACAAGAAAATTTCGCCGATCGTTTTCTCCCACTCCAACATCATTTCGGTCTTTAATAAAAATGGCGAAATGGTGAGTCAGGTTGAAGGAACCGTGAAATCCGAAGAAGTTGCACAAACCGTAAATGGCCTGAATTAAAATAACACTAAATCAGCCATCAAAGCCTGCTTAAGAAATTTTGCAGGTTTTTTTATGCTTAATTATCAATTATTTCGAGCAAAACTGTGCTTTCATAACATCGATTTCTTTGTTTTGATTCTCTGTATCAAACCGGTCTGCTTTTTCCAGTTCAACGCAGGCTTCCGGAATTTGATTTAATTTAATATAAGACATGCTTCGTCCAAAACTGGAATCCAGATTTTCACCAACCATTTGCACCATGGTATTGATTTCATCTAAAGCTTCCTTATAATCTCCCTTTTCATAATAAGTGCATGCAATTATATTATAAACTTGCGGACTCTTCGGATTGGTAACCGTCATTTTCCGAAAACTCATTATCGCTTCGTCAAATTTCTTTTGTTGCCTCAAAACCGTTCCTACCCGCAAATAAAGTCCCAGATAAACAGGATTTTTTTCCTGGGCTTTTCTGTAATAGCTTAACGCTTCATCGGGATTCCCAGTTTGAAATTCGCAATCTCCCAAAATTGTATAAGTCTCCCAGGTCTTCTCGCCTTTCTCCAGTAATTTAAGATAATTTACTTTTGCGGTCATAAAATCTTCATTATTAAAAGCAGCTAAACCCTGCCGTTTTATTTCTCTCCTGGACTGTCCAAAACAAACCGAAACCGAGAGGAATATGAAGAGAATACTAAAATTTGTTTTCATTAATTTTTTAATAAATCTACAAATTATTTTCCGAGTTTATCTTTAAAATCATCGATTCTAAAATCGGTTAAGGCATTTCCTTTTTCAATTTTCTCTTTGGAATAGAGTTTAAAATCATTTTCGGTTTTTTCTAAAAGATGATCATAAGGACCCACCGATGAAATTAATTTGATCAGGACGGGAGAAATTTCTAAGGTAATAAAAAGACCCATAATAAAAGCAGCGGCAAGCCCGATAACCGCAGAGTTTTTTCCGAGTTCGTCCAACGCCTGCAACCTGGCGGCAAATCCATTGAACTGATCTTCGAAAGTTTCGGTCTTATTTCTTTCTTTTTCGATATTGGTGTAAACTTTCGACACTTCTTTATCCAGATATTCCAACCGTGGGGCAATCTGTTTTTGGTAATTTTCTAAATCCAGTCGGCGCTGTTCTTTCAGTTCAGCTTTACGTTTTGCGTTAGAACCAAATCCTACCTTTCCACTTGTTAAGCCGCTTTGTTTGCCGAGAATTTCTTTTTCTAATTCTACAGAAGCAGAATCGTAGGATTTTTGATAGTCAGCAATTTTGGTTTGAATTTGTTTTTTTTCGGTTTCAAAAGGTCCGGATTGCTGCAGAATCCTGCCGTTCATTTCTGCCTGAAGCTGCGTTTTATTTCTTTGAATAATGGTATTCAACTGCTTGTTGACTTCCTTTTCGAAAATTTTTAACTCTAAAGGTTTAGAAATAATGATTCCTAAAAAAGCAGCCAGGATTAATCTCGGAATCGCCATCAAAATCTGGTTCCACCAGGTTCCTGTTTTTTTGATTGAAGAAACGATATAGCGGTCCAAATTGAAAATCATCAAACCCCATAAAATGGCAAAACCTACGGAAATCCAGATATCATCGAAAACGGTAAACATGGCGTATCCCGCGGAAAGGGTCGCAAAAACTGCGGTAAATAAAACGATGCCGCCAATACCGGAAAATTTATTCCACTCGCTTGGTGTTTTTCGAAGAATATGAAGGTTTCCACCGGAGCAGACCATCAGAAATTTCTGAAACCAATTCATGGAATGATTGACATGTTGTACGGGATTTATTTTTTGAGATTTCATTCTTTTTCAATTAAACTTTGACCAATTGGTATTCAAAAACGGAACAATGTTACAGATAGTATTAGGTTTAACATTCTAATCACGAAAATTTTAATAAAATATTATGAATCTGTATTAAACATTCTTAAATTTTGAGCTGACTTGCTCAAAAGCAGTAACTTAGTAGTCCGCCTTTTAATTTAATAACTAAAAACCTTAACCATGAAAAAAATTATTATCGTTGTAGCAATGGTTTTTTCAATTGGAATTATTGCTCAAACATGTGGATTCGATGAGGTTCAGAAAAACCTGGAACTCAAATATCCTGAAATTAAAAAGAACAGAGAATTGGCAGAAACTCAACTTCTCGGTACCGATGTAAAATCCTATCTTAAAAAAATTGGAGCCACCTCCAGAAACGGACTTTATGACGGGACGATTTACGAAATCCCTGTTGTCGTCCATCTTATTACATCGACCTCAGCTAGTAATTCAGGTCTTGCCTTAACAGACAACCAAATTATCACCTGGATTAATAACTGCAATAAAATGTTTGCAACAACTTACGGAAACGGTTTTTTTCCGGAAGGTACAGGAAGTCTTGACGGAAATGTAATTCCCATAAAATTGGTTCTGGCAAAAAGAACTCCCCAATGTACACCAAGTACGGGAATTGTAAGATATAACGGCAGTATCATTTCCGGGTACGACCAATATGGCGTACAAAGAAGCACAACAAGTGGAGCTATGATAGAACAGGTAAAAGCGCTAGCACCGCATTGGCCGGAAAACGCCTATTTCAACATCTATGTTGTGATTGGCTTTGACGGAGACAAATCGACATCTGGCTTATTGGGCTGGAGTGGCTACCCGACTAACCCTGATGCTTTTTACGAAAGTTTTATGAAAGTTACGGTGGTCACCAATAATAACGATTCCACCCTGGCTCATGAATTTGGTCACGGGCTCGGACTTCTTCACACTTTTGAAGGAGCACCGTCATCACCCACCAACAATCCGCCAATCGCGGCAGACTGTCCTATTAACAACAACTGCCTTATCGATAATGACAGAGTGTGTGACACCGCTCCCTGCGCAAGTCTTTTGAATGTAAATCCCACACCGACAAATACCGTTATAAATCCATGTACGGGAACATTTTATGACGGTGTGCAGTACAATATCATGAACTATACCCGGCAACCAAGAAAGTTCACAGCGGGACAACGGGATCGCGCGCTTTCAGTTTTCATGCAGTACAGAGCAAATTTAACGAACTCCCTGGGTGGAACAGACCTTGCTACCGATCCTGGCGCAGGAACTTTAACTGCGGCAAACTGCAGCCCAACAGGAATCACAAATCCCGGTAATTTCGGTATGGGACCGACCAATGTTTTACTGGCCAATATTAACAATGTTTCTGATCCTTACAACCCTATCAATAATCAATATTATGTGGATTACAGCCTACAAAACTGTACCAGCAAAGCAGTATATACTGATATTCCACCCAATAAACCGAGTGAGCTCAATGTGAGTTTCGGTACCAATCCTCAGTTTATTAAAGCTTGGATTGATTATAACAATAATGGAATATTTGAATCTTCAGAGTTAATTGGCGCTTCGGCTACAAGAGTTTCCACTGAAAGTTCCCCATTTGTCATCCTATTTACTCCGCCGGCAAATGCTGTGAAAGACACCTATTTAAGAATGAGAATCATCGCAGATTATACCAATGATACGGCTTGCCAGAATTTGAGTTACGGACAGACCGAAGATTATTCCGTAAGAATTGCCACCAATTTGGCAACTTCTGAAAACCCTAAAGATTCATCTGATTTAATTTACTATTCAAAATCGGAAAACAAACTGTCACTCAGCAGCAAGTTTAGTAAAGGTTTTGGCAACTATAAAATCTATGATATGAATGGCAATATCGTACAAAAAGGAAATGCGGCAAGTGAAATCCTGATCAATCAAGTTCTTCCGAAAGGCACGTATATCGTTCACTACCAAAACTCTTCTAAAAAATTCATTAATAATTAAACACCACGAGAAAGGGCCATTTTTACATGATGGCTCTTTTTTCTGAAATAAAAATCATGAAAAGAACAATCCTGTTTTTCGCCATTGTTTCGTTTTTCTATCAATGCTGTTCTCAAAAAAAAGAACCAAGTTCTCAACCCGTTTTAGAAAAAACCAACAGCGAGTTACCAAATCAAAAATATTTTGTCGGTAAATGGGTCAATACCGAAACATATTATATTATCGGAAACAAGAAAAAGCTGCAACCACAATCCAATTGCCAGCAGAAATCCTATTGGGAATTTAATGAGGAAAATGAAATTCTAACCCAATCAAAATTCACTGCAAAAGGAAAAAACTGTTCCGAGTTCATATCTACAAATAGCGGTACGGTAATTTTTACCGATAACAATATGCAGTACTTCGTTGATGATGTCTTATATTCTGTAAAAATAAAGGTGATTTCTGACCATAAATTCATGCTGATCACCAATGATTTTATTGGTGGAAAAGAGGTAAAAATTGAAAAAATTTATGAAAAAAAATAAAGGCGGCTATTTTAACCGATCTGGATTTTGCTTCAAAAAACTGTCCCAACCGGTATAGGATTTCTCCATCGATAAATTGCCGGAATTAAAATGATGACAAACCGCCACTGCCAAACCATCGGATGCATCGAGGTATTTGGTTGGGAATTCTTTTAGATTGAGAAGACTTTTCAGCATTCCGGCGACCTGCTCTTTACTGGCATTTCCGTTTCCGGTGATGGCCATTTTAATTTTTTTCGGAGAATACTCGGTAATGGGAACATCGCGGTATAAGGAAGCTGCCATAGCAACACCCTGCGCCCGACCCAACTTCAACATCGACTGTACGTTTTTTCCAAAGAAAGGCGCTTCGAGGGCGACCTCATCGGGATTGTACTCATCGATAATTGCCAAAGTCCGTTCAAAAATATATTTAAGTTTTGTTTCGTGATTGGGATATTTCTTTAGGATAAGTTCATGCATCGAAACCAATTCCATTTTATTTCCTTTCACAGAGATGATTCCGAAACCCATAATTGAGGTTCCGGGATCGATTCCTAAAATAATTTTTTCGCTCTTCATCACCACAAAGGTAAGATAAGTAAATATAGAATATTAAGGTTTAACCCGAATTTCCTTCAGTTGCGAGAATTTTATCATGCGGTTGTTCTCTTCATCCCAAAGGGTGTAAAATGCATACTTTAGGCTACTCCAAAAGGTAATTTCAGAAACGTGCTTCTGGAAAACCGGGTTTTCATGGCTGCATTTGTGCAACTTATAAAACGGAATCTTTGGAGCCAAATGATGGAGATGATGGTAGCCTATATTTCCAGTGAAGAAATTTAAGATGGCGGGCAACTTATAATAAGAACTTCCTTTTATCGCAGCCAGTAGGTATTCCCAATCTTTTTTCCAAGCTTTGTAATTGGGGTCGTGCTGGTGCTGCACGTAGAAAAACCAAATGGCTGTAAAAACAAAAGTGAGTAAAATTGGCACATAAATAAATGCCAGTTTTTTGAAACCATATAACAGATCAAAATGCGGCAGGCACAATACGAGGCCCAACACCACGAAGAAAAGCACCAAATAAACATTGGTAAGAAGCAGCATTTTCCTTTCTTTGTCCCATCCTTTTAAGGTGATAAAAGGAATCCTGTTATGGATGAAAATATAATAAGCAGGCCCAATAATAAACATCACCGGAACAGATCGATAAATGCGGTACTTGAATTTTTCAAATTTGGAAAGCAATTCGTACTCGCGCACCGTTAGAAGATTTACATCTCCGATAGTCCGCGTGTCAAGCTGTCCCTGATGTGCGTGGTGGTGGTTATGGGATCTAGCCCAGTATTTATAAGGAATACAGGTGAGCAAGCTGGTTAAAAAACCGGTTCTGTCATTTTTCTTTCGATCCGGAAAGAAAGCTTGATGTCCGCAATCGTGCTGAATTATAAATACGCGGGTCAAGAAAAGTCCGCCGATAATTGAGATCAATAAAGTCGCTATCAATGAATAATCATAGACAATTGCCGCCAGGACGAATATGCCGATGAATGGTAAAATCGTGTTGAAAATCTGTTTCCAGGCTAGTTTTGTTTCAGGTGAAGCATAAGGTTTGATGAGTCGTTTCCAGTCTTTTAAGTCTTGAATAATAATTTCTTCGTGCTCTTTCGTCATATTTTATATTAAGTTGCAAAGGTATTCAATTAAAGGAACTGTGAAAATCATTAAGGAATAAATATATCTGATCCAAAAGTTAATCCGCCGTCTATGCTTCACTCAATCCCACCAACATTCAAAAAACCATTTTTGGGAATGGATTGTTTAACATCAATCCGGTTCAGAAATGAGCCGGATTTTTTCGCCTTAAAAAAAAACTTCGATTTTGATTTATCTTAATGCATCGAGTGAAAAATTGATACAAAAAAACCGACTTATTTCTAAGCCGATTCTTTTACTTTTTAAGATAATCTGGGAGTTCCATTGGCACTTCCATTAAAAGAATTTCAGTGTCTTCTAAAGCCTCCACATTAAAACTTTGAGTATCCCAAATTCCTAAACCATCTCTTTCATTTAAAATCTGGTCACCAATTTTTGCACTGCCTTTCAAAACAAAAGCATAGACTCCATTTCCATTTTTGTTGAGCTCATAATCTTTTGCGTGGCCTTTTTCAAAATTTGCCAAATTAAACCAGGCGTCCTGATGGATCCAAACGCCATCATCCTCCTTATTGGGTGATAATATTTGCTGAAAGTCATTAATTTTTGCACTTTCTACGATACTCTTTTGATCATATCTTGGTTCAACACCTGCTTCCCGGGGGAAAACCCAAATCTGCAAGAACTTAACTTCTTCATCTTTGTTTTTATTGTATTCGCTATGTTGAACTCCGGTTCCTGCACTCATCACCTGGATTTCGCCTTTCCGGATAACCGCAGTGGTTCCCATCGAATCTTTATGTTCTAAATCGCCTGATAACGGAATTGAAATAATTTCCATATCCCGGTGAGGATGTGTCCCAAACCCCATTCCTTTCGAAACTGAATCATCGTTCAGCACGCGCAAAACTCCGAAATGGACGCGTTCGGGATTTTGATAATTTGCAAAGCTAAAAGTGTGATAACTGTTTAACCAGCCGTGATTTGCATGACCCCTTGAATCTGCTTTATGATAAATTGTTTTCATATTTTAATGATTTTAACACCGCAAATTTACAACATGTTCATTTGCAAACCATTGATGTAGGACAAGAAGACATTTCAACTTTAAAACCTCTCCGCATTTACTCGGAAAGGGAGGTTATTAACATCTCTTTTCGAAATTCAACAACTGCATTTTCCACCCAATCAGTTGCTTTCTTCACTTCTTTGTGAGGATAAAAAACGGCATTTTTCCCTTTGCTTTCATCAGCGATATTAGACAAAATCACCACCGAAGTATTTGTTTCCGGATAATACATATTCAAAGAAGGCGACCCTTTTACATAGCCGGTATGAAAATACGATTCAGGTTTTCCGACATTCATCATCAAACCAAAACCATAATTCATTTTCCCTAGAATCTGGTGATTCCTGTCCGCAGATTTTTCCCTTAACTTTTTTAAAGAGGATGGTTTTAAAATATCCCCCTTAAACAAAGCATTATTCCAAAGATGCAAATCATTAACCGTTGACAAAATACCACCGGCAGGCACAGAAATTTCTTTTGCTGAAAGTCGCTTCGGCATATTTTCAACTTTAAAATAATTATTTGAATTACGGATGTAAGCGGACGCAAAATGCGCTCCTTTAAAAAGATTTGCAGTGGAAGAACTTTTCATCTCCACTTTTCTGAAAAGATCCATGGCATTTTCATCATACGATTTACCCGAAACCTTTTCAATGATCTTTCCCAAATAATAAAACCCTTTATTGGAATAATTAAATTCCTGTCCCGGTTTTGACAGTAAACCATTTCCGAAATCGCTGATTCCTGAAGTGTGATTCAGCAATTCTTTAATCTTAATATTTTCAAATTGTCGTGGTTGAAATTCCGTTAAATATTTAGAAACTTTGTCCTCTGTGGAAAGCTTTCCTTCTTCTTCCTGCAATAAAATTAAAACTGCCGTAAACTGTTTGCTTACTGAACCAATTGCGAAAACCGAACTGCTGTCGAGTTTTGTTTTGTCTTTAAAATCTTCAAAACCGTTTTCTTTTTGATATAAAATTTTCCCATCCTGAAGAACAGAAATGTTGCCATTAAACTGGGTTTTCGCAAATACAGAATCGATTTGAACCTTCAAAAGCTTTTGCTTAAAAACCGTGAGGGTACTGTCGATGACCGCATTTCGTGCTACGGTTCGCTCAACCCGCTTATCTTCTTCCGATTTACAGGAAAAAATTGCAACCAATAGAAAGAGAAAATAAAGCAGTTTGAATTTTTGAATCACTTTTGAAGTTTTTATAAAAATATTGAAATTAACCTGAAAGAAAAAATGGAGATTAAACCATAAAATTTGGGGAGAAAGATATAAATAATTAATTTTGAAGAATATGGACTGCTGTGATTATTTCAGATCTGAAAAGGGCAGTAAAAAAAATCAGTTCTTCAAATTATTTCCCATGACCGATGTTCGGACAATGAAAACAATGAAAGGGGTCAGCATACAGTCAGCATAAGGTCAGCATACACTAGGGGTTGCTATGGGATTGGGTGCAGTTTGAACACCTTAGAGAATACGTAATCGGAGATGATTTACTGGGTTCCAATGTCTTTTTAGGACGACTGCACAAAAATCAGATTTTGACCAACTGTATTTTTTCTGATGATCCAAAATTCGCTTAGTTCCAATTTTTAATACTGATTCAATAATGGCAAGTAAATTCCTGTTATATAAAAAAACCGTGTCAAGGATTTAAACATTGACACGGTTGATAAAATCATATTTAAGATTTTCAAAAGCAGCCTACATATTCCTTCTGTACATTCCGCCCACTTCGAACAAAGCGTTGGTGATTTGCCCAAGCGAACAGTATTTCACCGCTTCCATCATTTTTTCAAATAAATTTTCCTGGTTGATGGCGGCAGTCTGTAAATCTCTTAAAATCTCGTCACTCTTATCAGCATGCGACTTCTGGAAATTCTGCAAATTCTGAATCTGTAATTGTTTTTCTTCTTCGGTGGAACGAATCACTTCTCCCGGACGGACCGTTGGCGAGCCGTCTTTTCCAAGGAAAGTATTCACACCGACGATCGGATATTCTCCCGTATGTTTCAGCATTTCGTAATGCATGCTTTCCTCCTGAATTTTCGACCTTTGATACATCGTTTCCATCGCACCGAGAACACCTCCTCTTTCCGTAATTCGGTCGAATTCGATATAAACTGCTTCTTCCACCAAATCCGTTAATTCTTCAATAATAAACGAACCCTGAAGCGGATTTTCATTTTTCGCTAAACCTAATTCTTTATTAATGATCAACTGAATCGCCATTGCACGACGCACTGAATCTTCCGTAGGAGTTGTGATTGCTTCATCATAAGCATTGGTATGCAAAGAGTTACAGTTGTCATAAATCGCATACAAAGCCTGCAAAGTCGTTCTGATATCATTAAAATCAATTTCCTGAGCATGAAGCGATCTTCCCGAAGTCTGAATATGGTATTTCAACATCTGGCTTCTTTCGTTCGCGTGGTATTTAAACCTCATCGCCTTTGCCCAAATTTTACGGGCGACACGGCCGATAACGGCATATTCGGGATCAACTCCGTTCGAGAAAAAGAAAGATAAGTTGGGTGCGAAATCATTGATATCCATTCCGCGGCTCAAATAATATTCCACGTACGTGAAACCGTTGGCCAAAGTAAAGGCCAACTGCGTGATCGGATTTGCGCCCGCTTCTGCAATGTGATAACCGGAAATAGAAACCGAATAAAAGTTTCTCACTTTCTGATCAATGAAATACTGCTGTACATCACCCATTAATCTCAACGCAAATTCGGTGGAGAAAATACAGGTATTCTGCGCCTGATCTTCTTTCAAAATATCTGCCTGAACCGTTCCACGAACCGTTGCAATGGTTTCTGCCTTAATTTTATTATAAGTTTCAGCATCAATTACTTCGTCACCGGTAAGTCCTAATAATTTTAAACCTAAACCGTTATTTCCGTGTGGAAGTTCGCCTTCATAAGCAGGTCTTTTCAAACCTTTATCATCGAACTTTTGTTTTAATTTTTCTTCAACGGCTTCCCAAAGATTATTTTCGGAAAGGTGTTTTTCTACATTCTGATCGATAGCGGCATTCATGAAAAAGGCGAGCAACATTGGCGCAGGACCATTAATCGTCATGGAAACCGACGTCATGGTATTCACCAGATCAAAACCGGAATAGAGTTTTTTAGCATCATCTAAAGTTGCAATTGAAACTCCGGCATTTCCGATTTTTCCGTAAATATCGGGCGGAAAAGCGGGATCCTGACCATATAATGTTACCGAGTCAAATGCTGTTGACAAACGTTTTGCATCCATATCTGCGGAAACATAATGGAATCTGCGGTTGGTTCTTTCCGGTCCACCTTCGCCGGCAAACATTCTGGTTGGATCTTCACCCGTTCTTTTAAAAGGAAATAATCCTGCGGTATAAGGAAATTGTCCCGGAACATTTTCCTGACCTTTCCATCTTAATAAATCTCCCCAATCCTGAAATTTCGGTAAAGAAATTTTCGAAATTTTTAAATGAGATAAAGATTCATATTTGGTTTCCACTTTAATTTCTTTTCCACGAACGAAATAAGAAAATGAATCTCCGGACATTTCTTCTTTGAAATGTTTCCAACCTTTCAGAAAAGCGGTATTTTCTTCGGAAAGTTCTTTTTTAGTTTTCAGAAATACTTTCTCTAATTTATCATGAGTATGCTGGTCATCGGTGATTAAAACCTTTGCACCTTCCAACAGATACATTCTTTTTGCAATTAAAGCCTGGCGCTCAACTTCTTTATCGTACTCGCGGTTCGACTCTACAATTTCAGAAAGATAACGCACGCGTTTCGGCGGAATTACCGTAGTGTCATCGGAAACGTTCTGTTCTATAAACTCATTAAATTTACGCGTATTTTCACCTTCCGATTTTTCTAAAGTTTCATTGACTTTATTAATTAAAGCATTGTACAATTCCGTGGTTCCGTAATCGTTGAACTGACTGGCTTTGGTTGAAAAAACCGGCATTTCTTCCAACGTTTTATCAAAAGCGGTGTGATTACGCTGATAGGTTTTCCGAACAGCCTGCAATGCGTCTAAAGCACCGCGTTTGTCGGATTTATTTAAGGCAATTAAATCAGCATAATCCAGCATATCGATTTTCTCCAATTGCGTCGAAGCACCATATTCCGGCGTCATGACATACATGGAAACATCGGCGATATCGGTAATTTCAGAACCTGACTGCCCAATCCCGGAGGTTTCCAGAATGATAACATCCGGTTTTGCTAATTTTAAAATATTTAAAGCGGAATGAATGTACGGAGAAACCGAAACATTATTTTCCCGGGTCGCCATCGAACGCATATAAACGCGGGGATCATTAATGGAATTCATGCGGATTCTGTCACCCAAAAGCGCTCCGCCTGTTTTCTTTTTTGAAGGATCTACAGAAATAATCGCGATTTTCTGATCAGGATTGGAACGTAAAAATCTCCGAACCAATTCATCCGTTAAAGAAGATTTCCCTGCTCCGCCCGTTCCTGTAATCCCGATGATTGGAATTTTTGAATCTTTGGCTTTTTCGTCGATGGCTTTTACGAGATCCGGTTTTTCATCGGAGAAATTTTCTACGGCTGAAATGATTTCGGCGATGGATTTTGAATCCTCAAATTTAATTTTATTTAAATCTGAAACTTGAATATGTTCGCCAGTTGCGAAGTCAGATTTCTGTACCAGATCATTGATCATGCCTTGTAATCCCATTTCTCGTCCGTCATCTGGTGAATAAATGCGGTCGATTCCGTAGTCCATTAATTCTTTGATTTCTTCGGGAAGAATTACGCCGCCGCCGCCGCCAAAAATTTTGATTTGAGGCGCGCCTTTCTGACGTAAAAGATCGTAGATGTATTTAAAATATTCGTTGTGACCACCTTGATAAGAAGTTAATGCAATTGCATTTGCATCTTCCTGAATCGCACAATCCACTACTTCTTCAGCGGATTTATCGTGACCGAGATGAATAACTTCAGCTCCTGTTGCCTGAATCATTCTTCTCATAATATTAATAGCAGCGTCGTGTCCATCAAACAAAGAAGCGGCTGTTACAACTCTTACTTTATTTTTCGGTGTATATTTTTGGGATTCCATAATTGAATTTTCGATTGGTTTCAAAGATAAGACTTTTTGGAATTTTGAGGAAAAGAAAACCTTTTCAACTATTTTGAAAAGGTCAGCAAGGAGAATTATTCTTTTTTTTAGTCCAGGTGCAAGAATTCCAGCCGTTTAATTTCAGGTCCCAATAAGTGTTTTGTGGATTACTGCTTATATTTTCTAAAACATATCATTAGAATGAGTAAACACTTTTTTAGAATTGTTAAAACTTTAAAAATGGTTAGTTTTGCAGAAATTAATTTCAAATGCAAAAAGCAATTATCTATTTATTCGCCGGAACCGGCCTCAGTTTTTTACTGAATTACTTTTTATTGGGAAGTCAGGGTTGGGAATTGGATTTGTATTATGGGTTTGCTTTTGGTTTGGCTTGGGGAACTGCCTATTTTTTAGATGATGAAAAGTTCACTCTTCCGAAGAAACTAGGCTATTCTTTTATATCGATGGTAGTTTTACTAATTATAGGTTTAATTCTGTTTAATTTAGAATTAGCCGTTCCATCAATTATCAAATTTTCAATGGTGTTTGTGGCGTATTACGTATTTGCCAGTTTTAGGAAAACGAAATCTTTGAGGAAATAAATTTATCTCTAAAAAAAAGTACGTTTAATAATTACCTTCAGGATTTGTTTTTATAATCATTACTTCTTCGTACCATTTTTTATAACTGTGATAGCGTGCAAAAAGAAATGCAAGTCTAAAACCTCCATCATTTTCCAAAACAACGTCTAATCCCATGGTATAATTAGGCGGGTCTTTAAAATATTTTTTCCAAATTATATTTCCTTTAGAATCTGTAAGAAAATAGGTGCCATTATAAAGTCCTTTGTCTTCTTTACCAATAAATAAAAGATTGCCAGAAGGAGTTTCCTTCACAGAGAAAAACATATCGTAAGGCGTAAAATGATTATAAAATGTCTTTGCCCACAACTCTTTACCAGATTTATCAATTTCCATTATATTTTGGCTGCTACTTAAGAGATAATTCCCATTTTTTCTTTTAACTAATTGATATGACACTCCTGTGTTGGCAAATATTTTCTCAGAAATTGCATTACCGTCTAAATTAGTTTTAAATAAATAATAAACTTGCTGTGTAGAAAAGGAGTTGTTAATACTAACATCGCCAAAAATCACAAGTTGATCATCTTGAATGTCGACATCCATAAATCTGAGATGTCTAGATTTTCCGCCAGTTTCAAGCATATGCGAAATGTATTCTTTTTCCCATATTTTATTGCCATCTTTTGATAACTTTGAAATAAGCCCTTTTTCATTTATATCATCACTATCATCAGCTAATGTTCCGACTACATAAATATTGTCTTGAGAATCTATAGCGAAAGAATTGATCGTAGAATTTCCATAACCATTATCATAAGTATTGATTCGGTTTTTCCATTTCAACATTCCGTTCAAATCAAGTTTTGCAACAGTATAACTTGCAGCAATAATTATTTCACCTTTACTTTCTTTCATTTTGAAAGTTGATGGTGAACTTTCACCGTCTATATCATAATTTTTCTTCCAAATTACATTTCCATCGTAATCAGTTTTCATTAAAAAAACCGAATATCCCCGATCGAAATATACATAGCCTCCCATGAGATAGTTTCCATCCGATAATTTTAAAATGTTTGTTGCAGCTCCAGAAGTTAAATCAGGACCCGGAAATTTATAATTTCTAAGAAAAGTTAAATAATATTTTTTAGTTTGAAAAGCAAATGTCGTGGAATTAGAATTCTTATAAATATCCGTTGCTATAATCTTTCCATTATAGCTTTTTAATTCTTCTAAATTCTGAAATCTGTAAGTTCTTTCTTTAGAATTTTCCATTAATTTCTGTCCATTTAACTCAATACTGTATTTCACCTCGTCATTTTCAGGATCTACGGCTGGTTCCCACGAGATGTATGCGAAATTATGTGAAACACTATCTATGTTAAAATTTACTTGAGACGGAGGCTGATTAATTTCCGGTTCTTTAGTTTGCACATCTTCTCGTTCAGAACAAGAAAATACACAGCAAATCAATACAAATAGATAAAGAAATTTCATAATATATTTTTACGATATAAATATATAGATTTTATAATAAAATTCATATAAAAACCAAAGGACTTAAAGCTAAGAAGGCTTTCTGTGAAAAATTTCGCAATAACTTTTGTCGCTTACTATTTATTTCCAAACTTTAGAAAAAGGAATCATTGAGAAATTAGGAACTTTTGAGCCAGTATTTCTTTTGATATTAATGAAAATAAAATGTCCTATTATTTTCAATTTCAAATGTTTGGAATAAATTTTCACAAATATTTCGAGATAGAAAAAAAAATTCATACCTTTGCGCACCCGTTTTGGGGAAAATTATGTTTAATCGTAAACGAAAAAAGTGTGAATACATTAAGTTACAAAACCGTCTCAGCTAACAAAGCTACTGCAAATAAAGAATGGGTTGTGGTAGACGCTGAAGGACAGCCGTTAGGAAGATTAGCTTCCAAGGTTGCAAAGATTTTGAGAGGTAAGCACAAAACGAATTTTACACCTCACGCAGATTGCGGAGACAATGTAATCGTTTTGAATGCTGGAAAGATTACCCTTTCCGGAAACAAGTGGGCTGACAAAACTTACATTTGGCATAGTGGTTATCCAGGTGGTCAAAAGTCAATGACTGCGCTCGAACTTCAAAAGAAAGATTCTTTGAAAGTATTGGAAAAATCTGTAAAAGGAATGATTCCAAAAACTAAATTAGGGAATCAATTGTTCAAAAACCTTTATTTATATGAAGGAACCGAGCACAAACATGAAGCTCAGCAGCCAAAAGTAATTAATATTAACGAATTCAAATAATTAATATGTCAGTAGTTCATAAAATCGGAAGAAGAAAAACTTCTGTTGCAAGAGTTTATGTGAGACCAGGTTCTGGTGTGATCACGATAAACAAAAAGGATTCTAAGGAATACTTTGGGACTGACGTTTTAGTTTACAAAGTGAATCAGCCATTTTTGTTAACAGAATCAGTAGGTCAGTATGACGTGACTGTGAATGTTTTCGGTGGAGGTATTACCGGTCAGGCTGAAGCTATCAGATTAGCTATTTCTAGAGCGATGTGCGAAATCAACGAAGAAAACCGTTTGCTTCTTAAGCCACACGGATTGCTTACGAGAGACGCAAGAATGGTGGAAAGAAAGAAACCAGGTCAGAAAAAAGCAAGAAAGAAATTCCAATTCTCGAAACGTTAATACGAGACTGGAGACTTATAGATTGGAGACCTGAGACTTTTTGTCGAATGTCTGTTATCTATTCATCTATTATCTAATCAAAAAATGCCCCGTTAGTTTAGCACCCAAACATTTCTCCCATCAAAGAAATCGTTGATTGCATAAAGCGGCACGTAAACTAAAAACAAAAAAGAGACATGGCAAAAGCAAATGTTAAAGACCTTTTAGAGGCAGGCGTACACTTTGGTCACATGACCAGAAAGTGGAATCCAAATATGGCTCCATACATTTTTATGGAGAAAAACGGTATTCACATCGTAGACTTACATAAAACAGCTGTGAAATTGGACGAAGCTTGTTCAGCTTTGGAAAAAATCACTTCTGCAGGTAAAAAAGTTCTTTTTGTTGCTACAAAAAAGCAAGCAAAAGAAGTTGTAGCGAAATATGCAGCAGAACTTAATATGCCTTATATTACTGAAAGATGGCCAGGAGGAATGTTAACAAATTTTGTTACCATCCGTAAAGCGGTTAAGAAAATGAACCACATTGATAAAATGAAGAAAGACGGAACTTTCGAAACTTTATCTAAAAAAGAAAGACTACAGGTTGACCGTCAAAGAGCAAACCTTGAGAAAAACTTAGGTTCAATTTCTGATATGGTTCGTCTTCCATCAGCACTTTTTGTTGTTGATATCATGAAAGAACACATCGCTGTTACTGAGGCTAAGAAATTGGGAATTCCAATTTTCGCAATCGTAGATACAAACTCTGATCCAAGAAAAGTGGAATACGTAATTCCTGGAAATGATGATGCATCTAAATCTATTGATATGATCTTGAGCGTAGTTTCAGCTTCTATCAAAGATGGTTTGTCTCAAAGAAAAGCAGATAAAGAAAAATCTAAAGAAGAAGGAGAGAAAGTTTCAGCCGATGCTGATGCAGATTTCGATTCCGCTGCTGCAGAATAAGATTTTATCTTCCCAATAAAAAAAGGTTCAGAATTTTTTCTGAACCTTTTTTTTATCTATAACCGGATTCCTTATGGTATAAATTTCGTTCTAATTGGAAATCCCGGTGGCATTGTTACCAGTACCAGTTCTTTCCGCATGGCTTTTATTGGGTATCTTATTGAGTGTTACCAACATATTCTTAGCGATATTCTTGCTCGAATGATATCGTGCTTCGCACATATTACCATATAGCGAATACTCTCCTTTTTTTACGGTCAAAAAATTTTCACCATGTGCAGGAACTGCAAGATTATAAAATTCCTTTCCTTTAATCCTAACAATGATATTACAGTCTCCCGTATTTTTTATTAAAAGAATTGCCTCCTCATTTGAAATATCATTATCAAACATTTGATTTAATAATTTCACTGTCTTTTCCTTATGCGTTGCTGATGTTTCGGTAATTAACTGTCGGAATTCTTCTTCCTCACTCCTGTAATTACTCATACCTGAAGATGTACTCTTCACAGAAGTTCCTGTTGGATCAGTCTGGTCCGCCGCTTTAGCTTTTGAATACTGCACCGCTGAAAAACTCGATTTCTCCTGTTTCATCCATTGCTGATTTTTCAGCGAAACCAGTTTGCGTTTCAGCATGAACCGTCGTGAATCGTCAGGATGAGCCTCCTTCAGAAAGTTTTCGATCTCGGTAATATTATTGCTGTTGACGATATTATTATATTTTTTCTGAGCAGAAATTGCAATACAACTTACTATCGAAAGTGTGAAAAATATTTTCTTCATTAATGTAATGAGCGGTTATTTAATTTTAAATTTAATATAAGTGATGGTTTTCCCTTTGGCAGAAAACAATCCTTCATAATAGGTTTTTATTTCCCGTAATAAAGGGGTCTCGGGATCAAACTCCGGAGCACCATAAATGTCGTGGTTAGCAAACATAATTTCATGACCTAACCCCTGAAGCAGTCCCAGTGTATATCCGTGCAAAAACTCTGAATCTGTTTTAAGATGCATGATTCCATCTTTCTTTAAAATTTTCTTATACCGTTCCAGGAACTCCGGATGGGTCATTCTATGTTTGGTCCGCCGGTATTTTATTTGCGGATCTGGGAAGGTTATCCAGATTTCGTCAACTTCACCTTCATCGAAAAAATGATCAATTAACTCAATCTGCGTTCTTAGAAACGCAACATTGTTCAAATTATTATCGATGGCATCTTTTGCACCAAACCAAAATCTGGCTCCTTTGATATCGACTCCTATAAAGTTTTTTTCCGGGAAGGCTCTTCCCAAGCCTACCGAATACTCACCTTTGCCACATCCCAATTCTAAGACGATAGGATTGTCATTTTTAAATACCTCCTGTCGCCATTTACCTTTGAGATGAAAATCAGCTAAAGCCTCAGCTCTGGTTGGTTGAAATACATTCGGAAGCGTCTTGTTTTCGGCAAATCTTGCCATTTTATTTTTACCCATATTTTTTTCAAAAATCGTTCAAAATTACTTAAAAATAATTTCTTACTGCTTTAAAAATTTAAAAAGAAATCATGATTTATTTACCGGGATTATTTAGAGAAACCACAATTGATTTTTGTATGTTCTTCTATGAAGAAGATCCGGCGCGCCATACGTTCCCCGAAAACACATAACCACCCTTTGTCACCACAATGGAAATTTCTGCATATTAAGGTGCCGCAAGGGTATAGTTCGCATTTCCCACTCCTTCAATTCTTACAATTAAATTACAGTCTGAGATGTATTCTCAACACAATACTTTCTTTCCGGAACAGTCTTATTTCATTTGCGCAGAAGATGTGTTCATCAACATTTTGACAAAAGCAGAAGTGGAAAATGAAAAGTAAAAAAGGGTGGCTTCAGCCAATGATAAACGGAAGTATTTATTGTATCAACCCGTAACCAGATTATTGTCTTTAAAGCAAGGATATCTCCAAGGATAAAAAATAATAAGCAAAGTCAATAATGACGACTGTAATTTACCTAAACTCGTTCATCAACTGCGAGTTTTTTAATCTTCTTTGATAAATAGGCAGATATTTGTCGATATAAATCGCGACTGCTTCATAATTATTAGCCTTTACAAAAGGATAAAGGTTGTCTGAAGAATAGACAAACTGCAGGAAGTTGTCGATGAGATTTACGGGTATTTTAAGGTTGGTAAAGTATGCTTCACCATAATAGTTTCTGATATTGGTAACTGCGACATTCATTTTTTCATATTGTTGCGCCCGCTCCTGTTTTTTACGCTCGCCCGATAAAATGTCATAAATACTTTCTAAACTAAATGTAAGTCCGCCTCCGCTGAATCCTGCTACGGGTAACTGAGGGGATGTTCCATCTCCAACGGGTGCCGGAAGGCCAATCATCTTTTGCAGTTCCCATGTTTTATCTCCATTTTTCAGGGAACTCACATCCTTTTTAAGATTTCCGGTAGGCTTAAATTTATTAATCACCACTTCCTGTATGTCATAGTAGGCGATTTTTAGTTCTACAAAATTTTTATCGGTCTGGAGTTGCTCGGCAGTCACCTTCACATCAGTACGATCGGTCACTATAGAAGTAAAACGGATTATATCTCCCGGTTTTGCAGGGATTTTGAACGTTCCAAAATAATCGGTATAAACCGTCTTTTGAGCGGTAATATTGGTGACATATACCTGATTAAGATAATACACCGATTTATCTCTAATCAAAATTTCACCGGAAAAAAACTGGGACTGAACTTTAATTAAAATAAAAAAAGTGAGCAGTAAAAAAACTTTCCTCATACAGTGCACAAAATAAATGAATTTTTTACTAATAATTCTAATTTGGATTTCAAAACATGGTTAAAGTTTGGTTAAATGGTCCAAATAAATGTTAATGGATTTTATTTTAATGGTTTACTTTATTAAAACAAAAAATCCCCGGAAGTTTTCCGGGGATTAGGATGATAAAGACCAAAGTCCTATTTTTTGATAAATTTCAGTTGGGCTGCCTCGCCATTGTCATCTATCGCGATAACATATACTCCTTTCTGCAATTGAGAAACCTGTACTTTATTATCGACTACTTTGCCTTTACTGACAGTTTGCCCTGTCATATTGTAAATGGTGTAAGTTGCTTTATTACCTACTTTAGTAACATTCAATACGTCAACTGCAGGATTAGGGTACAGCTGTATATTTGCTTTGGTACCACTTTCACCTACTGCAAGACTGCCAATATCTAACGTATAATCTTCAACCTGTCCATATCCCGAATAACCGCAAGGAGTTCCATTACTGCCTTCACTGGTATCATGTAATCTCACTCTCATTCTGGTAAGACCTGATTTTGCATTCTGAGGAATAACTACAGACCCAGTCCAAGGAGATTTTTTCATTCCTGAAACCACAACAAGTTCGGAGTCATCAAAGTTTTTGTCCTGATTAAAATCGATCCAAACCTTTACTTCGTCAGTGGCAAATGATCCTGTACCCGTAGCGTTGAATGCATAAGTCATTCCTTTGGTTACATTTCCTACTACGGAGGTAAAATCTTCATATCCCGCTTTACTTGTTGAACTTTTATTAATGTTAGCAAATGTTACATTACTAATTTTCTCATAACTAGTAGAACCCGCTCCCGCTGTGCAGTATGTAGCAACAGTCGTAGTAAAATTAACAGATGTCGAGAATGAACCTGTAACCCCAGTACAAACCGCCGCAACCTGAACTTCATAAGCAGTACCTTCAGCTAATTCGGTAATGCTATAGCTGCTTTTGGAAGAAGCGACCTCCGTCCACATACCGTCTGATACTTTTTTATATCTTACTTTATAGGTAGCATTACTAATTGGATCCCAGCTCAGATTTGCCGCAGTATTTGAAATTCCATAAACTGCAAGTCCTGCCGGCGCTGAGTTATCACATGCACTGGTCACGGATACTACCACCGGAGCAATTGCATAAAATACATTTCCGATCGCAGAAATTCTCATTTTCATAGCCGTGTTTGTTGCAAACGATGCAAAGATAAAGTCTTCAGTTCCGTCGTTTGGTGTAGATTCTGTTAAAACCGTCCATGTTGTGCCATTATCTGTTGTATAATCAATTTTCACATTCGTCACATTGAACGGAGCGGCGTTTGTTCCTGCTACATCCCAGTTCAATGGACCTGGAGCATTGTTATAAACTTTTGTAGAGGTGATTTTAAATGGTCCATTAGCACTTACCGTTACTTTCTGAGCAGCAGTTTGAGTTTGCTGTTCTGTTACATCGGGATTATTATCTCTAACTGTAACTTTAAAGTTAGAGTCTCTTGCTATCGCTGACACCGCTTCCCAACCATTCGGGTTACTTAGAGTGCCTGTCATTACGGTTTCCAGTTTTGGAAAATATCTTGTTGGATTAGCAGTTCCCATAATTGATCTAAAACTTGCACCATTTCTTGTGGTTCCTAAATTAGATTTAGAAATAGGCTCAAATGTATCATCTACCTGTTCCCAAGTATAATTCAGAACATCATTTTCGGGATCAGTCGCCTGAGCGGTCAATACAAAAGCTGTTCCTTTGGGAATGGTTACATCCGGCATTGGCGTAATAACAGGTGGGTTATTGGTAACAGCCGTTTCGATATCACACGTTTTATCGTTCAAATTAGTTTGAACCTGTATAATAGAGTTAATGTGAAAATAAGGATCAGAATGGCGCTGAATATCAGTTGCACCAGTAATTCCTGCATACCCCATGATTGTAGATCCTGAGCCAGGCTCCACATTTTGTCCTGAAAACTCACTATTATGAGAGAAAGTATGGTTTGCGCCTAATTGGTGACCCATTTCGTGCGCTACATAATCGATATCGAAGTTATCGCCAAACGGCTTTCCATCAGCTGGAGATGTAATACCTGAACCTTTTTTCGTATTGGTAGGAATCCCACTTCCATTTACTGATGGACTCTCACAAACACAGCCGATACAACCTGCGTTACCACCACCACCATATGCTCCAAACATATGGCCGATATCGTAATTTGCTTCACCTGCAACTGCTGTAATTGCTTTTTGAGTTTCTAAGTTCCAAGCAGAAGGAACGCTGCTTACTGTCGCTGTTGTAAATGGATCTGTAGATGCATCGGTATAAATTAAACTCGGGAAATCCTGAAGAATTAAATGAAGACCAAAATCTTTTTCAAAAACACCATTGCAACGGGTTAATGTTGCATTAATGGCAGCCATAGCTCCGGCCACACCACCAAAATAAGTAGTATATTCCCCATTAGTAGTCATTACCAAGCGCATTGTTCTGTACTTTTTGTCAGAAGCTTTGCTAAAATCGCTGGGATTATTAGTGAAATTTTTTCCAGACATGTAAAGCTTGTCGATCTGCTGTTTTGTTAAAGGCTCTTCGCTTGTAGAACAAACAAATGCTTTATCGGCTTCCGATTTATTGGTTTTCGGGTGAACACCGTAAACGGTTTTACCTGTATTTTGTGGCTCTATGAACTCATAAGCTCCATTCCTAAGAATCATCGACTGGAAATCGTTCGGTGCCACACTGAATCTTACATACGCTGTAGGGTCATCAATCCCAACGCCTACATAAGAACCCAATTGGTAACGATCCTGCAAAGACTTCACCACAACAGGCGCACTGTACACTGCAAATCTTTCAACTTTGCCATCAAGAGTTGGCAGTTGAATCTCTACCGGCTTTGCGCTCTTTCCGGTTTCCTGCGCATTGGCAAGTTTGGATCTCATCATCTTGAGATCTAAGGAATAGTATTTTTTTACGTTGGATGAAAGCCGGATTTTCTCGCCTTGCATTGATGTTGGACTCCATTGTGCAAAAGCTGCCGTGCCCATCAATCCACAAAGTAAGGAAGTAAAAATTTTCTTCATATAAGACTAATTTATTTATTAAATATCATTAGCCAAAAGTAATTTTTTTTTGTTAGACGTCAAAATAAAATTGACAACTTTCCCTTTAATAAATAAATTAATCCGTATTTATCCCTCATAAAAATTAACATATTTATAATTAAATGCTACTAAATTATTAAAAATCAAATTTAGGGAAACTATTTAAGAAATAATTGTCGTAATAATAGCTCAAAAACAAGCCATCCGGCATTCGCACTATAAGCTATATCATTAAAAAGAATAAGCGATATTCCAGGAAAATCCCATATTAAATTTTGCGGAACTTTTTCCAAATCCCGGAACGATCATCGGTTTAATTTCATCCTGTTTAGTACTGAACAATAAATATTTGGGCTGAACAGTGGCTTCAATATAAAAAGGGGAATCAAACAACTGTACTCTTCCGCCAATATTTGCCTCCATCCAATAAGAACTTTGATTAGATGCAGGGAATGCCTGAGACGCATCACTCCCACCATATCCCCGGATCGGAATGGCTTTATATTCCTGATTATAAAAGGAGCCCGCTATTTTTCCACCAACAAAAAAGCCATTCGTCGGATTTTCCTGGTCGTGGGCTAACATGTAAAGTGTCCCTAATTTTAGAAAAGGCCCACTGACCGAAGCATCATATCCGTTTTTTTGATAAATATTCTTTTCAAAACCTGCATCTGCGATGGCGTACCAATTTCCTTTTATATGTGAAGAGACGAAACCCTGAAATAATTTCCGATCTGAAAAAGCGCCAACTCCTGCATTCAAAACATCAAAACCGGCTAAAAAATTAGGTTCGTATTTCCATTTTACTTTAAGCGAATCCTGCTCCTTTTGAGCAAAAGTCATCAAGAAAAGAAAACTAAAAAAGAAGGTAAAGATGCGTTTTGCTTTCATCGATGATTTGGTTTTGATTTTGTTCAACTCCCAAAACTGCATTGGGAACTTCGAGTACAGAATTTAGATTCTGATACAATTTTTTTATTCCACACGCCGGGGAAACATATTGGGAAGTCGTGGTATAATTAATTTTAATTTCAGAATTCACAGCCACTCTGGAAACGCCCACATACATCTTCGTAAAAGGCTGGTCATCTACCCGCAATGGAATCAAAACAGAATCTGTTTTTACGACAGTGCCAAAAACCCCAATCGGGCCTGAGCCATAATCTACCGCAATAAAAAGGGAATCCATTGTTTTCATTTTTCCGCTGGATTTAGTCTTGAATTTAATCTTCATCCGCGGGGTTGCTTCACCACCGATGCAGATATCATCATCTGAACCACAGGAACAGAGAAACAAGAAAATGAGCAGCAAGAAAAGGATTTTTTTTTTCATTATTTAGGATCCAGGGCTTTTTGTATTCTATACGTCAAATCTTCATAATGATACTTATTCACAAGATCAGCCGGTTTTTTTACGGCAATATTTTCCTTAATGTTATTTAAAGTTCCACGCACCACTGCAGCAACATCGGAATTTTTAGAAACTTCCGCAGTTCTTGAAAATCTGTTTGCCGATGAGGGTTTCGCATTTAGTAAACCGATCAGTGACTCCACGTAATTGCGTTGTAGATTTCGCCGGTAAATATCTTCGGTTGAATTAGTGAAAATATTTTCCTTCAAATCGTTCATATAATCAACCAATGCATACGCATCTGCATCCTCCGTTTGGCTCTGATTTATCATTTGAAGAACATTGTCTGCCAAAATTCTATTTAAAACGGTGGTCTGAAGATTTTCCACCAAATTAACAGGTGTCTTTTCTGTGTTCTGAAAAACTTCTTTCTTTAAAAGCCATTCCGGTGTTGTAAAAATATTTTGATTTAAAAATTCTAAGGCCCGCTTCTGATCTGCTTTAGAAACTACTTCATAAACAGAACCACTTTGTTCAATTGTTTTCGGTGTTTCTAACTGTCCGCCAATATATTTGGACACATGTCCCAGATATCTCGAGAACTGCCCTGTCACCTGATCGTACATTATTGAAAGATTGCTGAAATCTTCATTAGGTTTTTTCGTCCAGTCCTGAAGATTATCTACAATCCGTTTTAAATTTTTAATACCGTAGGCACTTGCAATCATTGCATCATCACCCACCTGTTCACTCTGAGAACGTGGATCGTAAGGATTACTTTCCGTACCAAACCAAAGACGGTTATTTTTCAACTTGGTAATCACCCATTTATTAAGGTGCTCTTTTTCTTTATCCGGAGAATTATATTGGTAAAACCGGCGGTAACCCCACTCAATTGCCCAATCATCATAATCACCAATTCTTGGCATTATGCCAGCTTCGGTGACTTTATCTTCTGGCTGTGCAACATAATTAAATCTGGCATAATCCATAATAGACGGTGTATGACCGTTTTTTTCCAGCCAGTTCCGATCACGAAGTTTCTCTACCGGAACGGTTGAACTGGATCCGAAATTATGTCTTAACCCTAAAGTATGACCCACTTCATGAGAAGAAACGAAACGAATAAGCTGACCCATTAATTTATCGTCGAAATCCATCTTTCTTGCGCGCGGATCATTGGGTGATGCCTGCACAAAATACCAATTCCGCAGCAAAAGCATTACGTTATGGTACCAATTGATATGGCTTTCTAAAATCTCTCCGGTTCTGGGATCTGAAATCGACGGACCTGATGCATTGGGAACATCAGAAGGTTTGTAAACAATTGCAGAAAATCTGGCATCTTCTAAACTCCATTCCGGATCATCTTTAGTATTGGGAACTTTAGCATAAATCGCATTTTTAAATCCTGCTTTTTCAAAGGCCTTCTTCCAATCATTAACACCTTCCATTAAATACGGAACCCATTTTTTAGGAGTTGCCGGATCGATATAAAATACAATCGGTTTTGCGGGCTCTACCAACTCGCCTCTTTTATATTTTTCCAAATCTTGAGGTTTCGGTTCGAGTCTCCATCTTTTAATCAAAGAAACTCTTTTTACTCCTTGAGGATCTAAATCAAAATCGGTATACCCCACTGCGAAATAACCCACCCGAGGATCAAAGTATCTTGCCTGCATTTTATTCTCCGGAAGCAAAACCAGAGAAGAGTTTATTTCTACCGTATAGTTTCCGCTGACTACGGGTTTTTCCTGTCCAGGTGGAACTGTAAGACGCCCTAATGTTTTAGCAAAAGTTTTGGTGGTATTAATTTCAATATTATTGGGAAAAGATTTAACAAAATTAATGTAAGATTTGTCTTTTTGGAAGGCGCCGACTTTGTAACCCATTTTCACAGTGGCATCAAAGGATACCAGTTCGTTGTCTGCATCAAGCATATCTGTGGCATCGATGACGTATGATTTTTTATCTTCTCCGAATGCCTTAATATCAAAAGACATAATAATGGCGTGCACATTATTCCGCATTACAGAATTATACATTTGAGAGGTAGAATCTTTTGCGTAATCTACGAAGGAAATCGATTTGATGAAAATTTTATCCTGCGGCCCTTTTTCAAAAGTGATTACATTCTGCCCAATCTGGTCTCCTGCATAACCACTCGTTCCCGAGCGCATTCCAGCAGCCGCTTTGGTTAATCGGCTCACCAATAAAAATTCTTTACCCAGAAGCGTCTGTGGAATTTCAAAGTAAAATTTGTCCTGAACTTTATGAACGGAAAGAACCCCTAAATCTGTGATCGCTTTATCAGTAATCACTTCTTTGTATGGTTTTATCTTCTCTGGTTTTTTTGCACCAGGTTTAGCTTTAGCAGTTGCAGAAGAATCTGATTTGACAACCACGGTGTCTTTAACCTGCGCTGTTGCGGCATTCACAAAGCCTACCAATACAGTAAGCACAAAAAAATTCTTTAATCCTTTCATAATTATTTATTAAAAAAATAAAAATAGTGTTTATATTTTAATTAGTAAAGCAATATTTTCAACATGATGCGTTTGTGGGAACATATCTACAGGTAAAATCTTCACCAGCTTGTAATGGTCTTTCATCAAAGCTAAATCTCTCGCCTGTGTGGCAGAATTACAACTTACGTAAACGATTTTTTCCGGTGCGATTTTCAGAATTTGCTCTACTACTTTCTGGTGCATCCCGTCTCTTGGCGGATCGGTAATCAGTACATCTGCCTTGGGATGTTGTGCGATAAATTCATCATTGAAGATTTCTTTCATATCACCACAATAGAAGGTGCAGTTGGTTAAACCGTTCAGTTCTGCGTGTTCTTTTGCGGCATCAATCGATTCCTGAACCGACTCAATTCCGATGACCTGTTTGGCTTTTTTCGCAACATACTGAGCAATTGTTCCAGTTCCGGTGTACAAATCGTAAACGACCTCATCACCTTTTAAATCAGCAAATTCCAAAGTTTTTGCATATAAATTTAAGGCTTGTTTATAATTCGTCTGGAAGAAAGATTTGGGTCCGATTTTAAATTTCAAGCCTTCCATTTCTTCCATTAAAAAACCATCGCCAAAATAAGTTTGAACGTCCTGATCGTATAAAGAGTCATTTTGTTTTGAATTGATACAGAAAAGCAACGTTTTAATCTGTGGAAATTCGCCCAACATAAAGTCGAATAATTGCTGCTGATTTTCTTTTTCTTCCCGGAATAACTGAAATAAAACCATCCACTCGCCTTTTGAATTCTGACGGAACATGACGGTTCTCAAAAAACCCTGCTGACCTTTGACATCAAAAAACTCTAAACCATTTTCTATCGCATGTTTTTTAATCGCCAGCCGCATTGCATTCGATGGGTCTTCCTGAAGGAAACATTCTTTCAAATCCAAAATCTTGCTCCACATTCCTGGAATATGAAATCCTAAAGCATCGCGATTTCCGAAATTCTCTTCAGAACTGATTTCATATTGGGTGAGCCAACGTGCATTGGAAAAAGAAAATTCCATTTTATTACGATAAAAATACTGTTCATCGCTCCCGAGAATTGGCAAAGTTTCAAAATCTTCAATTCCTCCAATTCTTTTAATATGATTGAAAACTTCGTCCTGTTTAAATTCCAGTTGTTTTTCATAAGAAAGATTCTGCCATTTGCAACCGCCACAAACCCCGAAGTGAATACATTTCGGTTCCACACGGAAAGGTGATTTTTCGACAATCTCAATCATTTCTGCTTCGAAGTAATTGGATTTTGATTTTTTTACGCGGGCATTTACAATATCTCCGGGAACCGCACCTGAAACCAAAACGGTTTTTCCTTCAGCGGTTTTTCCTACAGCAACGCCTTTTGAACCGGCAGAAACCAATTTGATATTCTCTAAAACAATATTTTTATTTCTCTTTCTCATGACAATTAATCTGGAGGCAAAAGTAAGGTTTTAAAATAAAAAAACCGGAAGTTTTCCCGCTTTGTAGTTTTTAATTATTGATTTTGTGCTCTTTATAATCTAATTTTTATTGGCTATGTAATAATCTCTATTTTTCAAGTAAAACAATCCTGAAAGAGAACCTAAAAAGAGAAACGACATGGTCCACAAAAATCTGGTCGAAAGGTTATTTTTAAAGACATCAATAATGAGAACAACGGTCGCCAAAAAGTTGGCAATTAATCCTGCGTAGATCAAGACAAGGCCTAAATCATAAGGGGTCCCCAAACTTTCTAAATTAAGAGTTACCGAAAACACCGTGAAAATCAATCCAAATATGGCAACAGGATAAAGGATATTTTCGGGAATAAGGAGTTTTGAATTCATCGTAAAATTTTCATTAAATATAAAAAAATTCCTGCCATAAAAATGACAGGAATATATTTTGAACAGGCGTAATATTATTTAGCTGCAGGCACAGGAGGCTGAACCAAATCATTTTGCAATGTCGCTTCCGGTGCAGCAGGCGCTTTTAATCCCGTCATTTTATCAAGCATGGTCACTAATTCCGGATCACCTAAATTAAAGAAAAACTTGCTGGCCACTTTGCCTTCTTTATCGATAAGGATAAATGATGGAAGTTTGAAACCAAAGATTCCTAAATCTTTTGCAATTTGGGAGTTCATACCGGCTTCACCATATGCATTAGTTCCCGGGAATCCCATTAACATTGCTTTGCTTGTTTTAGAAAACTGATCTTTTGTGTCATCTAAATTGACATAGATAAAATCCATTTTTGATTTGTAGAAGTTGGTAATTTCTCTCAGAACCGGAATGGTCGCTTCGCTAATATATGGATTCCAGGAAGCGTAAAACATTACCATTGCAGGTTTTGCTTTGTTATCTGCTAATTTGAAAGCGCTGCCATCTTCTTTCACTAATTTTGCAGCTGAAATCGGCTCACCCACTTTAGGCCCGGAAAGAACGAACTGAATATGCTGTAAATCTTTTTTGATTGTTGCATCTTTAATTTTATCCTGGATCAGTTTAGTAATTTTTGCAGCATTTTCTGGAGTCGTAGAAGGATTGATATCACTGTTCGACATTACAAATGCCAACAGATAATCTTTCTCTAACTGAGGCATATCTTTTTTGGTATCTAAAAAATTAGAAAACAAAACGGAAGAAGTTTCCTGACCCGATTTATTGTGAGCTTCTGCATACGTCTGGAAATCCTTACTTAATTTCCCCAATAAATAATTTCTGTAAATCGGTTGATTTTTCAACATTCTGTCTTTGTTTGTACTCATCTTCGCTTCAGCATCGGTAAAGTTTTTGGAAACTTTATAGTCTGCTTTTCCGGTTGCCTGTGCGTGATTCATTTCGTACTGAGTCATCAGTCCAAGAATACTTGCATTCAATTCGTCTTTTTTCCACTGAACAGCTTCACTGTCTGCTGATGTTTTTTTAGCGGCAGCATCAATTCTGCTTTCTAAATCGGTTCCTATTTTTTCAACTTCTTTTAAAAATGCAGCTTCGTCTTTAGTTACCAATTCACCAACATTTATTTTTCCTGCATATTCCTGGATAGAAGCTAATGATTCCTGGATGAAGTCATTATTTTTCTTCGCATCGCCGGTCACTGTAAATTTCGCGGGGAAAGCGTCTGCCTGTCCTGAGATATTTACCTTCTGACCTCCTTTAAGATAAACCATCGCCTGTTTACCTGCATAAGTCATAATATACATACCGTCTTTCGGAGCCTCGAAGCTTCCGGAAAAGCTTCCTTTGCTGTCTACTCCAATATTAATCAACGGAAGTGTCGCTACGCCAGATGCTTCTATAAATTCAATTCTTTCTAATGGTGATCCACCGGCAAAATTACCGGAAACTTCCACTTTTTTTGAACATGACATTGCAGCGAATGCAACCAATAGCATTAAAAAATACTTACTCATCTTTATTGTTTTTCTTTTATTTAATTAAAATTGATTCAACCAAACTACCCTTGTTTTTAAATCTGAGCAAAAATAGGGTTTTCACCGAGTTATTAAAAATTTATTTTTAAGATTTGTGAAAGTTTAACAAAGAAAAACTGCTTTCATTTCTGAAAGCAGTTTTTTTATAATTGTAAAATAATTTTAACCTTGATCTAGACTTGCGCTAAAATATTCTCTGTTCATTCTGGCGATTACTTCTAAAGAAATTCCTTTCGGACATTCTACTTCACAAGCGCCTGTATTTGAACAGTTTCCAAACCCTTCTTCATCCATGGCTTTCACCATATTCAGCACTCTTCTTTTGGCCTCTACTCTACCTTGCGGCAGTAAAGCGAACTGAGAAACCTTAGCTCCCACAAACAGTGACGCGGCACCATTTTTACAAGTTGCAACACAAGCTCCACAACCGATACAGGCTGCTGCATCCATCGCATTATCTGCATCTTCTTTCGGTACCAAAATCGCGTTTGCATCAAGTGTGTTTCCGGAAGTGTTCACAGAAATAAAACCTCCCGCTGCCATCACCCTGTCAAAAGCACTTCTGTCTACTACCAAATCTTTAATAATTGGGAAAGCGGCACTTCTCCACGGTTCGATATGAATTGTTTCGCCGTCTTTGAACATTCTCATGTGCAGCTGGCATGTGGTAATTCCCGTATCCGGTCCGTGTGGACGGCCATTGATGTACAATGAACACATTCCGCAGATCCCTTCTCTACAGTCGTGGTCAAATGCGATTGCCTCTTGCCCTTCGTTGATCAGGTTTTCGTTGAGCATATCTAACATTTCCAGAAATGACGAATCCGTAGAAACGTCGGAAATCTTATAAGTCTCAAACTGTCCTTTTGTTTTATTATTTTTCTGTCTCCAAATTTTCAGAGTCAGGTTTAATCCTTTTTGTGCACTCATATTCTTAACTTTTTTGGAGATTATTTATAACTTCTTGTTTTAACTTCGATATTTTCATAAATCAGATCCTCCTTATGCATGGTTTCCTGATTGATATCGTCTCCCTGATATTCCCATGCCGCCACATATTTGAAGTTTTCATCATCTCTCTCGGCCTCACCTTCCGGTGTTGCATGATCCCAACGGAAATGTCCGCCACAAGATTCTTCTCTTGCCAAAGCATCTTTCGCCATTAACTGACCCAACTCCAGGAAATCTGCAACTCTGAAGGCTTTTTCAAGTTCCATGTTCATTCCGTTTGCGTCTCCGGGAACTCTTACATCTGCCCAGAATTCCTTTCTTACTTCCTCGATTTCTTTAATCGCTTCCTGTAAACCTTCAGGAGTTCTTCCCATTCCAACTTTATTCCACATGATGTGGCCTAGTTTTTTATGGAAATAATCTACACTGTGTTTACCGTTATTGGTCATAAAGAAGTTCACTTTATCTTTAATCTCTTTTTCAGCAGCATCAAAAGCCGGACTGTTTGTTGGAATCTCTCCGGTTCTGATATCTGCAGAAAGATAATCTGCAATCGTATATGGAAGAACGAAATAACCGTCTGCCAAACCTTGCATCAAAGCGGAAGCCCCAAGTCTGTTTGCACCGTGATCAGAGAAGTTGGCCTCACCGATTACGAAACATCCCGGGATTGTAGACTGTAAATTGTAATCTACCCAAACACCACCCATTGTATAGTGAACTGCCGGATAAATCTTCATCGGAGTTACATAAGGATTGTCTGCGGTAATCTTTTCGTACATCACGAAAAGGTTACCATATTTCTCTTCAATCCATGCTTTTCCTAAATCATAAATCTGCTGATCGGTAGGATTATGAATATTTTTTTCGATAGCAGCTTCTTTACCCTTCTTCTGAATTTCAGTAGAAAAATCTAAATATACTCCTTCATGCGTGTCATTATTTTCAATTCCGTAACCGGCGTCACATCTTTCTTTCGCTGCTCTGGATGCAACATCTCTCGGAACTAAATTTCCAAAAGCAGGATATCTTCTTTCTAAATAATAATCACGGTTTTCCTGAGCAATATTTTCCGGTCTTAGTTTACCCTCACGGATTGCTACGGCATCTTCTATATTTTTCGGAACCCAGATTCTTCCGGAGTTTCTTAATGATTCTGACATTAAAGTCAGTTTAGACTGCGCCGTTCCATGTACCGGAATACAGGTTGGGTGAATCTGTACATAACAAGGATTGGCGAAATACGCTCCCTTTTTATGAATTTTCCAGGCGGCAGAAACATTAGATCCCATCGCGTTGGTAGAAAGGAAATATACGTTTCCATAACCACCGGAAGCGATTACTACTGCATGAGCAGAATGTCTTTCTATTTCTCCGGTTACTAAATTTCTGGCGATAATTCCTCTTGCTTTTCCATCAACGATTACTAAATCAAGCATTTCGTGACGGTTATACATTTTGATTCTTCCTTTACCGATTTGTCGGCTCACGGCTGAATATGCTCCTAATAATAACTGCTGTCCGGTTTGCCCTTTAGCATAAAACGTTCTTTTTACCTGAACTCCACCGAAAGAACGGTTGTCTAGCTGACCGCCATATTCTCTTCCGAAAGGAACACCTTGTGCAACACACTGGTCGATGATGCTTGCAGAAACTTCTGCAAGTCTGTAAACGTTTGCTTCTCTTGAACGGTAATCACCTCCTTTAATAGTATCGTAAAACAATCTGTAAGTAGAGTCACCGTCACCTTGATAATTTTTCGCAGCATTGATACCTCCTTGCGCAGCAATTGAATGTGCTCTTCTTGGCGAATCCTGATAGCAAAATGCTTTTACGTTATATCCCTGTTCTGCTAATGTAGCTGCGGCCGAACCACCTGCCAAACCTGTTCCTACAACGATGATATCAATTTTATCACGGTTGTTTGGCGAAACCAAGTTCATATGATCTTTATGATTTTTCCATTTGTCCGCTAGTGGACCTGCCGGAATTTTTGAATCTAATTTGCTCATTTTTAGAAATTTTAAATTTTAGATTTTAAATTTTAATGTCGATATAAAATTTAAAATTTATTGAGTTACGTAATGAAAAACGGCCACTAAAATAAAACCAGCAGGAATAAGGATAGAATACCAGGTTCCTACCGCCTTAATCATCGGTGTATATTTCGGATGTCTTGCACCGATCGACTGGAAAGACGATTGGAATCCGTGTGCTAAATGCAGTCCTAATAATACAAAAGCAACAACATAGAAAATTACTCTTCCGACATTCCCAAACTGTGCATGCAGTTCCGGCCAATACCTTGCTTCATCTCTAACACTTCCTACAACATATTTGTAGTCCATTTCATGCCACCAAAAATCATACATGTGTAATCCTAAAAACGCCAAAACCACAACTCCGGAAAGCAGCATGTTGCGAGACATCCAGGTAGAATTAGAAGAACGATTGTTCATTCCGTACTTTATTGGTCTTGAATTATTGTTTTTAATTTCAAGAATAAAGCCCATTGCAAAGTGAAAAATTACTGCGAAACCAAGAATTGGTTGCATCAAAAACTGAATAAAAGGGTTGTAACCCATAAATTCCGATGCGGAATTGAATGCATCTTTACTAATAACGGATAGTAAATTGACCGAGAGATGCATAATTAGGAAAATGAGCAAAAACATTGCAGATAATGCCATTGCGTACTTTCTTCCAATAGAAGAACTAGTTAATCCTGCCATAATTAATGTTTAAATTTGAATTCTTACAAAGTTAGAAAAATGCTGAGTGTATTTCACGTGAGAAATGTCAGAAAATTTTAGTTTGTAATCTTTCTAAATAAGATGATCTATCCGCACTTTAAAATCACTGCCGGGCGACTTCTTGCTTTTGTTTTTGAAATTCAGCTGATGAAATATTTCTCGGTATAAAAACTACCGAATAATTCTTTGTCCTTCTGGAAGTTAAATAAGGTTCGATAATATATTGCTTGATTTTTTCCTGATCAGCATTTTCTGAACTGTAAAAAACCACTGAATTCCGTTCTTTTACCGATATAACTTTTTCTTTAAAAAACTGATGAACCAAAACCTCATCTGATTTCTCAGCTTTGTAATTCAGCATTGCACGAAGGGAAACAAAAACCAATGCAAAATAAATAACCATCGAAACATTTTTAATGGTCAACTTTTGAATAGCAAACCGCAGGAAATAAAAGAGCAAGTATAAAAGCAACACTTCCAACAAAGTTAAAGGAATCATCCTGTGCATCAAAGAATCCGCATCGCCAAAAAAGTGAATCCCCTTTAAAGTAAATGTAATCAATTCATCATACATAGAATTGAGCCAACTGAAATCAATAGATAAGGAAATCAGAATAACCATTAATAATGAAAAGACAATCACAATTTCCGCAAACGGAATAATTACCAGGTTCGCAACAATTGAAACCGCAGAATATTGATGAAAATAATAAATCACCAGCGGAACTGTCCCAAGCTGGGCAGACAAACTGATGGACAAAATATTTAACATAAAATTCTGAAACTTATTTCTGGCCTTCGGTAAATATTTCAAAATAGGCTGATTAAACCAATAAATCCCGAAAACAGCTGCGAAACTCAGTTGAAAACCGACTTCAAAAAGTTGATTGGAATTAAGCAATAAAATCACAAACCCCGCAAGCGCCATCGAATGCAGCAAATCGGTTTTCCGTTGCAATAATATAAAGGTGTAATAAACAGAAATCATCACGCAACTTCTGACCACAGAATTCCCGAAATCAATAAAAATGGCAAACGACCAAATTAAAATTAGCGCAAGCAAAATTTTAGGTCTCCGATATTTCGGCGGAAAAATAAAATTCAAAATGAGTAGAATCACTCCAAAAATAATCGCCATGTGCGTTCCCGAAATCGCCAGAATATGCATCGTTCCCGAATCCCTGAAATCACGAACAGTTTCCTGATCCATTTCTGTACGGTCAGCCAGAATTATTCCCTTGGCAAATTCACGGCTGCGTTTCTTTATAGCTGTCTGATCAATTTTTGCTAAAGTTTCTAACCGCCGCTGTTTAATTTTCTCAGCAAACAAAAGATCTTCCCGTTGTGCAAACTTGAAGGAATTAGGCAGATAACTTTGAAAGTAAATTCCTTTTCGGGAAAGGTATTTCCCATAATCGAACTGAAAATCATTGTATGGTTTTTCGATTTGATTGATGTAAACCTCTCCTTTATAATAATGTTTAAAATCTAAATCTTTTTCGGTTTTTGGGAAGGACAGGACACTTTTAAAATGAGCTTCATCTTTCCAGGCATCAATTTCGTAACGACGGTTTTTCTCATTGGAATTGAGTTTCTTGATGATTTTAAAAGTAATGGTTTCCTTACTTTTCAATACCGGAAGTTCAGGCTTTTGGGAATGGTGAAAATGCATAAAAATGCCAATTGTAAATGCCAAAAAACCAAACAGTACGGGACGAATTTTATAGAAGTAGAAATTTTTAACCGCAACCAAAGAAACACTTAAGGCACTCGAAATCAGCAAAATATAAATCGAAACATCAGATAACAAAAAATAATCCTGAAAAAAGATCCCAAGTACAAAACAGACAAAGAGAATAAATAAAGGTTCTTTATGCAATTTATTTTTTTGTAAAATTATCAACTTCCGATGATAATATCACGGGTAAAATCACCCTTTTACAATAATATCTGCAGCCTCATCACTTGCACCTTTCCCTCCCAACTTTTCCCTAAGCTGCTGGTAATTGTTTAAGATTTTTTCTCTCTGTTCTCCATTCAATATCGCGGATAGTTCTTTAACTAAATTCTTCGTGTTTAATCCACTTTGAATAAGTTCCGTAACAATTTCCTTATCCATAATTAAATTGACCAGAGAAATATATTTGATATTTTTAACCACGCGTTTTCCGATCTCATAAGAAACAGTACTGCTGCGGTAACAAACCACTTCCGGAATATTGAGCAAAGCCGTTTCTAAAGTTGCCGTTCCCGATGTCACCAAAGCCGCTTTTGAACATCTTAAAAGATCGTAAGTTTTGTTGGAAACGAAATGAACATTTTCATCAACATATTTCTGGTAAAATGATTTTGGTAAACTTGGCGCTCCGGCAATTACAAACTGATAATCCTTAAAATGCGGCCGTACAGAAAGCATTAATTCAAGCATTTTGGTAACTTCCTGCTCACGTGAACCTGGCAAAAGTGCGATGATTTCTTTTTCGTTTAAATGATTGTCTTTTTTAAATTGGCTGACATTCATTTCCGGCAAATCGGAAATCGCATCCAATAAAGGATGTCCAACGAAATGTGCATCAATATTATGTTTTTTATAGAATTCTTTTTCAAACGGAAGAATAACCAACATTTCGTCCACGAACTTTTTGATTTTTTCTACACGGCCTTCTTTCCAGGCCCACAATTGCGGAGAAATATAATAAATAACTTTTATTCCAGATTTTTTTGCGAATTCGGCAATTCTTAAATTAAAACCAGGATAATCAACCAAAATCAAAACATCAGGTTGAAACTGGTTAATATCTTCTTTGCAGATTTTAATGTTTTTCAGAATCGTCCGCAAATTTTTGGCAACTTCCAAGAAACCCATAAATGCCAGATCTTTGTAGTGTTTTATGGGCGAAAACCCTGCGACTTTGGCCATCAAATCGCCGCCCCAAAAACGAAATTCCGCTTGGGAATCTTTTTTAAGAATCGATTTCATTAAATTGGAAGCATGCAAATCTCCGGATGCTTCGCCAGCGATGATATAATATTTCATAAATGTTTAAAGATGGTTGATAGATGTCATTTTAAAAAATCAGATTTTCAGGATTCTGATGCGCTTCCCAAACTCCTAAAATCAAAATAACATCTTGGTGAATCTCGTAAATTAATAAGCAATCTCTCACCACAGAAGTCCGTATATTTTTTACTGAAGTTTTTCTTCCGATAAAAGGATTTTGAGTTTCGCTTTTTCATCCAACAATATATTCAGCTTTTTAGTGTATAACGTTGATTTATTCCTGTTATTCCAATAAGAAAAAACAGCTTTCTTATCTGCCAAAGATTCTGTTGACCAAATAACTACTCTTGTTCTTTGAACCATTTCATCATTTCTTTCCTGGCTTCTTCTGCGGTAAAGTATTCCCCTCTTTCGTATTGTTCTCTTGCTTCCTTTATCTTCAATAGCTGCTCTTCAGAAAAAACATAAACATCTTCCTCCGAAAGTTTTTCAATCTTTTCTAAAGTTGTTTTATCAGAAAAATCGATCTTTTTTTAATGATTTTTTTGCGTTCAAGTATTGTCATCATTTTTAAGTTTTAAAAATTTTTAACCTAAATTTGTTCCTTCAAAGATAATAAAATTTATGCCTATCAATGATGGATGAAATAAAAAACAAAATTGCAGAAAGCGGACTGGTCAACTTCGATCTCTCGCAACTGGTACCCAAAGGCAAACGGATCGGCATCGATCTGAAGGATTATCTTTTCCAGGAATTGATTTTAAAAGAAAAAGATTTCCGTGAAAAAATAGCAAACATTAACGTCGAAGAATATAAAGATTGCTACATCTATATTTATAATTCTGCAGATGCGATTGTCCCGCTGTGGGCTTATTTTCTGCTCACGGCAAAATTAACAGAAACCGCAAAGAAAATCGTTTTCGGAAACAGAGAAGATCTGGAAGTTTTATTAATGCACAATGCCATTCAAACTTATGACTTTACTGAACTGACCGGTAAAAGAGTTTTGGTAAAAGGTTGCAGTGATCAGTCGATTCCAGAAAATGCCTATATCGAATTGGTTGAACAACTGAAACCTCTTGTAAAATCTTTAATGTTTGGCGAAGCCTGCTCGAACGTTCCTATTTTTAAAAATTAAACTTTAATATTTCTTTAAGTTTTAGAAAAATAATAGGGACTAATTTTTGATACCTTTAATTATTAATAATTTCTAAAACCACACGAATATGAGTTTAATTGACCTTATCACAGGAAACGCAGGAAATCAGGTTGCGGCAGATGCTGAAAACAAATTTGGAATCAGCAAAAACCAAATTATCGCTTTATTAGCAGTCGCTGCACCACTGGTAATTTCTTATCTGAGAAAAAAATCTCAGGACAGTCCGCAGGAAGCAGAAGAACTGAATAATGCACTGGACAAAGATCATGACGGAAGTATTTTAAACGATCCTTCTCAGGCAGCAGCACGACAACAGGAAGGAGATTCAATTCTCGACCACGTTTTCGGCAGCCAAAAGGCAGATGTTGAAAACCAACTTTCTCAGAAAACAGGAATTTCAGTGGATAAAATCGGACCAATTTTAGCAATGCTGGCGCCTGTAATTATGGGATTTATCGGCAAAGAAAAGCAAGAAACCGGCATAAATTCGGGCGGCGGTCTGGGAGATCTGCTGGGTGGCATTTTAGGCAATGCGACCACTCAGGTTCAGCAACAGCAAGCTCAAGGAAACTCCAGTCCTTTAACTGAAATTTTAAGCAGTGTTCTTGGCAGTGCAAAGCAAGGTTCCGGTGGTGGCCTCGGTGATATTTTGCGAAGTGTTCTTGGCGATGATCAACAATCAGAAGGCGGATTAGGTGGACTTTTAGCTAGTTTATTTGACAGAAAATAATATTACCAACATTACAATATAAAAAACCGAAGAATGTTCTTCGGTTTTTTTATATTCAATTTGGTTTGTTGTTCTTTTTAACTTAACCTCTTATTTTTCTGCTTTAGGTTTTGCTGCAGCTTTTGGCTTCACTTCCTTTTCCGGTTTCTCAACCTGATCCACCGTTGCGAGCATTGGCTTTGATTCTTTTCGAGGTCTTTTTTTACCATAACTGCCCGCTACAATTTTTCCTCTTTTCGATTTTTGATCTCCTTTTCCCATAATAAATAATTTGTTTTTTAATGTTGATATTCACAAAGTTAAGTAATATTTAAATAAACTAATTCTTAAAAAATCATAAAGTTTCCGGTGTTTACTTCTTACCTGTGCTTAAACCGAATTCAGCAACAGACGTCATCTTTTTATTACGAATTGTCTGTGTACAAATCCTAAGAGCATTATTACTGCAGCAACAACAATAAACAATCACTTCTTACAATCGTCCAAAAAACTTATCTTTGCCACTGAAATTTTAGACTAAATCTACATTTCAATTTTAACTTCTAATATCTGAAAAACTATGTTTCGTACGCACACCAACGGAGAATTAACTTTACAAAATCTTGATCAAAACGTCACCCTATCCGGATGGGTTCAAACCATTCGTGACAAAGGTTTTATGATGTGGATTGATTTACGCGACCGTTACGGAATTACGCAGTTGGTATTTGATGCAGACCGTTCTTCCGCAGAATTATTAGAAAACGCTCATAAACTCGGCCGGGAATTCGTGATTCAAATCGAAGGAAAAGTAATCGAAAGAATCAGTAAAAACCCGAAAATCCCAACGGGAGAAATCGAAATTTTAGTTGAGAGATTAACGATCTTAAATGAATCAGAAACGCCACCTTTCACTATCGAAGACCAAACGGATGGCGGCGAAGAACTTCGCATGAAATACAGATATTTGGATATCCGCAGAAATCCGGTGAAAGACAAATTGATTTTCCGTCACAAAATGGCGCAGAAAGTAAGAAATTATCTTTCAGAACAGGATTTTATTGAAGTTGAAACGCCGGTCCTCATTAAATCAACTCCTGAAGGGGCAAGAGATTTCGTGGTTCCAAGCAGAATGAATCCGGGACAGTTTTATGCATTACCACAATCGCCACAAACGTTCAAACAATTATTGATGATTGGTGGAATGGACCGTTATTTCCAAATTGTAAAATGTTTCAGAGATGAAGATTTAAGAGCCGACAGACAACCGGAATTCACCCAAATCGATTGTGAAATGGCATTTGTAGAACAGGAAGATGTGCTGGAAATTTTCGAAGGAATGACCGCAACTTTACTGAAAGATATCGCCGGAAAAGAATTCGGAAAATTCCCGAGAATGACTTTCGCAGATGCGATGCAAAAATACGGAAACGACAAGCCGGACATCCGTTTCGGAATGGAATTCGTCGAAGTGAACGAATTGGTAAAAGGAAAAGATTTCAAAATTTTTGACGACGCAGAATTGGTTGTCGGAATCAATGTTGAAGGTTGCGCAGATTACACCAGAAAACAAATCGACGAACTGATCGATTGGGTAAAACGCCCGCAAATTGGCGCAAACGGCATGATTTGGATTAAATTTCAAAATGATGGTGTTGTCACTTCTTCTGTAAATAAATTTTATAACGAAGAGGATTTAAAGAAAATCACAGAAAAATTCGGGGCAAAAGCGGGAGATTTAATTTTCCTGATGTCCGGAAACGAAAATAAAGTAAGAACCCAACTGTCCGCTCTGAGAATGGAATTGGGGAACAGATTGGGATTAAGAAATCCGAAAGAATTTGCACCACTTTGGGTGATCGATTTCCCACTTTTGGAATGGGACGAAGAAAGCGGAAGATATCACGCAATGCACCATCCTTTCACTTCACCGAAACCGGAAGATGTACATTTATTGGAAACCGATCCGGGAAAAGCCAGAGCGAATGCTTACGATTTAATTCTTAATGGAAATGAAATCGGCGGTGGTTCTGTGAGAATTTTCGATAAAGATTTACAGGCGAAAATGTTTAATCTTTTAGGGTTCACAAAAGAAGATGCAGAAGCACAGTTCGGGTTTCTGATGAACGCTTTCCAATATGGTGCACCGCCACATGCTGGTCTGGCATTAGGTTTCGACCGTTTGGTTGCGATTCTCGACGGAAATGAAGTGATCCGGGATTATATCGCCTTCCCGAAAAATAACTCGGGACGTGATGTGATGATTGATGCGCCGAGTGCGATTGCGGATGAGCAGTTGGATGAGCTATTTTTAAAAATTCAAACGAAGGCTCTTAATTAAAGATAAAATCCCGGCAAATTGTCGGGATTTTATCTTTGAAAATTTTTATTATTTATTTTCTAATTTCTGCAACTAAATTTCTAGTTGCAGCTTTGATAAATTCTTCTAATTCATTTTTTTCTACACCTTCATATGGTTGGATACCCGTTTTTCTTATCGTTTTTATTTGGTTTTTAACATCTTTAAAAGACTGAGCAATGACACATCCATCAGTACAAGGTGTATAATTAAAATCATACAACCCAGCAAACTGGTTATTTTTAATAAGAACAACTTTAAATTCCACTGTTGCTCCATATTTTCTAAAAGGACCGTTAAACTCATCCGCCTTTTCATTTCCGTTTGAATCAAAGTACTTATTAGTTTCATATAAGACACTTCTGTCAAGCTTTGTCAATTCAATAATTAAATCTGTATCCGATTTTTTATTTAAATTTTCATAGTTCACATTATTCTCCGCGTTACCAATAATTTGATTAAAAAGCTGTCTATCTCTAACAATAAAGCCACTTGCCATTAATTGATTCTCAATCGCATTATACAAATAATCGTTATTTTCTTTATCCGTAACATTATTTGAAGTTTCTCTTACCCTGAGGACAACTTTAGGGTTTTTCACTTTAGATAAGAATAAACTCAATGCATCGGTTGTCTGTACCTCATTTGATTTCTGTGTGAACTTAATCGTTTTCATTGTAGAACAACTGCTTAGTAAAAAAACCATTAAAATAATGAGGAAATAAATGTTTTTCATAATATTAAATTTTTATATTTTTTCAAAATTATCTTTATTAATTCAATTGTAATTACGGATTTCCGTAAAAGAAAATAATTATTTCTTATTTTTATTTATTTCTAAGAAAATATCATTAATTTCAAACTTATTATTTTCAAAATAGATGCGGTTTTTTTATTATATATAAAATTCATTCTCAAAATAATTAAAATTTATTATTTTTACCATAACACAAATTTTGAATGATGAAATCTCCGTTAGAAATATTACAAAAATATTTTGGTTATACTCAGTTCCGACTCGAACAAGCAAGTGCAGTTGAAAACGTAATTGCAAAAAAAGATACATTTGTCTTGATGCCGACTGGCGGTGGAAAATCTTTGTGCTACCAAGTTCCAGCGCTGGTTTTGGACGGAACAGCAATTGTAATTTCGCCCTTAATCGCTTTGATGAAAGACCAGGTTGATGCTTTGCGTACGAATGGAATCCCTGCAGCTTTCCTCAATTCTTCGATGAATCCTTTGGAGCAGAATCAAACTTTTCATCAATTAAAAGAAGGAAAACTCAAACTTCTGTATGTTGCGCCCGAAAAACTGAGTGCAGATAACGGTTCGTTTTTAAACTTGCTGTCAGACCTCCACATTTCCTTATTTGCGGTAGATGAAGCGCATTGTGTTTCACATTGGGGACATGATTTCCGTCCGGATTATTTATTTTTAAATGGATTAAAAAGGCAGTTTCCACAAACACCAATTATTGCATTAACGGCAAGTGCCGATGAAATTACGAGGCAGGACATTATTAAACAACTTAATCTCCGAGAACCGGCTGTTTTGATTTCATCTTTTGACAGAGGCAATATTAAATATTTTGTACAGCCAAAACAGTCCGTTCTCAATCACATTGTTCAATATCTTAATGAACATCCGAATGATTCGGGAATTATCTACTGTTTGTCCCGGAAAGGAACGGAAGATATGGCAAATAACCTCAAAGAAAACGGCGTAAATGCAGCGTTTTATCACGCAGGAATTCCTTCATCAGAACGGGCGCAGATTCAGGATGATTTCATCAAGGATAAAATCAGAATAATGGTGGCTACCATTGCGTTTGGAATGGGGATCGATAAGAGTAATGTCCGTTTTGTAATGCATGCAGATCTTCCCAAAAACATAGAAAGCTACTACCAGGAAACGGGAAGAGCCGGAAGAGATGGATTGCCGAGTGAAGCGATTTTATTTTACTCCAATGCGGATGTAATGAAGTTGAAGAAATTTGCAATGATCGAAGGTAACGAGGAGCAATCTACTTTGATGTTGAAAAAATTGCAACAAATGACCGACTTTGCCGAGATGCAAAAATGCAGACGACAATATCTGATGGAATATTTTGGCGAATCACATCCCGGAAACTGTAATTCCTGCGATTATTGTCTCAGCGATTTTGAAAATTGGGACGCCACTATCGATGCCCAAAAATTACTGAGTGCCATTTTCCGTTTGAAAGAACGTTACGGAAAAAATTTAATTATTGATTTTCTCCGCGGATCAAAAGGAGCGAAAATTACGGATTACATGCGTGGTTTACCAACTTATGGGATCGGCAGAAACACTGAAAAAACATATTGGCACCAATTAATAAAACAATTACTGCTCAATGGTTTTTTACAGGAATCGAACGAAGAATTCCCTGTTTTAAAACTGACAGAAAAAAGTAAAGAAGTTTTATTTAACCGGAAAAAAGTCAACCTTCAAAAAGTAAGAGCGTTCGCCAAAGCAGTGACTGTAGCAGAAACAGAAATCTCATATCCGAAAAATGAAGTAGAAGAACATCCGGAATTATTTAATGAATTAAGAGTTTTAAGAAGACAGCAAGCCGAGCACGAAAATGTACCTCCTTATGTTATCTTTTCTGATGCAACGCTGCTCGAATTAGCAAGTTATCTTCCCCATACCAAAGAAGAACTTAGCCAGATCAGTGGTTTCGGAGCCTTTAAAATTGAAAAATACGGGGAAATATTTTTAGATTTAATCTCAGAATACTGCAGCAAAAATAATCTGACCAGTAAGATCTCCGAAAAAAAGCCGAAGAAACAAAGTACGCCGAAAAAAGAAAATCAATACCAAGCCGGAACTTATACCACAACTTTTCAGATGTACAAAGCGGGCAACAGTATAGAAGATATTGCAAAAAACAGAAATTTGTCTTTGAATACGATTCAAAATCACCTAGCCAATTTTGTGGAGGTGGGCACCATTAAAGCTAGCGAACTGATGGATACCAATAAAATAGATCCGATTATTTCTTTTGCTAAAACGCAGACTATTCCATCTTTAAAAGCAATAAAAGAAGAACTGGGCGAAGAGTTTTCTTATTTTGAAATTCATGTAGCACTTGCTTTTTATAAAAGGAAGGAAAAAGAAAACAGCACAAATCAAAAGTAATCAGGTCTAATAACCGAAACCGAAAATATATTTTAGTGAAAATAAAAGAAGCGGAAAAATTAATTTCTGCTTCTTTGATAATATGTTTTGCACTATCAAAATTAGCGCATAAAATCAGAACTTTTTCTATAAATATTTGTCTTCATCACTATTTCGCACGAAGCCTTTCTTTAATTTTCCCAATATTTTCTTTGGCAGAATCTTCTAAAATCAAAGAAGCACTCATCAATATTCTTTCCGGCATTAATTGGTCAAAATGTTCGGTTCCTTCCCACGAAACTTTTTTAATTAAAGCCAAAGCATCTGAACTTCTTGAAGATAATTTTTCCATGAACGCATTAATTTTCTCATCCATTTTCTCAATATTTTCTGATACCGAATGATAAACATCGTGCATTTCACACCAGTCGGCACTTCGGAAATCTGCATCAACCGACATCGCTGAATAGGCTGATTTTCCAATTTTTCTTTCTACGAAAGGCCCGATCACAAACGGTCCAATTCCCAAATTCAATTCCGTTAAAGCCATTGCAGAATCTTTGGTAGCGAAACAATAATCTGCGGCACAGGCGATTCCCACGCCGCCTCCGGTTGTTTTTCCCTGAACTCTTACGATGACTAATTTTCCGCAATTTCGCATGGCATTCAAAACTTTAGCAAATCCACCGAAAAATATTTTTGATTTTTCCAGTTCTTCAATTTCCAGTAATTCATCGAAACTTGCTCCGGCACAAAAGGCTTTTTCACCTTCCGATTTTAAAAGGATTGCTTTTACATTTTGATCTTTGCCGCTTTCTAAAATCGTTTTTGCGAGTTTTTCTAAAATCTCTCCCGGCAAAGAATTGCTTTTTGGTGTACCGAAAGTGATTTCGGCGATGTTGTTTTTTATTTCCTGGGTTACAAATCCGTTGTTCATTATGCTTTATTTAAGGCGATTAAATATTTATCGATGTATAATTGTTTCTCTTTGCTTTTGTATTGCTGAATATATCTGGGATGTTCCAGCACCGTCATTTTATCAAAAAAATGTTCCTGACTGTTGATTTTATCAATAAAAGTAGCATTCTTTTTTCCTAAAATAAAGACCTCTGAAGTGTCTAAACCCAGACTGATATGATCCTTTAAACTTTGAATCATAAAAGGTTTTACAGCTTCGAATAGATTTTTGTCGTCGTAATAATTGGCGTTTAAATTACCTCTAACCGTATTTCTGACAATCGCTAAAGGGAAAGGCGAGTTGATATAAAACTCTTTATAAAACTGTTCCGGCCCTCCAAACTGTCCGATCACGTCATATAGGAAAACAGAGGAAATCTCATGCGTATGAGCCGATTTCATTTCGATTCCGCAAACGGTTTCCAATCTTTTGGTGTCGGTAAATGGAACGCCGGTAACTCCTGCTCCGTGGCGGCTGGGATTTATTCCGATTATGAATTTCCTCTGGTTATGGTCATTGTAAAATTTCTGATAAAATTCGGTCATCACCGTTAAAGTTTCGGGATTATCGAAGAACGGATTGAGCACGTGGAAGCCTTCAGGAAGATCGCCTGAATAATGCAACTGCCTGTTGAATGCCACAACTTGTTCTCCGATGTTTTTTTTCAAAATAGTACCTTTAGTTTAATGGTCATTAGATAGCGTTCCTCCGGAACGCAAATTCATTATTTTTAATTCAATGCTACAGAGATAATATTCCTTTGGAACATTTACACCATTAATAAATGTGTTTTAAATCATCCCTTCAATACATCAACTGCTTCTTTTCTTTCTTATTCCAGCCAGCCTGACTTTGATATTTCACAAAAAATATTTTCAAATCTGCCTGACTTTCATAATCAACGAAATAAATCTTCTTATCTGCCTGACCCGAATATTTAACAAAGAACCATTTCCCTTCATTTCCGTCTGCTTGACTTTGATAATCTACTTTATAAACATTCAAATCTGCCTGGCTTTCATATTTCACCACAAAAACTTCACATCGGCTTGACTTTGATACTCAACATAGAAAACTTTCTGCGCAGAAAACTGCAAGGCAAAAAAGACACCAAAAAAGAAGGCTAAAGATTTTCTTATGGCAATTAACTGGTAAAAAGTCCAAATTGTTCAAAGTGATGGGTCACATGCTTTTGATGAAATAATTCCATCATCTCTTTATTTAATTTTCCGAAAACAAAATGTAAATGTTCAGCTTCCGGATTTTCACGGTAATAAATCTGATAATTCTTTACCGATTCTATAAAATGAGTTTTGGCTTCATCCAGGTTTTTATATTTTAATTCGGGTAGTTTTCCCTCTTCTAAAAAAGGGGCGGGAAAATCTTTCGGCATTTTTCTGAAATTATAAAGTGAATCCTGATATTTTTCTAAATGTTCTTCCGGTGTTTTACATTCCGAAGTTTCCAATTCTCCAGTGCTGTATTTCATGGTGGTTTCTAAATGTTCCAACATTTGTTGTGCATTCATTTTTCCCCAAATCGGCGCAGATTGCTCATTTAAATTGTTTAATCTTTTCGCAAAATCTTTATAGTCAATTTTTATGAAAGGAGATTTTTTTGCTACCAAAGTCAAGATTGTGGCGACGCAAACAGTTTCTTCGCGCTGATTAACCACTTCCACCAACCACTTTACAACGCCACTCGGAATATTTCTTCCTTTCACGCCTTTGTTGATTTTCTCTTTTGCCGTTAAATAAACTGTGATTGTGTCTCCGGCGTAAACGGGTTTAAAGAAATTTGCATTTTCTAAACCATAATTGGCAATGACCGGACCTTTTTTCCCTGAAACAAATAATCCTGCTGCCGCGGAAAGAATAAAATATCCATGCGCAACCGTTTGATCGAAAATGGTTCCGTTCAGAGAAGTTGAATCGGTGTGAGCATAGAAATGATCCCACGAAACATTGGAAAAATTAACGATATCGGCTTCCGTTACAGTTCTTCCGGCTGTTTCCAATGAATCACCAACTTCTACTTCTTCGAAATATTTTCTGAATGGATGTTTGTCTGAAAAATGTTGAGTTGCCCCTTGCTGATAAATTTTGGTAATTGCCGTCAAAATATCCGGAGAACCCTGAATCGCTGTTTTCTGAAGAAAGAAATGAAGACCGTTCAATCCGCCCATTTCTTCTCCACCGCCTGCTCTTCCGGGACCGCCGTGCATTAAGGTTGGCAAAGGCGAACCGTGACCGGTCGATTCTTTGGCATTATCTCTGTTTAACACGAAAATTCTTCCATGAGAGGAAGCCATTTTCCAGGAGGTTTCTGCAACGAATTTTTCATCGTGAGAAATAATGGAACCTACCAAACTTCCTTTCCCCCGTTTTGCCAAAGCGGCGGCTTCTTCTGCATCTTTGTACGGCATAATCGTTGAAACCGGACCGAAAGCTTCTACTTCGTGGGAAGAGTTCTTTTGAAAAGGCTTGTCATTGTAGAATACTTTAGGAGTCACAAAGGCACCTTTTTCATAATCTGCATCTATCAATTCCTGTTTCCCATCGTAAATCAATTCTGTTTCGGCTTTAAGCAGTTCTATTTTTTCTTCCAAAACGGCCATTTCTTTTTTACCAACGATGGAACCCATTCTGGTTTCACGGCTTAAAGGATTTCCAATTTTGGTTTGATCTAAAGCTTTGGACAAAGCATTCTGAACATCACCCACTAAATTTTCTGGGACAATGATTCTTCGGATTGCCGTACATTTCTGTCCTGCTTTGGTCGTCATTTCTGTCCGAACTTCTTTGATGAACAGATCAAATTCCGGTGTTCCGGGTTTTGCGTCGAGACCGAGGATTGAACAGTTTAAAGAATCTGCTTCCATATTGAAACGGGCCGCATTTCTAGAAATGGATGGTAAAGATTTTAATTTTTTTCCGGTCGAAGCTGAACCTGTAAAAAGCACAGAATCGCCATCCTGAACATAATCAAGAATATTTCCCGGTTCTCCACAAACTAACTGAATTGCACCTTCGGGAAGGAAACCGCTTTCGATCATATCCTGAAAAACCGCGTTGGTTAAATAGGAACCTGGTGTTGCAGGTTTTACAATACTTGGAACTCCCGCTAATAGAGAAGTTGATAGTTTTTCTAACATTCCCCAAACAGGGAAGTTGTACGCATTAATCTGAACGGAAACGCCTTCGCTTGGCGTCAAAATATGCGTCCCAATAAAAGTTCCGTTAGCAGAAAGTTTCTGCGTATCGCTATCAACCCAAAATGGAGTGTTGGGTAACATTCTTTTTGCAAGTCCTGAATAAGTGAAGAATGTTCCGAAACCTCCTTCGATATCCACCCAGGAATCGGCGTGAGTTGCACCAGTTTTATAAGATAAATCGTAATATTTTTTCTTTCTTTCTAATAAATAAAGAGCCACTTTCTTCAACATTTCACCTCGATCGTAGAAGGTCATGGAAGAAAGATTTTGGTAACCTACAGTTCTTCCGTAATCTAAGGCTTGTTCAAAATTGATTCCTTCGGTATCTGAAATCGCGACCAATTCGCCATTTACGGCGTTATATAATGGTATTTCATTTCCTGATCCTTCGATCCATTGTCCGTTGATGTAATTTTTTAATTTCATTTTTGAGTAGGTGTGGATTTTTTTAAACTTTTGAAGAGCATTTTAATTAGGAGATAACATACAAAGAATATCAATGCAATATCGATGGTAAAAACAAGTGATGGAAAAACATCACTGAAAATTTGTTTTTGCTCTAATGACTTTAAGACTTCTTTATTTTCGGTATTTTTGATTGCTTTTGCGATCCCGATTCCTTCCTGAATAACGTAAAATGCAACCGCATTCAAAGCAATTAGAATTAAAAATGCGGCAATTATTATTTTTTTATTTTTGGGATTCATTATCAGTACTACTATTTATTTGGGATGAAGTGAAGTTGCGAAATTAAGATTTTTGATATGATTTTTTTCAAACATTAAGGTATTAAGAGGGCTAAAGCCCGTTCCTATTGAATTAAAAAACAGATGCTTTTCCGTGGGTTAAGATACAGAAATTTTCAATTTTGCTAAAATTTTGTTTTAGTTACGAATCTGCGCCCCGGATGGAACGGTATGTTTGAGCTCTTTTTCTTAGGCATGGATAAAGCTTGGGCAAGAAAAAAGCGAGTAGTGACAGCCGGAAATGTGCGCCCAAGTACTTCAAAAAAAATCCCTCTCAAAATAAATTGAAAGGGAAATTTGTAATATCATTTAAGATTATCTTGCGTTCATATCAACGTAATCACGTTTTGGCGCTCCCTGATAAACCTGTCTTGGACGTCCGATTGGATCGTTGTGCAAACGCATTTCTTTCCACTGAGAAATCCAGCCTGGTAATCGCCCTAACGCGAACATTACGGTGAACATTTCGGTTGGGATTCCTAAAGCGCGGTAAATAATTCCGGAATAGAAATCTACATTTGGATATAATTTTCTGCTTACGAAATAGTCGTCTTCCAAAGCTACTCTTTCTAACTGACGTGCAATATCTAAAGCTTTGTCCTGAATTCCTAATGAATTCAAAATATCATCTGCTGCTTTTTTGATGATGGTTGCTCTTGGATCGAAGTTTTTGTAAACTCTGTGTCCGAAGCCCATTAGACGGAAATCATCGTCTTTATTTTTAGCTTTTTCCACATATTTTGCAACATTTCCTCCATCCTGTTCAATCATTTCCAACATTTCGATCACTGCCTGGTTTGCCCCACCGTGAAGTGGTCCCCAAAGTGCAGAAATACCTGCTGAAACGGACGCGAATAATCCTGTGTGAGCTGAACCAACCATTCTTACCGTTGATGTAGAACAGTTTTGTTCGTGATCTGCGTGAAGCATTAATAATTTATCTAAAGCTCCAACAACGACAGGATCCAGTTCAAATTCCTGGTTTGGACGACGGAAACACATTTTGTAGAAATTCTCCACATAGTTTAGACTGTCATCTCCGTGATTGATCGGAAGTCCCATTTTTTTACGGTACGTCCACGCACAAAGGTGAGAGAATTTGGCGATCAACATTTCTGCGGCGTGGTCCATTTCTTCTTTTGACCGTACGTCTACCGCTTTTGGATTAAATGCAGTAAGCGCAGAAGTTAATGAAGATAAAACTCCCATTGGATGGGCAGAACGAGGGAAAACATCGATCAGTCTTTTCATTTCGTCCGCCACGAAATTGTATTTTTTAATTCCTTTTTCGAAACCTGCGAACTGATCTGTTGTTGGTAAATTACCGTTTAACAAAAGATACATTACTTCTGTAAAGTTTGATTTTTCGGCGATTTGCTCGATTGGATATCCTCTGTAATACAGTTCACCCTTGTCACCGTCAAGATAAGTGATGTCACTTAAAGTAGCTCCTGTGTTCTTATATCCTAAATCTAAAGTAATCAAACCGGTCTGGTCTCTTAGCTTTGATATATCTATTCCTCTATCACCGATAGTGCTTTCTACGATTGGATATTCAAATGCTTTACCATCATAGTTTAATATAACTTTGTTATCTGACATTATAATTTAATTTTTTACTAATTTATAAATATTGGAATAATACCGCAAGTGTTTTTGGCAGTCTTTCCATGAATTTTTTCTATTATCGTTTTATTTTGAATGCGTCAAGTCCCGGGAAATATGCAGTTTCTCCCAAAGCTTCTTCAATACGCAGTAACTGGTTGTATTTCGCCATTCTGTCTGAACGGGAAGCGGAACCGGTTTTGATCTGTCCGCAATTCATTGCAACGGCTAAATCTGCGATCGTATAATCCTCCGTTTCACCAGATCTGTGAGACATCACGGTTGTATAACGGTTGTGCTGAGCCATTTGAACAGCATCCATCGTTTCTGATAATGTTCCGATTTGGTTTACTTTAACGAGAATTGAATTTGCGATTCCTTCGTTGATTCCTCTTGAAAGTCTTTCAACATTAGTTACAAATAAATCGTCACCAACCAATTGAACGCGGTCACCGATTTTCTCAGTTAACATTTTCCAACCTTCCCAATCGTCTTCGTGCATTCCGTCTTCTATCGAAATAATCGGATATTTCGCTGCCAGGTCTGCTAAGTAATTCACCTGTTCGCTTCTGTTGAAATGCGCAGATTCCGGAGTCTCAAATTTTCTATAATCGTACATTCCGTCTTTATAGAATTCTGACGCAGCACAATCTAAGGCAAACATAATATCATCTCCTACTTTGTAACCTGCTTTTTCAACCGCTTGTGAAAGCGTATCTAAAGCGTCTTCAGTTCCTTTGAATTTCGGTGCAAAACCACCTTCATCACCAACCGCAGTTGACAAACCTCTGTCGTGTAAAATTGATTTTAAACTGTGGAAAATTTCGGTTCCTTTTCTTAGAGAATCAGAAAAAGACTCTGCTTTGACCGGCATGATCATGAATTCCTGAAAAGCGATTGGCGCATCAGAATGCGAACCACCATTAATTACGTTCATCATCGGAACAGGAAGTGTATTGGCATTAACTCCGCCAACATATTTATACAAAGGCATTCTTAATTCTGTCGCTGCAGCTTTTGCGGCGGCCAAAGAAACACCTAAAATAGCATTGGCTCCGAGATTACTTTTATTTTTGGTACCGTCTAATTCGATCATAATCTGATCGATAAAGTTTTGATCCCACACGGGAAGTCCAACTAATTCCGGCGCGATTACTTCTCTTACATTTTCGACTGCTTTTAAAACACCTTTTCCTAAGAAATCAGAGCCGCCATCACGTAATTCCACGGCTTCATGCTCACCGGTAGATGCTCCGGAAGGAACAGCAGCACGACCCATCGCACCATTCTCTGTGAACACATCAACTTCGATGGTAGGATTTCCTCTGGAATCTAAAATCTGCCTCGCTTCAATGTAAGAAATATAACTCATTGTATGATTTTTTAGTATTATTTAATATGAAGTACAAATTTAGTGAAAATTGAATGATTGTAAGGGTTATATGCGATGATTTTAAATAGGTTTGAGTTAAATTTTAGTTAATTTTAACAGGATATTGATAATTAGAAAACTTATCATTAAATTTGATTTACCACTAAAACTTTAACAATGAAAAAAATATTCATCCTCGCAGCAAGTTCATTGCTTCTTCTCACATTCAGCTGTAAAAAAAACACCGAAGGAAATAAAAGCATTATCAAACAGGAAAACGGGTATTCTGCAGATCTTCCCAAGGACAGCATGACTACTCCCGCAATTACAACCGGTGTAAACACTGATGCACCTGAATACACGGAACGCTATGTAGCAGATGATGGATCATCGGCTTTGGTTACTTTTAAAAACACGCCTAAAGAAAAAACAATCAGCATCCGAAGTAATAATAAGACCATTTCCGCTCCACAAAAAGAGGGTTGGCCAAAAGGAGGCGTTTATGGAAATTTTGATATTACGATTGTGGCTAAAAACGACTCTGTTACTATTACACAGGAAAAAAATGTGATTCATTTGAAGAAAGCGAGAGGACAATAGGAAGAGCCAAGTAAGAAATATTTGGATTTTACATTTTGATTTCAAAAGTAAATTACAACGATCAAAATAAAAAGTTAAGGCAGATAAAAACAAACCTTAATTCTTAAAATAAAAAATCCGTTCAAATTAAATTGAACGGATTTTTATGTATAAAAAGTCGGGGAATATTATTCTCCCGCTTTTTCTTCTGTAGCGTCAGCAGCTTCTGCAACTGGCTCGTCAGTTTTAACTTCTTTAGCAGGAGTTTCTTTTACTTCCGCAACAGCTTCTGCTGCTTTAGGAGTAGATCTTCTGCTTCTTCTTGTTACTTTTTTCTCTTCAGCGTTCGGGTTGTAAAGTTCGTTGAAATCTACAAGTTCGATCATTGCCATATCGGCAGCATCGCCCTGTCTGAATCCAGTTTTGATGATTCTTGTGTAACCACCGTTTCTTTCTGCGATTTTAGGAGCAATTGTTCTGAATAATTCAGTAACTGCTTCTTTGCTTTGCAGGTAAGAGAAAACTGTTCTTCTGTTGTGTGTTGTATCTTCTTTCGCTTTTGTAAGGATCGGCTCAACATATACTCTTAAAGCTTTCGCTTTAGCAACAGTTGTGTTGATTCTTTTATGCTCAATAAGAGAACAAGCCATATTAGAAAGCAAAGCACTTCTGTGAGAAGCTGTTCTAGATAAGTGATTGAATTTTTTACCGTGTCTCATTGTTTGTTATTTATCAGCGTCTAATTTATATTTAGCAACGTCGAAACCGAAGTTAAGACCTTTTGCATGCACTAATTCTTCTAATTCTGTTAAAGATTTTTTACCGAAATTTCTGAATTTCATCAAATCAGACTTGGTGTAAGAAACCAGTTCTCCTAAAGTTTCCACTTCAGCAGCTTTCAAGCAGTTTAATGCTCTTACCGACAAATCCATATCTACTAATTTCGATTTCAGTAGTTGTCTGGTATGTAAGGTTTCTTCATCGTATTGAATCGACGCTTTTACCGCTTCAGTTTCCAGCGTAATTCTCTCATCGGAGAACAGCATGAAATGATAAATTAATATCTTAGAAGCTTCAGTTAAAGCATTTTGAGGACTGATAGAACCATCAGTTTCAATATCCAAAACGAGTTTTTCGTAGTCTGTTTTTTGCTCGACACGATAGTTTTCAACACTGTACTGTACTTTTTTGATCGGAGTATAGATGGAATCAATAGCAATAGTTCCGATAGGAGCATTGTTTGATTTGTTTTGTTCGGAAGGAACATAACCTCTACCTTTCTCAATATTGAACGTGATTTCAAATTTCACGTCTTTGTTTGTTGAACAGATAACTAAGTCAGGATTCAATACTTCAAAATCTTGCATTGATTTTCCTAAGTCGCCAGCTGTTACAGTAGTTTGCCCAGATACTTTGGCAGTCACTTCTTCTGCAGTTGCAGTCTCAGATTTCGCTCTCAGTCTTAATTGTTTCAGGTTCAGAATAATTTCTGTAACGTCTTCAATTACACCTGGAATTGTTGAAAATTCGTGCTCTACGCCTTCTATTTTGATAGATGAAATAGCATATCCTTCAAGAGAAGAAAGTAAAACTCTTCTCAAAGCATTACCGATGGTAAGTCCAAACCCTTGCTCTAATGGTCTGAATTCAAATTGGCCTTTGAATTCATTGGAGTTAAGGAGGATTACTTTATCGGGTTTAATAAATGTTAAAATTGCCATATAATTTGGGTTGAGCAAAAATTTGAAAAAATTATTATTTAGAGTAAAGTTCGACGATCAATTGTTCTTTCAAATCTTCCGGGATTTGGATTCTCTCCGGAGCAGCTACGAAAGTACCTTCTTTTTTCTCGTCGTTAAATTGCAACCACTCATAAGTAGATCTGTAAGCCAATGAATCAGCAATTACTTCAAGAGATTTTGATTTCTCTCTCACTGCAACTACGTCTCCTGCTTTCATTGAATATGAAGCGATGTTTACCAATTCTCCATTTACTGTGATGTGTCTGTGAGAAACCAATTGTCTTGCTCCAGCTCTGGTTTTCGCAAACCCTAATCTGTATACTACATTGTCTAATCTCGATTCACATAACTGCAAAAGAACTTCACCTGTAACTCCTCTAGCTCTTACCGCTTTTTGGTATAGGTTAGCAAATTGCTTTTCTAAAATACCATAAGTATATTTCGCTTTCTGCTTTTCCATCAACTGAACAGCATACTCGGATTTCTTCTGGTTTCTTCTTTTATTTACACCGTGTTGTCCCGGCGGTTGGTTTTTTCTTTTCTCGAAGTTTTTGTCATCTCCGTAGATTGCAACTCCAAACTTTCTTGCAATCTTTGTTTTTGGTCCAATATATCTTGCCATATTTTTTAAGATTTTAGATTCTAGATTTTAGATTTTAGATTAATAATGTTTGCTCATTATTATTTAAAGCTAAAACATAAAATAATAGATTATACTCTTCTTCTTTTTGGTGGTCTACAACCATTGTGTGGCATTGGAGTCACATCAACGATTTCACTAACTTCAATTCCTGAATTGTGAATAGTTCTGATTGCAGATTCTCTACCTGCTCCAGGACCTTTCACGTAAACCTTTACTCTTCGTAGTCCAGCGTCGTGTGCTACTGTTGAGCAATTTTCCGCAGCCATTTGAGCCGCAAAAGGAGTATTCTTCTTTGAACCTCTGAATCCCATTTTTCCGGCAGATGCCCATGAGATTACTTCTCCACTTTTATTTGTTAAAGAAATGATGATATTGTTGAAAGTCGCCTGGATATGTGCTTCACCAATTGCTTCAACTTTTACTTTTCTTTTCTTAACTGCTTTTGTCTGTTTTGCCATAATTCTTACCGATTATTTACTTGCTTTTTTCTTGTTAGCAACAGTTTTTCTCTTTCCTTTTCGGGTTCTAGAATTATTCTTCGTTCTTTGTCCTCTTAAAGGTAATCCCAGTCTGTGACGTATTCCTCGTTGGCAACCAATATCCATCAATCGCTTGATGTTTAGTTGTGTTTCAGAACGCAATTCACCTTCCACTTTGATGTTTTCAGTGATGTAGTTTCTGATCAATGCCAATTCATCGTCATTCCATTCGTTGACTTTCTTGTCTTCGCTGATGCCGGCTGCTTTCAAGATTTCAGAAGAAGTACTTCTTCCGACACCATAGATATAAGTTAAACCGATAACGCCTCTTTTGTTTTTTGGTAAATCAATACCGGAAATTCTCGCCATAATTTAATTTTAGCCTTGTCTTTGTTTAAATTTTGGGTTCTTCTTGTTGATTACAAACAGAACGCCTTTCCTGCGAACGATTTTACAATCAGCACTTCTTTTTTTGATAGATGCTCTAACTTTCATTTGATTTTGTTTAATTTTCCAACGGTTAAATGGAATCCTGTGATTACATTCCCTTTTGTTTAAATATTTAAATGACAAATGGAATCCTGCGATTTCATTTTGTTTCCGTTTATAATAATTCCCAGATTGCTCTGAAATTAATATCTAAATGTGATTCTTCCTTTTGACAAGTCATAAGGAGATAACTCTAATTTTACCTTGTCTCCAGGTAAAAGTTTAATATAATGCATTCGCATCTTACCAGAAATGTGTGCAATAAGTACATGCCCATTTTCTAGCTCGACACGGAATTGGGCGTTCGAAAGTGCTTCCGTAATAACGCCGTCTTGTTCAATATGTTTTTGTTTTGCCATTTATCTAATTACAAATTATTGTTTGTTCTAGACAATTTAGACTGCATTAACCCATCGTAATGATGATTCAACAAATACGTATTGATTTGCTGTACAGTATCTAAGATCACCCCGACCATAATCAAAAGTGATGTACCCCCGAAAAACAGGGCAAAACGATCGGTCTGAACAAACGCTCCATGCACAAGTGCCGGAAGGATTGCAAAGATAGCTAAAAAGATAGAACCTGGCAAGGTAATTTTTGACAAAATATCATCCAGATAATCAGCGGTTTCTTTCCCGGGTCTTACCTTAGGAATCAGTCCACCATTTCTCTTTAAATCATCAGCCATTTGATTCACCGGAATCGTAATTGCGGTATAGAAAAATGAGAAGATGATAATTAATAAAGCAAACAATACATTGTACTGCCAACTAAATACATTTTTGAATCCTGCTAAGAAGGTATTTGATTCATCAACTTTCGTTAATAATCCAGGAACAAACATTAAAGCCTGCGCGAAGATGATTGGCATAACTCCAGAAGCATTTACTTTTAAAGGAATCCATTGTCTTGCACCTTGCATTAAATTTTTATTTACCCCACCTCTTGCTTGCGCTCTACTTACATATTGAATAGGAATTTTGCGAACTGCGACCGAAAGAACGATTGCCAAAAGAACAACCAACATCCAAAACAGCACTTCAATAAGGATCATAATGGTACCAAAACCACCTTTACCTGTTTGAGTTGCAACTTCCTGAATGAAAGCACCTGGAAAATCAGCAAGAATCCCCACCATAATAAGGATGGATATCCCGTTTCCGATTCCTTTATCGGTAATCTTCTCTCCTAACCACATCGCGAATACAGAACCAGCGACCAAAATTACGATACTAGGCAACCAGAACATAATGGACTGCGGATTTACATAGTAAGCAGAAGCAAACTGTGCGTGCGGCAAGAACATCTGAGTGATTGAAGTAAGGTAAGAAGGTGCCTGTACCAAACAAACTGCAATAGTTAACCATCTTGTAATTTGGTTTAAGGTATTTCTACCACTTTCTCCATCTTTCTGCAATTTCTGAAGGTACGGAATTGCCATACCCATTAACTGCACAATAATGGAAGCAGAAATATAAGGCATAATTCCGAGCGCCATAATGGACGCCCGGCTAAATGCCCCACCTGTAAACGAAGAAAGCAAGCCAAGAAGTCCTGCTCCTTGCTTGTTGCCTCCCTGGTTTTTATAAATATCCAAAAGATTCCCTACCTCTGCCATGTTAATGGCCGGTAAGGAAATATAAGATGCGAATCTATACACTAGGACGATTCCAAGAGTAAAAAGTATCTTTTCTCTCAGTTCCTTAAGACTCCAAATGTTTTTTAGTGTTTGTATAAATTCTTTCATTGTAAATATTAAAGAGTAATTGCTTTACCTCCAGCTTTAGCAATAGCTTCTTCTGCAGATTTAGTGAATTTGTGTGCAGAAATTGAAATACCAGCTTTCAACTCTCCTCTACCCATAATTTTCACGATTTCGCTTTTTTTAGCTAAACCATTTTCTACTAATACTTCTTGAGTAATTTCAGTGATATTTTTGGTATCAGCCAAAAGTTGAAGGGTATCAACATTAATTCCTCTATACTCTTTTCTATTGATATTGGTAAAACCGAATTTCGGTAATCTTCTTTGCAAAGGCATTTGTCCACCTTCGAAACCAATTTTCTGAGAATAACCAGCTCTTGCTTGCTGACCATTGTGACCTTTCCCAGCTGTACCCCCTTTACCACTACCTTGTCCTCTACCGATTCTTTTCGTACTGTGAGTAGAACCTGCTGCAGGTCTAATATTATTTAAATTCATTATTTTTAGATTTGAGATTTAAAGATTAGAGATAAGAGACTATCATTATCAAGTCTCTTGGTCTCTTTGTCAATTTTCTATTTTTGTACTTCTAATAAGTGACCTACCGCCGCTACCATTCCTAGAATTGCAGGAGTATCGTCATGTTCTACCACTTGGTGAAGTTTTTTCAATCCTAATGCTTCAAGCGTTCTCTTTTGAGTTTTGGTTCTACCAATAGCGCTTCTTACTTGTTTGATTTGAATTTTTGCCATTGCTTTACTTATTAACCGTTAAACACTTTATTTAATGAAATACCTCTCAATCTTGCAATTTCCTCTGGTCTTCTGATATCCAATAATGCTTTGAAAGTTGCTTTCACCACATTATGCGGGTTAGATGAACCTTTAGATTTTGAAAGGATATCTTTAATACCAGCAGCTTCAATAACCATACGAACTGTACCACCAGCGATTACACCGGTACCGTGAGTTGCAGGTCTCAGGAAGATATCTGCTCCACCGTATCTTGCAGATGTTTGGTGAGGAATAGTATGGTTTACTACCGGAACTTTCACTAAATTTTTCTTTGCATCTTCTACCGCTTTTGCAATAGCTGAAGCAACTTCTTTAGATTTTCCTAAACCGAAACCAACAGTTCCTGCTTCGTCTCCTACAACCACGATTGCAGAAAATCCGAAAGCTCTACCACCTTTGGTTACTTTTGTTACTCTGTTTACTGAAACGAGACGATCTTTAAGTTCTAATCCTCCCGGTTTTATTTTTTCTATATTATCTAGTCCTAACATATTTCCGAAATTTAATGATTAGAATTTTAGTCCGCCTTCTCTCGCACCGTCAGCCAGAGCTTTCACTCTACCATGATATACGAATCCGTTTCTGTCGAACACTATTTTTTCAATTCCTACAGCTTTAGCTTTTTCAGCGATTGCTTTACCTACTTCTGCAGAGATTTCTGTTTTGTTACCTTTCGCATTCAACGTTCTAGATGAAGCTGAGGCTAAAGTTTTACCATCTTTATCGTCGATCAACTGCGCGTAAATTTCTTTATTGCTTTTGTAAACTGATAATCTTGGTAATTCAGCAGAGCCAGAGATTTTTCCTCTTACTCTTCTTTTAATTCTATTTCTTTTTTGTACTTTGCTTAGTGCCATGTTCTTAAGTTTTAAAATTAAGCAGATTTACCAGCTTTACGTCTTACAATTTCTCCAACGAATCTAACACCTTTTCCTTTATATGGTTCTGGTTTTCTGAAAGATCTGATCTTTGCAGCAACCATTCCTAATAATTGTTTGTCAAATGATGTTAAAGTAATGATAGGGTTTTTACCTTTTTCAGATAAGGTTTCTACCACGATTTCTTTAGGAAGATCCAGTACGATCCCGTGTGAGAATCCTAAAGCTAAATCTAATCTGTTTCCTTGATTAGATGCTCTGTATCCTACTCCTACCAATTCCAGTTTTTTGGTCCACCCTTCGGCAGTTCCTTGAACCATATTATTGATTAACGCTCTGTAAAGACCGTGTAATGCTTTATGTTGTTTTGATTCCGACGGACGGTCTAAAGTTAGAATCCCGTCTTCTTGCTTTAGAGTGATTCCTTCGCCTAACTGCTGTGTAAGTTCGCCTTTCGGTCCTTTCACAGTTACCAATCCGTCTTTTTCGGTTACGGTAACATTAGCGGGAATTTCTATAATTGATTTACCAATTCTTGACATTTTCCTTTGATTATTTATTAATAAACATAGCAGATTACTTCTCCACCAACTTTTTCCTGACGTGCTTTTTTATCGGTCATTACTCCTCTCGAAGTTGAGATAATTGCAATTCCCAAACCGTTCAATACTCTTGGAAGTTCACCTGAACCTTTGTATTGTCTCAAACCTGGTCTTGAAGCTCTTTGGATGCTTTTGATGATAGGTTTGTTGGTTGTTTTGTCGTACTTTAAAGCGATTTTGATGTTTCCCTGAACAGCGTTATCTTCGAACTTGTAGTTCAAAATATACCCCTGATCAAACAAAATTTTTGTAATCTCCTTTTTGATTTTCGATGCAGGAATATCCACCACTTTGTGGCCTGCGCTTTGTGCGTTCCTTACTCTGGTTAGGAAATCTGAAATTGGATCTGTTACCATTTTTCTATTTTAAATTATTGGTTTGTGATGAGCAGTTTTGAAAAGAGAGCCAAGAGCCAAGAACAAAGAGCCAAGATCGAAATCCTTTCTCTTTATTCTTTTTTCTTTTATCTAATAATCAACTTGATCATCTTGATTGTTCTAAATTATTACCAACTTGCTTTTTTCACTCCCGGGATAAGACCGTTGTTGGCCATTTCTCTGAAAGTTACTCTTGAAAGACCGAATGTTCTCATGTAACCTCTTGGTCTTCCAGTTAATTTACATCTGTTGTGTAGTCTTACTGGCGAAGCATCTTTTGGTAATTTTTGTAAGCCCAGATAATCTCCAGCTTCTTTCAAAGCTTTTCTTTTCTCTGCATACTTAGCTACCGTTGCTTCTCTTTTGCGCTCGCGCGCTTTCATTGATTCTTTAGCCATCTTAGTTCTTTTTGAAAGGCATACCGAAATGCGTTAATAGTGATTTAGCTTCTTTGTCAGTTTTCGCAGAAGTTACAAAAGTAATGTCCATCCCCTGGATTTTTTTCACTTTGTCAATTGCAATCTCCGGGAAGATGATTTGCTCAGTAATCCCTAAGTTGTAATTTCCTCTACCGTCGAAACCATCTGCTTTGATACCGCTAAAATCACGGATACGTGGCAAAGCTGAAGAAGTTAACCGGTCTAAGAACTCATACATTTGATTTGATCTTAAAGTAACTCTAGCACCTACAGGCATTCCTTTTCTTAATTTGAAAGCTGCTTCATCTTTCTTAGAAAGAGTTCCAACTGCTTTTTGACCAGTGATTGCTGTAAGTTCTTCGATTCCGTAATCAACAATTTTCTTGTCAGCTGTTGCTGCACCCAAACCTTGTGACACAACGATTTTCAATAATTTAGGAACCTGCATCACAGATTTGTACCCAAATTCTTCCATCATTGTAGGAACAATTTTCTCTTTATATATTTGTTTTGGTCTTGCTATATATTCCATCGTCGTTTAATTATAAAGTTTCACCGGTTGATTTAGCAACTCTCACTTTTTTATCACCTTCTACCTTACTTCCTGTTTTTGTTGGTTTACCGTTTTTGTCGATCAACATAACATTTGAAATATGGATTGATGCTTCTTTTTCTACAATTCCGCCTTGTGGGTTACCTGCTGATGGTTTGGTATGTTTTTTAACAATATTTAAACCTGCAACGATTACTCTGGCGTCTTTGCCTTCTTTTCTGATCACCTCAATAACCTCACCTTTTTTACCTTTAATTTCTTTCTTTCCGGTAGTGATGATTACGTTATCTCCTCTTTTGATTTTTAACTTTGTCATTTTCTGTAAATTTTAAAATTAAAGTACTTCAGGAGCTAATGAAATGACTTTCATATATTCTTTGTCTCTTAGTTCACGAGCCACAGGTCCGAAAACTCTGGTTCCTCTCATTTCACCGGTAGCATTTAAAAGAACACATGCGTTGTCGTCGAATTTGATGTATGAACCATCTTTTCGTCTTACTGCTTTTTTTGTTCTTACAACTACTGCTTTAGAAATAGTTCCTTTTTTTGCAGTTCCTTGTGGTGTAGAATCTTTGATAGTAACTACGATCTTATCACCAACTGAAGCATATCTTCTTCTAGTTCCTCCTAGAACTCTAATAACCAGTACTTCTTTTGCACCTGTGTTATCAGCAACTTTTAATCTTGATTCGGTTTGTAACATTACTTAGCTTTTTCAATGATTCTTACTAATCTCCATCTTTTACTTTTACTTAAAGGTCTTGTTTCAGTAATCAATACTGTATCGCCTTCAGTACACTCGTTGTTCTCATCATGAGCGGTATATTTTTTCGTTTTCAGAACGAATTTACCATACATCGGGTGTTTTACTCTCGTCGTTTCACTTACAACAATGGTTTTTTCCATTTTATTGCTAGAAACGATTCCGATTCTTTCTTTTCTTAAATTTCTATCCATGATAAAAGGAAAATTATGATTGTTGTTTTAGTGTTAATTCAGTTTCCAGTCTTGCGATTGTTCTTCTCAAGTCTTTGATTTGAATAGGATTTTCAATCGGGCTGATGCTGTGCGATAATTTCATTTTATAGAAATCTGCTTTCACTTCAACTAGTTTGTTCTGAATGTCTCCTGCGCTTAGATTTTTGATGTCAGCTTTTTTCATTTCTTTTAAGATTATTGAGGTTGAACAAAATCGTTAGCAACTACAAATCTTGTAGTAACAGGAAGTTTCTGAGCGGCAAGACGAAGTGCTTCTTTTGCAACTTCATAAGGTACGCCACCTACTTCAAACATAATTTTACCAGGTTTCACTACAGATACCCAATATTCCACGGCACCTTTACCTTTCCCCATCCTTACTTCGGCTGGTTTTTTAGTAATAGGCTTGTCTGGAAATATTTTGATCCATAACTGACCTTCTCTTTTCATATATCTTGTTGCAGCAATACGCGCTGCTTCAATTTGTCTTGCAGTGATCCAAGCTCCTTCATTAGCTTTGATCCCGAAAGTTCCGTATGCAAGTTGACTGCCTCTTTGAGCAATCCCCTTCATTTTCATCTTGTGAACTTTACGGAATTTGGTTCTTCTTGGTTGTAACATAATTTCTAGGAATTTTAGATTTTAGATTTTAGATTTTAAAAAAGTAACGGTCATTTAAAAAGTATCCTCCAAAATTTCATTAATTATTTTCTATCTCTTGGTCTTCTATCGCCTCTGTCTCCTCTGTCATTACGATCGTTACGATCTCCTCTTCCTGCAGGTGCTTTTTTCTGTTGTCCTACTAATGGGCTAAGGTCTCTTTTACCGTACACTTCCCCTTTCATAATCCAAACTTTCACTCCTAGTTTCCCGTACTGAGTAAGTGCTTCACCGATATGGTAATCGATATCTGCTCTAAAAGTTGACAATGGGATTCTTCCTTCTTTGAAAGATTCGCTTCTTGCCATCTCAGCTCCGTTTAATCTTCCAGAGATCTGTACTTTGATTCCTTCGGCTCCCATTCTCATGGTGCTTTGAATTGACATTTTCACAGCTCTTCTGTAAGAAATTCTATTTTCGATTTGCTTTGCGATACTGTCTGCAACTAAAACTGCATCGAGTTCAGGTCTTTTGATTTCGAAGATATTGATCTGGATGTCTTTATCCGTCAATTTTTTTAATTCTTCTTTCAATTTATCAACTTCCTGTCCTCCTTTACCGATAATTAATCCCGGTCTAGCAGTCGTAATTGTAATGGTTACTAATTTCAATGTTCTCTCGATGTAGATTTTTGAAATTCCACCTTTAGATAATCTTGCCTCAAGGTATCTTCTGATCTTGTAGTCCTCTGCGATTCTGTCTCCATAATCTTTACCACCATACCAGTTTGAATCCCATCCTCTGATGATACCTAATCTGTTACCAATTGGATTTGTCTTCTGTCCCATACCTTGATTATTTATTATCTTTAGTTCCTAAAATTAAAGTGATGTGGTTTGATCTTTTTCTGATTCTATGACCTCTACCTTGTGGTGCCGGTCTTAGTCTCTTCAATTGTCTTGCACTGTCAACCATAATTTCTTTTACGATTAAGTTTGCTTCTTCGATATCAGCACCTTCGTTCTTTGATTGCCAGTTAGCCATCGCAGAAAGAAGTACTTTCTCTAATTTATTTGAAGCATCTTTTTTGGAATATTTAAGGATACTCAATGCCTTATCTACTTCTACTCCTCTAATGATATCAGCTACTAATCTCATTTTTCTAGGAGAAGACGGGCAGTCATTATGTAACGCTTTTGCTACATCCTGGTTTGCTATTTTACGTGCCAATGCACTTTCTCTTTTTCTTGATCCCATGATTATCTACCTCCTTTATTTTTGTTACCGCCGTGACCTCTAAAAGATCTTGTCGGAGAAAATTCGCCTAACTTATGACCTACCATATTTTCAGTTACATATACCGGAATAAAAGATTTTCCGTTGTGTACTGCGATGGTTTGTCCTACGAAGTCTGGAGAGATCATTGATGCTCTAGACCAAGTTTTGATTACTGTTTTCTTACCAGACTCTATATTTGTCTGAACCTTCTTATCTAAAGTGTGATGAATGAAAGGTCCTTTTTTAAGTGATCTTGACATAATTATTTTCGTTTAGATATGATATGACGGTTAGACGCTTTGTTTTTCTTTCTGGTTTTGTAACCTTTAGAAGGCATACCATTTCTTGATCTTGGGTGACCTCCAGAAGACTTACCTTCACCACCTCCCATTGGGTGATCTACAGGGTTCATTACTACTGGTCTTGTTCTAGGTCTTCTACCCAACCATCTGCTTCTACCTGCTTTACCGGAAACGGTAAGCATGTGATCGTGGTTAGATACTGCACCAATCATTGCCATACATTCTCCAAGAACCATTCTGGATTCTCCTGAAGGTAATTTAATGATTACGTATTTCTTATCTCTTGAAGTTAACTGTGCCGATGATCCCGCACTTCTTGCCATAATTCCACCTTGACCAGGCTTCAATTCGATACAAGAAATAACAGTTCCCAAAGGAATGTTTTTCAATTTCATCGCATTACCAACATTTGGCTCTGCAGTCTCTGAGGAGATTACTTTCTGATCTACTTTAATACCGGTTGGAGCGATGATATATCTCTTCTCTCCGTCTGCATATTCCAATAGAGCGATGAAAGCAGTTCTGTTTGGATCGTACTCAACAGATTTTACCGTAGCTTCAACATCAAACTTGTTTCTTTTGAAGTCGATAATTCTGTATTTTTGTTTGTGTCCACCTCCGGTGTAACGCATGGTCATTTTACCAGTATTGTTACGACCACCTGACTTACTAATACCAACGGTTAGAGATTTCTCTGGTTTGTTGGTAGTAATTTCATCAAAGTTGTTTACAACTCTGAATCTCTGTCCCGGGGTGATAGGTTTTAATTTTCTAACAGACATTACAATTATTTATAATTAATAAAATTTTATTGTTGTCATAAGGGTATCCCTTATGCTAATTTAGTTGGTTGCAAAAATATCAATCACTTCTCCTTCTGCAAGGGCAACGACTGCTTTTTTCAATTTGCTGGTTTTCCCAACTTGTAATCCTTTTTTGGTGTGTTTCGAAGAAACTTTAGGCGCATAAATCATTGTACTAATGTCTGCTACTTTTACACCGTAAGCAACTTCTATCGCCTTTTTGATCTGGATTTTATTCGATTTAGGGTTAACTAAAAAAGAATAATGTCCTCTCAAATCTGTAAGATAGTTTGCTTTTTCTGAGATGATTGGTTTAATGATAATAGACATGATTTATTTTCTTAAATTTTCTTGGAATTTTTCTATTGCACCTTCTAAGAATACGATCTCACCAGCGTTTACTAAGTCGTAAGAACTGATTTCGTTATAAGTCAAAACTTTGGTTTTTGCCAGGTTTCTTGATGACAGATAAACGTTTTTGTTCGCTTCCGGTAAGATATAAAGCGCTTTTTTACCTTCAAATCCTAACGCATTGTTCAAGCTGATAAATTCTTTGGTTTTAGGAGCTTCAAAATTGAAAGCTTCTAATACTATAATTGAATTATCTCTCATTTTTTGCGAAAGAACAGATTTTTTAGCTAATCTTTTCAAGGCCTTATTCAATTTGAATCTGTAGTCTCTTGGTTTTGGACCAAAAACTCTACCTCCACCTTTGAAAGTTGGCGATTTGATGCTACCGTATCTAGCAGAACCAGAACCCTTTTGTTTCTTAAGTTTCTTAGTTGATCCTGAGATTTCGTTTCTTTCTTTTGATTTGTGCGTACCTTGTCTTTGTGCAGCAAGATATTGCTTAACCTCTAAGTAAACCGCGTGCTGGTTTGGCTCAATTCCGAAGATAGCTTCGTCAAGAGATACACTTCTTCCGGTTTCTTTTCCTGATGTATTTAATACTACTAGTTCCATTTTCTGATAATTACATAAGAATTTTTCGCTCCCGGAACAGCCCCTTTTACTACTAAAAGATTTTGTTCTTCATCTACTCTTAACACTTCCAGGTTTTGTACGGTAACCTGCTTACCACCCATTCTTCCTGCCATACGCATTCCTTTGAATACTCTGGAAGGATCAGAACCTGCACCAATAGAACCTGGGGCTCTTAATCGGTTGTGCTGTCCATGAGTCGCTTGCATTACCCCACGGAAATTGTGTCTCTTCACAACCCCCTGGAAACCTTTACCTTTTGAAGTTCCTGTTACATCAACATATTCACCTTGCGCAAATAAGTTCACTTTCACTTCATCTCCAACGCTTAAATTTTCTACGAATTCATTATAGAATTCTACCAATTTAGCTTTTGGAGTTGAACCTGCCTTTTTGAAGTGGCCGGCTAACGCTTTACCAACGTTCTTTTCACTCTTGTCATCGAAACCAAGTTGAGCAGCTTTGTACCCATCCTTTTCAACGGTTCTGACCTGTAAAACCGAGCATGGACCTGCTTGAATAACGGTACAAGGAATATTCTTCCCAGCTTCGTCAAACAGCGATGTCATCCCGATCTTTTTACCAATAATACCTGACATTGTTTATATATATCTAATTAAGTTCTCGTTTGTCAATCAAGGTTGCAGTGTTTTCTATTTTTGAAATAGGCGCACTTCTTCCTTAAATTGAGTGTGCAAATGTATGAAGAATATTTTAATTGACAATATAAGACCATAAAATATTTTGATTTTTAACATATTACAATTTTTTATCATTTTATCACCTGAAAATATTCCGTTTCTTTTTTCTTTTCGCATTGTCGTTTTCTTGACACGAATAAAAAAAGATTCTCAAATGTGGAGAATCTTATTATTTACAAATTTTTCAACAGAAACTACTCTAAATAATTATTGTTCTTTTTCATATTATCTTGAATTCGCTTTTTGGTCATACAAGGAAACCAAAAAAGGAATCGAAATGATTCCTTTTTTGGTATTAGTTAAAAATTAACTTCAAAAGAGTATTTATAAAATGGAAAATCATCTAGTTTTCAATCTTCTGGAACAAGTTCTAAAGGATTTCTATTTTTCTCTTCTGTTCGTTGTTGATCATGAATTTTCTTTTTGGCTTCTGGAGAGTAAACTACTCCTAATTCTTCCCATTCTGCAATCATATTATGTTTTGCATTTTTCCTGATTTTTCTAAACTGATCGATAGAATTAAGTTTTACGACATCTGCATTTTGTTCAACATATAATTGCTTACTAAAATCTATTCCTAAAAATTTGAATGCATGATGTTTTTGAGTATCATACATTTCTAAAATAATACCAGGAAGTCCTCTGAAATTCATCGGTCCATCATTTAGTGGCAAATCTAAAGCATACCACGCCTCCCATGATCTACCACCAAAATCTAAGAAGGCATTTTGACATTTGTAACCTCCAATTATTTTAGATTCCTTTCCTAATCTCCATTCATTTTTCGGATAGTTTCTCGGATAAATATATATTTTGGTATTTACATCATCTTGAATGAGTATAGAGTTCGGATTCTTGAAATATACAAATTGATAGGAAGGCTTCGGTAATTGCATGGCCAATCCGGATAGCGCAGAAAAGCTTTTGTCTTTTACAGAATTTATAATTGAATCTCTTTGAGATTTATACAAACTTCTAAATACAGATTTGCCATTTCCTGGCTCAATAGATAAAACAAGCGGTTCACTTTGAAAAACATTTTTATCATTCGCCATATCATATAATGCCACGTATTGATAATACACGTTAATGTTTTGTGAATAACAATTGATGCTTAAAAACAAGAAAAATAACAGCAACTTCATTTGTAATAATTGTAAATCGAATATACAATTAAAATTTGAATCACAATTACTGCCAACATTTTGAATATGAAACTTTTCTTGTTGGTTTTTTGATTAAAGATGAGCATTCCTAATACTGACCCGATTGCTCCTCCAAAGGTAGTCATGATTAATAATGAGGTTTCGGGAACTCGGTTTTCTTGTTTTATGGCTTTGCGTTTGTCGAGTCCAAAATAGATGAAACTTCCGGTATTAACCGTAGTGAGAAAAGCGATAGAGAATTCATTCATTTTACGAAAATACTGAAAAATTATTTACAAAAGAACTGAATAATTACTAACTACTGCCCCCTAAAACTAAAAATCAACATTACGGATAATTTATTCTTTCATTCAAATCAATAGGGTTATTATTGTTTTTTATAGATAGTTTCAATTTTTTCTCTAACTCTCTGTAGTCTTGATCTGAAAATTGAGTTCCATCATTTTTCAACCTAATGGCATTTCCTTGTTTGTATTCAGGAATAGGATTATTATAATAATTAAGTAATACTTTCGGCCATTCATCTTCCTTTATTTCAAATTTTCTAACACCTAAATATTTTTCAATAATTTTCTCTGAATCGGTTATTGTTGAAAAGTTTTTATTTTGAATAAATGAAAAGTGATAATTATCATCATCATCATAAGCTTCTAAAACCAACCCTGGTAAACTATTAAAAAAATATGGACCATAAGGTAAAGCTATTTCATTTGTAAACCAGACATTCCACATTCTTTTTCCATTAGAACCAGTTGCTTTCTGCACTAAATACTCTCCTATTTTTTTCTTTTCACCCGTTAATATCCATTCTATCTTTTGGGTAGTTGAATAGAAATAATAATTCATGGAAAGATTATTATATACTTTGAAATTATTCTTTTTGTTCTCCCATGCAATAATTTTTTTAAATTTTGGATAAGCAAATTTAAAAGTAGAGTTTGTGTTATTTAAAGAATCAATTCGAAGATATTCATTACTATAAAACAAATTATTATCTGCATTAATATCTAATACTAGAATTTCTTTTTGTATTAATGAGGAATTATCACTAGGTTTGAAATTTAAATTATAATAAAATCTTTTCGTTTGTGAATTAAATAAAAAAGGAATTAGAAAAAAATATGGTAAAAACTTAACATTATTTATTGCAATCATTACATTCTTTTTTTAAAATAACTTTTTCTTTTGAATAGAATTCTCTTTGCTTATTAATTTTATTCTCAATATCAATAAGGTGATTATTTAATAGCTTTTGGTATTCTTCTTCAGTAATAGATGAGTTGAAATTGTAATTTTCAGCAAAATTTTCAATTTCTGCGCTAGACTTCTGTATTGAAATATTTTTTGCCAAAATTTTTAAATCTCCATTAACATCACTTATTTCCAAAATAATACCATTTAAACCATTAATTTTAATCGGCCCGTATGATAAGGGAATTTGGTTTGTAAACCAAGCAATGTATTCTACGTTACCTATTACGGTAGTTGCTTTTGAACATTCATATCCTAGAATGTTTTTTTCTTCAGTAGAAACCTTCCAGTTAAATTTCTTTTGATCAATGATTAAATGTTCTTTATTACCATTAATGTTATTATTGTAAAAATAATTTTTAGCATTATCAAATAAAATAAACCGTGTTTTATTTGCATTACTATCTATTGTATTAGAAGGATAGACTAAAGAACCATCTGATGAAGTATAAATTGAAGTATGTTCTTTAGCAGTTAAAAATTTATATAATGAATAATTTGAATCAAAAAGTAAAATGGCATTTAACGTTTTACCTTTATAATTTTGCTCATAAGAAATTACCCCTCCTTTATTTATTTGCGAAAAGAATAAAGAAGATATAAAAAGTACGAGAAAAGAAATTTTCTTAAACTGCATCATATAGATATAAATTAAAATGGGCGTTTGGTACCGCCCATAACTTTGTTTCTAAACCAATCTTGGCAAACTTTCACCTAAATCAGTACAAGGAACTTGGTACCAATCAGAACAAGATTTCTTTTCTGTTATAACACCATTAGAATCCGTTGAAGAGGTAATGGTACAATATCTTTCATAACAGCTTTCAACTCCACCAACAGAAACTATTTTAACCTCTTTAAAAGTAGAACCATCATTACTTTTAGAATGAACGATCTCTTTTAAATCCGCTACTTCTGGTTTATTAAATTCAGCAGGGGCAGCAATTGCGAATCCTCCACATACGACAAGCATCGTAGATAATAATACTTTTTTCATAATACATTGTTTTTGTTTTTTAATGTATCACGAATATAAAGCTAAAACTAAAACTGAACCTGTGCAAGCTATTCTTCTTAAAACAATGCGAAAGTGACATTTTAGAATGAATGTAAATTACAAAATTCTATATGCCAAAATGAGATTTACAATTAACATCCTCAACCTTTCATAGACTGAAAAGCTGGTAAAAATGGGATAGCCAGGAATCGTAATAGACGAAACTCCTGTTGCTCCAAAAAAAAAAAAAAAAATTTCATCAACAACTGAAACTTTAATCAAACAAAAAATCCCTAATCTTTCGAAAAGGGATTTTATTATCATAGCAAAGTGCAAATCATCACACTTTAATTTCTACGTCAACTCCTGAAGGTAACTCTAATTTCATTAGGGCATCTACAGTTTTAGAAGAAGAAGAATAGATGTCCATCAATCTTTTGTGTGCAGATAGTTGGAACTGTTCTCTTGCTTTTTTGTTTACGTGAGGAGATCTCAACACGGTGAAGATTCTCTTATTCGTTGGCAAAGGAATCGGGCCGTTTACAACAGCACCGGTAGCTTTTACCGTTTTTACGATTTTCTCAGCAGATTTGTCTACTAAACTGTAATCGTAAGATTTTAATTTTATTCTGATTCTTTGTGACATTTTGATCTAATTTAAATAATTAACCTCTTGCTTTTTCGATTACTTTTTCAGCGACACTTTGTGGGGCTGCTTCGTATTTTTCGAATTCCATAGAAGATGTTGCTCTACCTGAAGACAGGGTTCTCAGTGAAGTTACATAACCGAACATCTCGGAAAGTGGAACGAATCCTTTGATTACTTTCGCGTTGTTTCTGTCATCCATACCGTTTACGGTTCCTCTTCTTCTGTTAAGGTCCCCTACGATATCTCCCATGTATTCTTCTGGAGTTACTACTTCCAGTTTCATGATTGGTTCCATGATTACCGGTTTCGCTTTTTTACCTGCTTCTCTGAAGCCCATTTTTGCTGCAAGTTCGAAAGATAATGCATCTGAATCCACTGCGTGGAAAGATCCGTCTTTCAAAGTTACTTTGATTCCTTCTACTTCAAATCCTGCTAAAGGACCGTTTTTCATAGATTCTTTGAAACCTTTTTCTACCGATGGAATAAATTCTCTTGGAATGTTACCACCTTTGATCTCATTTACGAATACTAATCCAGCTTTACCGTCATCGGTTGGGCCTAATTCGAACTGAATATCAGCAAATTTACCACGTCCACCGGATTGTTTTTTGTAAACTTCTCTGTGAGCAGCAACTTGTGTTAAGTTTTCTTTGTATTCTACTTGTGGTTCACCTTGGTTAACCTCTACCTTAAACTCTCTTCTCATACGGTCGATCAAGATATCAAGGTGAAGTTCACCCATTCCTGAAATAATCGTCTGACCGGAAGCTTCGTCGGTTTTCACCTGGAAAGTAGGATCTTCTTCTGACAGTTTTGCCAAAGCGTTCCCCATTTTATCCTGATCTGCTTTTGTCTTAGGTTCTACTGCGATACCGATTACTGGATCTGGGAAAACCATCGATTCTAGAACGATTGGGAATTTCTCATCACACAATGTATCACCAGTTTTAATATCTTTAAATCCAACCGCTGCACCAATATCACCTGCTTCAATATATTCTACAGGATTTTGCTTGTTCGCGTGCATTTGATAGATTCTGGAGATTCTTTCTTTGTTACCAGATCTTGTGTTTAATACATAAGAACCTGCATCAAGTCTTCCTGAATAGGCTCTAAAGAATGCCAGTCTTCCTACGAAAGGATCGGTAGCAATCTTAAATGCCAATGCTGCAAATGGATCTTGAACGGTAGGATGTCTTTCAACTTCCTCATCAGTTTTTGGATTGGTACCATAGATTGCTTCTTTATCCATTGGTGAAGGCAAGTACTTACATACTGCATCCAACATAAACTGTACTCCTTTATTCTTAAATGAAGAACCACAAGTCATTGGGATAATCGACATATCGATGGTCGCTTTTCTCAAAGCTGCGTTGATTTCGTCTTCTGAAATTGAATCCGGATCTTCGAAGAATTTCTCCATCAAAGTGTCATCATAATCAGCAACTGCTTCAACTAATTTTTCTCTGTACATGTGTACTTCATCCAACATATCTTCCGGAATTGGAATAACGTCGAAAGTAGCTCCCTGAGTATCATCATGCCACATAATAGCACGGTTCTTAATCAAATCTACTACTCCTGTGAAAGTTTCTTCAGCACCGATTGGTAAAACGATTGGAACTGCATTGGATCCTAACATTTCCTTCACCTGGTTTACAACCATAAGAAAGTCAGCACCTTGTCTGTCCATTTTGTTTACGAATCCCATTCTCGCAACATTGTAATTGTCAGCCAATCTCCAGTTGGTTTCGGATTGAGGCTCAACACCGTCAACCGCTGAGAATAAAAATACCAAACCGTCTAATACTCTTAAAGAACGATTTACCTCTACCGTAAAATCTACGTGTCCTGGTGTATCGATAATATTAAAGTGGTATTCGTGAGAATCAGGTGTAGGCTTTCCCTCTGATCTTGGGAACACCCATTTACAGGTTGTTGCAGCGGAAGTAATGGTAATACCTCTTTCTGCTTCCTGCTCCATCCAGTCCATTTGTGATGAACCCTGGTGAGTTTCCCCTAATTTGTGAACTTTACCTGTGTAAAATAAAATCCTTTCTGTAGTGGTGGTCTTCCCTGCATCAATGTGCGCAGCGATACCAATGTTTCTTGTATACTTAAGATCTCTTGCCATTTCAGATTAGAATTTAAAGTGTGAAAATGCTTTGTTTGCTTCAGCCATTCTATGAGTGTCTGTTTTCTTTTTGTACGCAGCACCTTCTTCTTTTGCAGCAGCGATAACTTCAGTAGCTAATTTCTGAGCCATTGATTTATCATTTCTAGCTGTAGAATATTTAATTAACCATTTCATCGCCATAGAAATTTTTCTATCAGCTCTGATTGGCATTGGAATCTGGAAGTTCGCACCCCCGATTCTTCTAGATCGTACTTCTACGTGAGGCATAACGTTCGTCAAAGCATCTTTCCAGATTTCCAGAGCCGGCTTTTCGTTATCTCCTTTTTTACTTTCTACGATGTCTAATGCGTCATAGAAAATTTTGAATGCGATTGACTTTTTACCATCAAACATCAAATTGTTTACAAATCTTGTTACCAGTTGATCATTAAATTTTGGATCCGGTAACAACGGTCTTTTTTTCGCTTTTGTCTTTCTCATTGTTTCGTTTCTTAAAAATTAATGATTACTTTTTCTTACCTTTTGCAGGTGCCGCAGCTGCCTGACCTGGTTTTGGTCTTTTCGCTCCGTACTTTGATCTTCTCTGGGTTCTTCCAGCTACTCCTGCGGTATCCAAAGCTCCACGAACAATGTGATAACGTACTCCCGGTAGGTCTTTCACCCTTCCGCCTCTAACCAATACTATCGAGTGCTCTTGAAGATTATGTCCTTCGCCCGGGATATAGGCGTTAACTTCTTTACCGTTTGAAAGTCTTACCCTTGCAACTTTTCTAAGCGCAGAGTTAGGTTTCTTAGGAGTGGTGGTATATACTCTTGTACATACACCTCGTCTTTGTGGACAAGATTCAAGGGCAGCCGATTTGCTCTTCTTGGCAAGCGAGACTCTTCCTTTTCTTACTAATTGTTGAATAGTAGGCATTAAATTGCTTTTTATTTTAGGGGGCAAAAATAGGAAATTATTTTGAATTAGCAAACCCTGAATTACAATAATTTACAATTACTTTCAGCGAAATTATTTTTTATGAGATTACAAAGGCATTACCGAGAATTCTTCGAAATTATTCCACCGGCTGTTTCGCACTTTACTTCTAAAGTAGAAAAACTATCCTAAATCTCAGAAATTATAAAGCCGACGCCACTCAACATATATTAAGGAGTTGTACAATAATTCTTTGCCGCCCTCTTATTATGCAGCGGAACGAAATCTTTGTCACGATAAGCTATAAAGCAATAACCTGTCTGTAAATGTAAAATATATTTAAAAATAATAATTCATTACACAAAAAAGCCGCTCAATTACTGAACGGCTTTCATTAATTATAAATATAATTTTAGTGACCTAAAACTTCTTTTACTTTATTAGCAGCTTCTTCCAACGTGATTGCTGAATGAACCGGTAAACCGGAATGATCGATTAACTCTTTTGCTTCAACAGCGTTGGTTCCTTGCAATCTCACGATCAACGGAACCGGAAGGCTTCCCATCGCTTTGTAAGCATCTACAACACCTTGGGCAACACGGTCGCAACGTACGATTCCTCCAAAAATATTAATCAGAATAGCCTTAACATTCGGATCTTTCAAAATAATACCGAAAGCTTTCTGAACTCTTTCTGCATCGGCTGTACCACCAACGTCTAAGAAGTTTGCCGGGTTACCGCCAGATAATTTAATGATATCCATGGTCGCCATCGCCAAACCAGCTCCGTTTACCATACAGGCAACGTCACCATCAAGTTTCACAAAGTTCAAACCAGCTTCACCGGCTTCAACATCTGTAGGATCTTCTTCTCTTGTATCTCTTAATTCAGCCAAATCTTTGTGACGGAACAATGCATTATCATCCAAAGAAACTTTTGCATCTACCGCAATAATTTTATTGTCAGAAGTTTTCAATACAGGGTTGATTTCAAAAAGAGAAGCATCAATCCCAACGTAAGCACTGTATAAATTCGTAATAAATTTAACAAAATCCTTGAACGCAGCTCCTTCCAAACCTAAGTTGAATGCGATTTTTCTCGCCTGAAAACCTTGTAAACCAACACAAGGATCTACGACTTCATTATGAATTAAATGTGGCGTCACTTCGGCAACGTGCTCGATATCCATACCACCTTCTGTAGAATATACGATCATATTCTTGCCTTGTGCACGATCCAAAAGGATAGAAACATAAAACTCTTTGGTTTCTGTTTCTCCAGGATAATATACATCTTCAGCTACCAAAACGAAATTTACTTTTTTCCCTTCAGCAGAAGTTTGTGGAGTAACCAACTGCATTCCGATGATGTTTCCGGCATTTTCTTTCAGTTTTTCCATGTTCGGTGAAAACTTTACACCGCCGCCTTTTCCACGTCCACCTGCGTGAACCTGTGCTTTAACGACCCAGCCTTCGTTACCGTTCATTTCAGTCAGTTTTTTCGCTACTGCTTCTGCTTCTTCCACAGTGTTTGCAATAAAACCTCGTTGGATGTTAACTCCGTATTTTGCCAAAATCTCTTTGGATTGGTACTCGTGAAGATTCATAATATTTTAATTAGATATTTATTTTTTTTAAAGATTGACAAATTTAAGAAAATTTGAGAAGATAACAGTTGAACCCATTGAAATTTTTGGCAAAAACGGTTTTAATGTTCTTAAAATTACTGAATTGCAGGTTTTCTCTTTTCATAAAAGGTAGTTGCAATCCCGGCTAATATTATAATACTGCCAACCATTTGAACCACCGTGATTTTTTCGTTCACAAAAACTGCCGCTAAAATAGTGGCAAAAATCGCCTGACTCAACAGACTTAAGGAAACTCTGGTCGCCCGCATATTCTGGGTCGCATAACTGATGAGCAACCATGCGATTAACTGGCAAACAACTCCCTGAATAACAAGTGAAACCCAGGCCTTATCTGAAAAACCGAAAAACTGTTCTCCGAAAACAACATTAATAATGAAAAGAAAAACAGTACTGAAAATCATGCTGTAAGTAATAAAAGTAATGACTTCTAATTGCTCCAACAGCCTTTTGCTCACCAAAATATACAAAGCATACAGTAATCCTGAAAGAATACCGAGGAAGAAAGCGACGTCTAATTTCAATTCTAAAATCACATCAATCCCTACAAAAACCGTCATTCCTATTAAAGCGATTAAAGTTCCGATCCAAAAACTTTTTCGCGGCCGGTAACTCAAAAAAACAAAGGAAAATATTCCGACCCAGATCGGAGAAAGATTCGTAAGCAAAGTCGCCTGCGTGGCAGATGAATTCTGAATTGAAATATTCCAAACGGCAATATCTGAAGCAAACAAAACGCCGCAAACCATTATTGGCAAAAGCATTTTGACGTTTTCTAACTTAAGTTTGTTCTTATAAAGAGCAAATGGCAAAAGAATCGCCGTAGCAATTGCCATTCTATAGAACGCAGAAATTAATCCCGATGTGAGATTCATCCGGACGATTACAGGGAAAATGGAAATACACAAAATCCCTAGAAATAAAGCGATTCTCGGTCTCGTCATGTTCAATATTTTCTACCGACTTCTTTGCAGATTTCTAAATATTCCGCAGGCATTTTCGAGAAATAATCATTCTCGTAATACTCATCTGAATGCGGAATGTAGAAGCTGTATTTTTTACCAAGCGGAATGAGTGGAATAAAGAAAAGTGTAATATAATTATTAAAAACTTTGATTTCTGCATTCACCAAAAATCCGTTTTTATTGATTTTACGGGATTCTTTTCCGACTAATTTCTGTGAATTTCCAGCGATGAAGAAAAACATACAATAAGTTTGAAGTCCAGGATTTAAAATTTTGCTTTCACAAAATAAAAGATCAGCATCGCCCAGGAAATAATCATCAGCAAACCACCAAGCGGCGTTATTGGCCCGATCGCTTTCGATGGAATCGCTGCCACTTCACTAAATGCCAACAAATAAATACTCACCGAAAACAGAAACGTTCCCGCAATCATTAAGATAGAAATCCACTTTTCCGAAGGGGTTTCAAATTTTAAAATATATCCCACGATCAATAAAAAAAGTGCGGAATACATTTGATATTTTACTCCGGTTTCAAAACTGGCGAGCTTATCAATTGATAAAACTTTCTTTAAAGCATGCGCCCCGAATGCTCCTAAAATTACGGAAACCAAACCATAAACGGCTCCGATGATTAATGTTAAATTTTTCATATTATAATTCTCCCTGTTGATACATGATAACTAATTTTCCCATGATGGATAATATTCCGATGAGAATAAACATCCACGAAAATTTCTTTGATTTGGCAAATCCCGGGTCTTTGGTTGTTTTCAGAAAAACCCCGAAAATTAAAATTAAAAGCCCTAAAAAAAGTTGCAACATATTATTTATTCCTCAATTTATTAAACTCCGTAATCACTTCATGATGCGTCACCGTTTTGTCTTTAAAATAAGTGACAAAATGATTTTTCTCTTCTTCGGTTGCTCCCAATTGGTTCAGGATGTTGAACAGATGCATTTTCATGTGCCCTTTCTGAATTCCCGTCGTCACCAAAGAACGCAATGCGCCAAAATTTTGAGCCAAACCGGAAACCGCTAAAATACTCATCAGTTCCTGCGCAGAAGGTTTCCCGAGCAAAGCCAGAGAAAATTTTACCAGCGGATGAAGATTCGTCAAACCACCAACAACACCTACAGAAATTGGAAGATCAATCCAAAATCTGAAAATTCCGTTATCGGTTGTGCAGTGCGTCAAACTTGAGTATTTTCCGTCTTTTGCGGCGTAAGCATGCGCGCAGGCTTCGGTTGCACGGAAATCATTTCCTGTCGCAATTACAACTGCGTCAACTCCGTTCATAATTCCTTTATTATGAGTAGTCGCACGGAAAGGCTCGATTTCGGCGATGGTCACCGCGCGTTTAAATTTGGTTGCAAATTCTTCGTTAGAAATTCCGCTGTCGTCTTTCAGGTCTTCAATTTTGCAGGAAACTTCGGCACGTACAATACAATCCGGCGTGAAATTGGAAAGAATATTCATGACAATCTGCAGCGAATCTTTTTCTTCCTGCGTGAAACTTTCTTCTTTCTGAACTTCTTCTGTCAAAGTTTTTCCGAACTGTTCCAAGCAGGAATTGATGAAATTAGCACCCATAGAATCTACGGTATCGAAACTCGCTTTCAGTTGAAAATAATTTTCCAAATCCGCAGTTTTATCGATGAGACGAATGTTTAAAATTCCACCACCACGATTTCGCATGTTTTTGGTGATTTCTTCGGTCGCTTCAAACAATCTTTTCTTTAATTTAAAGTTAAAGAAATGCTGTAATTTATGAGGTTCCACATTCAGAATAAAATGTGTGTGACCTAATTTTTTGGTGTTAATAATTGTTGTTTTGAAACCACCTTTATCAATCCAAAATTTTGCGGCCTTGGAAGCGGCTGCAACCACCGAACTTTCTTCAACTGCCATTGGCAATGCCAATAATTTCCCATCAATCAGGAAGTTTGGAGCAATTCCATAAGGCATATAAAAATTAGAAATCGTGTTTTCGGAAAACTCTTCGTGGAGTTTTTGAAGGGTGTGATCGCCGTTCCAATATTGCTGTAAAATCTGCTCATAACTGCGGTCTTCATTCAGATATTCATTAATAAGCCAATCTATTTTTCTTTGTTTTGAAAGTTTAGAAAAACCTTCTACCGGACTGTGATTCATTGAAGTTTAATTAAAGTTCAAAGATAGGAATTTTTGTATGGAAGTTTTTGGTTATAACGCCACGAATGCACGAATAAAATTCATTCGTGCATTCGTGGCGATTTTTTAAAAATAAAATTTTAGAACTTCGAAGATTTTTTTAACCTTCGAACTGCGTTCCCAAAAACTCCCATTCCTGCAACGCCAAATCCAAATCTGCTTTTCTGGAATTGTAAGTTTCCAACGTTTCCGCTGAAGGATTTTCGGTGGTAAAAGTCGCTTCCATGTCCTCGATTTTCAGTTCGAGTTCAGAGATTTTTTCTTCTACTTTCTTTATTTTATTTTGAATATTCTTTTGATCTTTCGAAACAATAACCATCTTTTTTTCGATCGGTTTTTCAATTACTTTTTCTGCAACAGGTTCGTTTCTCATTTCCTGCAATTTCGATTTTTCGGCAGAAACTTCGCGGATACTTTCTTTCTGACGGAAGGCCAGATAATCATTAATATCTCCCAAAAATTCTTTCATCGTTCCGTCACGGAATTCGAAAATCTTATCACTTAAACCTTGGAGAAATTCACGGTCGTGAGAAATTACGATCAGCGTTCCTTCGAATTTCTGCAGTGCCAATTTGATAATTTCTTTGGACTGAATATCCAGGTGATTCGTAGGCTCATCCATAATCAAAGTATTAAACGGACGGAGCAACAATTTACACAAGGCCAAACGGTTACGTTCCCCTCCGGAAAGCACTTTTGTTTTCTTCGTAACATCATCACCTTGAAAAAGGAAACTTCCCAATAGATCACGAACACGAGGACGGGTTTCTTCAGTAGCAGAATCTTCAGCTTCCTCTAAAACGGTTTTATTCGGGGTTAAAACTTCTTCCTGATTTTGGGCAAAATAACCAATGTTTACATTGTGACCGAGATTCCATTCACCGGAATAATCGGTAATTTCTCCAGATAAAATTTTCGCCAAAGTTGTTTTTCCTTGCCCATTTTGACCTAGCAAAGCAATTCGCTGTCCACGTTCTATGAAGAAATCAACGCCATCAAAAATTTGTTTTTTACCGTATGCTTTTCCTAAATTTTTAGCTTCAAAAACTACTTTTCCCGGAGTTACAGCGGGTTGAAATCGAATATTAAATTTGGAAACATCATCAGTATCAACTTCAATTCTTTCTAATTTATCCAGTTTCTTTATCAAAGATTGCGCGAAAGAAGACTTAGTTGCAGAAGCGCGGAAACGGTTGATATTGTCTTCCATTTGCTTGATTTCTACATCCTGATTTTTCTTGGCTTGAATTTGTTTTTCTTTTCTTTCTAAACTTAACTCTAAATATTTGGTGTAGTTGGCTTTGTAATCGTCAACTTTTTTATTATTAATGTCGAAAGTTCGGTTACAAACAGAAGTCATAAATTGCTTATCGTGACTCACAAGAACGATGGATCCCGGATAATCTTTCAAAAAACTTTCCAGCCAAATGATGGATTCCATATCCAGGTGATTCGTAGGCTCATCGAGTAACATCAAATCGTTTTTCTGCAGAAGTAATTTTGCGAGTTCGATTCTCATTCGCCAACCTCCGGAAAACTCATCGGTGATTTTATGAAAATCATCCGCTTTAAAACCTAAACCCAACAGGATTTTCTCCACATCACCTTCCAGATTATAGGCGTCGTAATGCATCAGAAGATCATTCAATTCGGTCATACGGTGAATTATATTTTCATACGCTTGACTTTCATAATCGGTTCTGGTCACCAGCTGATGATTCACTTCATCGAGTTCATTTTTCATGGCATTGATTTGCTCAAACGCCTGCATGGTTTCATCCCAAACGGTTCTTCCTTTTACAAAATCCAGATCCTGCTTCAGGAAACCCATGGTCACATTTCCTTCGGGAACAATACTCCCTTCGTAGAAATTAATTTCGCCGGTAATCATCTTTAGCAAGGTCGATTTGCCCGCTCCGTTTTTGCCGACCAAACCGATTTTATCATCCTTTTTGATGGTGAAATTTACATTTTGAAAAAGGTAATTCCCAGAGTGATGAAGACCTAAATTTTGAACAGAAATCATATTTTTTGAATACTAATTGATAAGTGAATTTTCGAGGTGCAAAAGTAGTGAAACTAATTGAATTACAGACTAAGTTGCGCGGCCAGTTACTGAATTTTTCAAGTTAAATATTTAAATTTACCGGTATTTTAATATTCAAAATAAAGAATCTAATCAGCCTTTCCACCAAAAGTTACTGACTTGCAGAAACCTCGGGGTATGTGCTTACTTTTTATTTAAAATAAAAAAAGCGGTAAAAGGTTTTGGGCTTTCAATGTTGATCCCGGCTATATCTGAGATGCCGAAAGTTAGAATTCTTCAAAATTAATTTTAGTAAAAATAAAATCTTGCAATACATAAAATCCATCTATTTCCCCAGACCCCATACACTTATTATCATTCTGAAAAGAAACCTTACGCACTGAAAAGCACCTTTGTTGTCGTCACCGTTCCTAAAGAACGTCTTGATAGTATTTTTGTGAAAAGCTTTGTCGCAGAAGCGATTTGGCCGTCATTTATAGTTTCTTTTTTTAATAAAAAAGAATCCACCGATGAAAGTGGATTCTAAAAACACAAATGATGAAAAAAAATTATTCTTTGCTTTTACAAGCATTGAATGGTACAAAGGTCGGTATTATTGTTTGCATAACAAAACATATTGGCGGTTTATTTTTAAATTAAAAACATTTCCACCATCAATACCAAACAAAAGAATCCATCATGACTGATGGATTCTAAAAACACAAATGATGAAAAAAAATTTATTCTTTGCTTGTACAAGCATTGAACACTGCAAATATTGCGCTTATTTTTTGAATGACAAAATTTTATTCAAAGTATTTTTCATCTTTTTTCAACAACCATAAATTTTTAAAAAATGGATCCGCTGATTGCTCAGCGGATCCAAAAACACAAATGATGAAAAAAAATTTTTCATTTTAGAGAAAGCAAATACTTTGCCACATTATGTTAAATAGAAATTAACCGTTTTGTTATAAACAAAAACAAATCTCTCCGCTCCAAAAATGCAACTGCATATCAGCCTACAAACAAAACCGTCCATTTGAAAGGTCAAATGGACGGTTTTTTAATGATATATAATATTACGTTCACTCTGTCGCTCTAAAGACCAGGCCACTTTCCTCAAAGTAATCCAGAGTGATCCGGTCGCCATCATTCACATGGCCGGCCAGTATTTCCCTGGACAGTTTATTCAGAACTTCCTGCTGAAGAACTCTTTTTAAAGGCCGCGCTCCGAATGCCGGATCGTAACCTTTGTTCATCACATATTCCACGGCATCGTCGGTTGCAGTGATGATAATTCCTCTTTTCTCCAACATTCTGTTGAAGTCCTGCAATTGATAATGCACGATTTTTCCGATTTCTTTTCTGTTCAAAGGCTGGAAAAGAACTATTTCATCAATCCGGTTAATGAACTCTGGTCTTAATGTTTGTTTAAGCAGTTCAAAAACCTGTTCTTTTGTTTTGTATACGATTTCCTCTACATTATTATCTGTAATATTTTCGAAATTCTCCATAATTAACGGCGACCCTAAATTGGAGGTCATAATAATAATCGAATTTTTAAAATTGACAACTCTTCCTTTATTATCCGTTAATCTTCCGTCATCTAAAACCTGCAGCAAAGTGTTGAAAACATCCGGATGCGCTTTTTCAATCTCGTCTAAAAGAACGACTGAATAAGGTCTTCTGCGGACAGCTTCCGTTAACTGCCCGCCTTCCTCATAACCGATATATCCCGGAGGAGCACCCACGAGCCGTGAAACGGAATGTCTTTCCTGATATTCACTCATATCGATTCTGGTCATATTATTTTCGTCGTCGAAAAGATATTCTGCAAGCGCTTTTGCCAACTCGGTTTTTCCAACCCCTGTCGTTCCAAGGAATAAGAAACTTCCGATCGGTTTTTTCTCATCATTCAATCCCGCACGGTTTCTTCGGATCGCGTTTGCGACGGATTCTATCGCCTCATTCTGGCCAACGACTCTTTTATGGAGTTCGTCTTCCAGATGCAATAATTTTTCCCGTTCGGACTGTATTAATTTAGTCACCGGAATTCCCGTCCATTTTGAAATTACTTCCGAGATATTTTCTGCCATAACTTCTTCCTTAATTAATTCATTCTGGTTGTTTTGCATCTCGAGTTCAAGTTTCTGCAAATCGCTTTCTTTTTCTTTAATTTTCCCATACTGAATTTCGGCAACTTTAGCGTAATCACCAGCTCTGGAAGCTCGCTCAGCTTCTAATCTCAACGCTTCAATCTCTTTTTTAATGGAAGTTAAATCCTCTGATTTTTGTTTTTCTTTGAGCCATTTTGCGTTGATCTCATTTCGCTCCTCAGAAACTTTTGAAATATCTTCTTTCAAATGACCGACTCTGACATCATTGCCTTCCCTTGAAATCGCAGCCAATTCAATTTCCATCTGCATCAGTTTACGATCCAGAACATCCAGCGCTTCTGGTTTTGAATTGATTTCCATTCTTAATTTCGCGGAAGCCTCATCAATTAAATCGATGGCTTTGTCCGGTAAAAAACGGTCAGAAATATACCGCTGAGACTGCTCCACTGCAGCAATAATGGCTTCATCTTTAATCCGGACTTTGTGGTGAGCTTCATATTTATCTTTAATTCCTCGCAAAATGGAAATTGCAGATTCGGTATCCGGCTCTTCAACCATCACTTTCTGAAAACGTCTTTCTAATGCTTTATCTTTTTCAAAATATTTTTGATATTCATTTAAAGTTGTCGCGCCGATGGCTCTGAGCTCTCCTCTTGCCAGAGCCGGTTTCAAAATATTTGCAGCATCCATCGCTCCTTCTCCGCCGCCTGCACCCACTAAAGTATGAATCTCATCGATGAATAGAATAATTTGGCCATCAGATTTAATGACTTCATTAATGACAGATTTCAGTCTCTCTTCAAATTCTCCTTTGTATTTTGCACCGGCAATCAAAGCGCCCATGTCGAGAGAAAACAAAGTTTTGTCCTGTAAATTTTCAGGGATATCGCCGGAAATAATCCGGTGTGCGATTCCTTCTGCAATCGCAGTTTTACCGACTCCGGGTTCACCGATTAATATGGGATTATTCTTGGTTCTTCTGGAAAGAATCTGCAAAACTCTACGAATTTCTTCATCTCTGCCGATAACCGGATCAAGTTTTCCTTCAGCAGCGAGTTCATTAAAATTCTTCGCGTATTTATTTAAGCTTTGATAAGTTTCCTCGGAACTTGCTGAAGTCGCTTTCGAACCTTTGCGCAATTCTTTGATGGCGGTTTCCAACCCACTTTTTGTAAGTCCCATATCTTTGAGCATTTTCGAAACATCGGAATTCACATCGAGAAGGGAAAGCCAAAGATGCTCGATGGTTACAAATTCGTCACCCATTTTCTTGGCAACATTTGGAGCATCCAGCAACACTTTATTCGTAGGTTGTGAGAGGTAAATATTACCACCTTCTACCTTTGGAAGTTTTTCGATATTCTCGCGGTTTCTTTCTCTGACTAAAGTTAATTCGGCTTCCGATTTCTTTAATAAAAATTGAGAAATATTTTCATCTATTTGAAAAATACCTTCCAGTAAGTGTTGGGGCTCAATGCTTTGGTTGCCGAACTCCATCGCAATCTGTTGCGATTTCTGAATGGCTTCCTGCGATTTTACGGTATATTGATCTAAGTTCATAATTATATGTTTTTAGTGTTCTGAAACAGAAAGAACTCTTAACCATTTTCGAATTCTCACTATTTTTTTATCATTATTAAATTCTTATTTCTACTCCTCAAAAACTATTCTTTTGATTATAATCAAAAGAAATCAGTCAAAATTTCCGAAATCAATAAATTAAATTAAAACAGTAAGCCAATATTTCCACTTTTGAGAATCTATCAATTTCTTGCATCCCAAGATTTTCAAGAAAATGCACCTATTTAAAATAATGAATGAAATAAATACGCCGTTTTTATACTTTTCAAAAAATAAGTATATTTGTTGAACTCACTTTTATTGAGTTTTTAAAATACTATGCATCATTTTCATCAACTAAAAGCAACAAAAGTATCACGGGAAACCAATGATTGCGTACATATCGCTTTCGAAATCCCGGAAAACTTAAAACACGAATTTTCTTTTAAACAAGGACAATATCTGAATGTAAGATTTGTTTTTGGGGAAGACGATTTGCGCAGAAGCTATTCTATCATCAACGCGCCAAGCGAAGAAAATCCGGAACTGGAAATCCTAGTAAAACATCTGGACCAGGGAAAAGTTTCAACTTATCTTAACCGTGAACTAAAAGTGGGCGATAGCGTTGAAGTAATGGCTCCGAGCGGACATTTTTACACGCATTATCATATTTCGAATCAAAAAACCTACATTGGTTTGGCCGCAGGAAGCGGAATATCTCCGGTTTTGTCCAATATCAAAGAAGCGCTTTACCAGGAACCACAGAGTTCAGCTTATCTGTTCTTCAGCAATAAAAGTTTCACCGATATCATTTTTAAAAAAGAAATTGATGATTTGGTGGAGAAATTTGAAGGAAGATTAAAAGTCATTTTCCTGTTGTCCAGAGAAAAGCATTTTGAAGACGAACTTTTCGAAGGAAGAATTTCAGCAGAGAAACTCGATCTTTTATTCCAGAGATTTACCGATATTCCCGTTCAGGATTCCACCTATTTTATCTGCGGACCGTCTGAAATGATCAAAGGAATTTCGGATTATCTGAAAAAAGAAAAGAAAGTTCCGTCGCTTCAGATCATGTACGAATATTACGCAGCACCTGACGAAGAAGGAAATGCAGAAATGAGCGATGAATTCAAAGCCATTCCTAATTTAGAAAGCATGGTGACTTTAATTATTGATGATGACGAATATTCATTCCATCTGAATTCAAAGAAAAAGAGTATTTTAGACCAGGCTTTAGCAGAGAAACTTCCTGTTCCATTTGCCTGCAAAGGTGGCGTTTGCTGCACGTGCAAAGCACAGGTCATGGAAGGTGAAGTATTTATGGAAAAAAACTTCGCACTCACCGACGACGAGGTGGAGCGGGGTTTTGTATTAACCTGTCAGTGTCACCCGACCACCAATGTGGTGATGCTGAATTATGATGTTTAATCTGTTTTATTTAAAAAATCACCAATCATGAAAAACTGGAAATTTGCGTCCTTAATTGAAGAAGAAAAAGAATTTAAAGTAGAAGGAATTAATATTTGGAATCACTATTGGCATTGCGCTGACCGAAAGATTGAAGTAATTGGCCCCCTAAGTGGAAATCCATACCTCTTCAACGAATACGAAATCAGAAGTCCCGAAAAAACAATAAATTTTGTCGTCGGCGAATTCTCTGAAGGAAGAATCGGTCTTTATCTGCCGGAAGAAGACGCAATCAATGCGCAGTAAACCGGCAATTTTTAATAAAAAAAACCTCATGAATCAAGATAAATTTTTAGAATACGTACAGGCAGAAAATAAAGTGGAACCGAAAGACGTAATGCCCGATGATTACAGAAAATTATTGGTGAGACAGATTTCCCAGCATGCCCATTCCGAAATTGTGGGAATGCTTCCCGAAGCCAACTGGATTTCCCGCGCTCCTACTTTGAGGAGAAAAATGGCATTGCTTGCAAAAATTCAGGATGAAGCAGGACACGGCCTTTATTTGTATGCTGCGACAGAAACTTTGAATAACGGAGAAATTGCCGCAGACCGCGATTCTACTTATAACGATATGCTTTCCGGAAAAGCCAAATATTCGAGCATCTTCAATTATCCTGCACTTTCCTGGGCAGATATTGGAGCGATCGGCTGGTTGGTTGATGGCGCTGCAATTATGAATCAGGTTATGTTGATGGGAAATTCTTACGGCCCATATTCCAGAGCGATGGTGAGAATTTGCAAAGAAGAATCTTTTCACCAGAGACAAGGTTATGAAATTTTGATGACGCTTTGCCGCGGAACGAAAGAACAGAAAAATCTGGCACAGGAAGCCTTGAACCGTTTTTGGTGGCCGGCTCTTATGATGTTTGGCCCGAATGATGCCGATTCTCCGAACTCTCAAAAATCCATGAATTACCGGGTAAAAAGAGAAAGCAATGACGATTTGCGTCAAAGATTTGTAGATGTAACCGTTTCTCAGGCAGAGTTTTTAGGATTAAAAATTCCTGATGAAAATTTAAAATGGAATGAAGAAACCCAACATTACGATTTCGGAGATTTGCCTTGGGATGAATTCATGGAAGTTTTGAAAGGAAACGGCCCTTGCAATAAAAAACGTTTGGAAACCAAGAGAAAAGCCCAGCGGGAACATTCCTGGGTGAAGGATGCGGCGATGGCGTATGCATCGAATTCGGAAAAAACAGTTAACAGTTAGAAGTCCCACAATATCTTTAAAACCGCAAAAGGCAGAAAAGAACACCTATAATTATAAGCTATTCAAAATTTTTGCAAAAGTTATCCAAAAAAGATTTTACCTTTCTCATCCTTTTGAATAGCTTCTTATTTTTAACTTTTCTTTTCGCATTTTGAATTAAAATTAAAATTAAAAATTACGATTCATGATCTGGCAAGGACGATTCGATGGCGATGAACCGCTTTATCACAGAGTTTTTCAAAGAGTAACTTTGGAGAATAATTACGATAACATTTTGGAAAACGATTTTGTTTTGCATGGTTTTGCCGTGGATGAAGGTGTAAAAAGAAACAAAGGAAGAATCGGTGCAAAAGACGCTCCTGATATGATCCGCAAAAACAGTTCGAATTTCCCCGTCGTCAATCCGGAATTTACGCTGAAAGATTTTGGTAATATATATTGTCCGGACGAAAATTTAGAAAAAACCCAAGACGAACTCGCGAATAAAGTTGCTGAAGTTTTAAAAAGAAAAGGCAAATCAATCGTTTTCGGCGGAGGGCACGAAGTTACTTACGCTCATTATTCCGGAATAAGAAAAGCATTTCCCACTCAAAAAATTGGAATTATTAATATTGATGCTCATTTTGACAATCGGGAAATCGATCCTGAAATTGGCTCAAGTTCAGGATCTGGTTTTTGGCAAATTGCTCAGGAAGGCGGGATTCATTCCATGCATATCGGAATTCAGAGAAATTCAAATACGTTGAAACTGTTTGATACCGCTCATGAATATGGCATGAACTATATTTTGGCAGAAGAACTGTTTTTTGATAATCTCCCCAACCTATATTCTAAACTTAATGAATTTATAGAAACATCAGATGTTATTTATGTAACCATTTGCATGGATGTTTTCAATGTTTCAATCGCTCCGGGCGTTTCGGCCTTGGCTTACAACGGAATTTTTGCCGACGCAGCTTTCATGCACTTGCTCAAGCATATTCTGAAATCTAAAAAACAGGTTGCAATGGATGTTGCCGAAGTAAATCCGACCTATGATCCTAATGAAATCACAGCGAGACTTGCCGCCTCTTTGGTCAATGAATGGTTTATACTGACCGAAAATTAAATTTTTCACCGATAATTAGAAGTAAATTCACCTAATCGCAGTTTACAAAAAAGGACAGATTCCTTCCCTACTTAAAAGAGAAAAAAAAGAATGTCATTTCAGAAACTTATAGATTAAAGTTTTAACTTATTGACTTTCAATCCGTCAAAAACACCAATAAAACAACAATGTCAGTTTTGCGGTAGAAATATTACAGCGGCATTGTACGGTCAGAGCAAGTTGGAGTTCAGTCTTTATTAAAATTCATTTCACGCCTGATTTAAAATTTGGTAAAAAAAGTTCAAATCATAAAGAATTTTATATCTTTGCAGCAACTAACAATTAATTAAAAATAACTTACTATGTCAGACATTGCATCAAGAGTAAAAGCTATCATCGCTGATAAACTCGACGTTGAAGAAACAGAAGTAACTCCAGAAGCTAGCTTCACTAACGATTTAGGAGCTGATTCTTTGGATACTGTAGAACTAATTATGGAATTCGAAAAAGAATTTAACATTCAGATTCCTGATGATCAAGCAGAAAAAATAACTACGGTAGGACACGCTATTGCTTACATTGAAGAAGTAGTGAACAAATAATATTCTATCAACAAAGAACAAAATTTATGGAATTGAAAAGAGTAGTTGTAACCGGCTTTGGCGCGATTACGCCTGTTGGAAAAAACGCTAAAGAATACTGGGAAAGCCTTGTGAAAGGTGAGAGCGGAGCCGCTCCTATTACTCTTTTTGATGCCTCAAAGTTCAAAACCAAATTTGCGTGCGAAGTCAAAGACTTCGATCCATTGGAACATTTCGATAAGAAAGAAGCTAAAAAAATGGACCGTAATACGCAACTGGGTCTCGTTGCCGCAAGAGAAGCCGTAGCGCACTCTGGCATCATTGAGTCCAATGTTGACAAAAATCGCGTTGGCGTAATTTGGGGTTCTGGAATTGGTGGTTTAGAAACTTTTGAAAAAGAGGTTTTGGGTTGGGCGAATACTGATATTCCTCGATTCAATCCTTTCTTTATTCCAAAGATGATCGTGGACATTACACCGGGACACATTTCCATAGAATATGGTTTCCATGGCCCTAACTATGCAACAGTTTCCGCATGTGCATCTTCTGCAAATGCTCTTATCGATTCCAAAATGCTGATTCAGTTAGGAAAAGCTGATGTAATCGTTTGTGGGGGTTCTGAAGCCGCAGTCACTGCAAGTGGCGTTGGCGGATTTAATGCAATGATGGCACTTTCTACCAGAAATGATGATCCTAAAACTGCCTCAAGACCGTTCGATAAAGATCGTGACGGATTTGTTCTTGGTGAAGGAGCAGGTTGTATTATTTTGGAAGAATATGAGCACGCCGTAAAACGTGGCGCAACGATTTATGCTGAACTAAAAGGCGGTGGAATGAGTGCAGATGCCTATCATATGACGGCACCACATCCTGAAGGACTGGGCGCTTATCTCGTAATGAAAAACTGTTTGGAAGATGCCGGCATTACGGCCGATGAAGTAGATCACATCAATATGCATGGGACTTCTACTCCATTGGGAGATATTGCTGAATCTAATGCAATTTCAAAATTATTGGGAGAACACGCTTTCGACATTCAGATTAATTCTACCAAATCGATGACTGGCCATTTACTTGGTGCAGCAGGAGTTGTTGAAGCGATTGCAGCAATACATACCATTATTCACAACATTGTACCTCCTACCATCAATCACTTTACGGATGATGAAAACATTGACAGAAGATTGAATTTCACATTTAATCATGCCGTGAAAAAAGAAGTGAAAGTTGCCATGAGTAACACTTTCGGTTTCGGCGGACATAATGCCTGTGTACTCTTTACCAAAATTTAAGACCAATTCAATGGAGTTAAAGAAATACATTTCTAAATTCCTAGCTAAAAGAAAAAAAAACCTATCAGAGAAAGACTATTATTTAAGCAATGAAATGACCAAAATCACTGGTTGCCCTGTTCAAAATATTAATCTCTATCGGGAAGCATTTTCTTTAAAAACATCTTCTAAAAACAAGCAAACCAGAAACTATGAACGTCTCGAGTTCTTAGGAGACTCTGTGTTGGGAACGATTATTTCCTGCCATCTTTTTGCGACTTATCCCGATGCTAATGAAGGATATCTCACTCAGATGAAATCAAAAATTGTTAACAGGAAAAACCTTAATAAATTAGGGAACGAACTCTCACTGACTAAGTTTTTGCAAAATGAATCCAATACTTCTCTCAGTGAAAATATCGCTGGGAATCTTTTTGAAGCCTTAGTAGGAGCAATTTATCTCGACCAGGATTATGATACCTGCAGAAAAATACTTCTCGACCGCCTGCTGACGCCGAAAGCGATCAATCAACTTGAAAACAAAATAATCAGCTATAAAGGGCTGTTGCTGGAATGGAGTCAAAAGAAAAAAGTCACGATCAGGTACGAGACTTTAGAAGAGATCCAGGCCAATAAAAATTTTGTTTTTAGAACTCATGTCTGGCTGGATAACGATAAGATATCAAATGCTACGGAAACTTCTAAGAAAAAAGCAGAAGAAAAAGCTGCACAAAGAGCTTTCTATATTTTAAATAAAAAACAAAGTATTCTTGAAAACCCAAAAGTTCACTCTTGAGATTGATGAAGACGATGAAATTACCTTAGGTCTAGTTCGTCTTGCAAAAGAAGTTCCCGATTATGAACTTTTTTATCATCTCAATGTATTGAACCCATTCAAGTTTACCCGAATTACAGATTTAATTGATCATGGTAAGTATTATGACTATTATTTTCCGCGGTTTCGGTCATTTCATCACGATACGAAAATCTGCATTCATTTTATTGCAAATCAGTCAAGTCACAGCATTCAAAAAAGCAGTCCCGTAGAACTCTTTAATACAGAGCAGGATACAAAATATTTACTCGACCATTATCCCGATGTAAATTACCTCATCAAGACTTCGGAACCATTTGATGATTTTTCACTAATTTTGCTGCCTGAAAACCTGATGTTTCAAATACAAGATTTTCAATTAAGCCCTATCGAGGAGCTTTATCAATTAATTCAATATTATGAATAAATATATAAAAAAAACAAAAATCATCGCGACGCTCGGTCCAGCTTCTTCTGACAAAGAAACGATGATGCAACTGGTTCAAGCCGGTGTAGATATCTTTAGAATAAATTTTTCGCATGCTGATTACGATATCGTAAAAAAGAATGTAGAAACCATCCGCGAAATCAATCAGGAACTGGGACAGTCTGTAGGAATCCTGGGAGATTTACAAGGTCCGAAACTGCGCGTTGGCGTGGTGAAAGAAGGATCATACCTGAATCCAGGCGACATCCTAACCTTTACCAATGAAAAAATAGAAGGTGATTCTGAAAAAGTTTATATGACTTATCAGAAATTTCCGCAAGATGTAAAAGTTGGTGAAAGAATTTTGATTGATGACGGAAAGCTCGTTTTAGAAGTCACTGAAACCAATAATATAGATACTGTAAAGGCGAAGACAATTCAAGGAGGACCGCTAAGTTCTAAAAAAGGCGTCAATCTTCCTAACACCAATGTTTCTCTTCCGGCTTTAACAGAAAAAGATATTGAAGATGCTAACTACATACTGGATCTGGAATTAGATTGGATTGCTTTATCTTTTGTCCGCCATGCGCAGGATATTATTGATTTAAAGGAGATTATAAAAAACCATCCTACCAACAGACAGAAAACACCAATTATCGCAAAAATCGAAAAACCGGAAGGAGTCAAAAATATTGAAGAAATCCTTCTTGAATGCGATGGTATCATGGTTGCACGTGGTGATTTGGGTGTAGAAGTTCCGATGGAAGAAGTCCCGGCCATTCAAAAAAATCTGGTAGAGAAAGCCCGTAAACACTCGAAACCCGTGATCATCGCCACCCAGATGATGGAGACCATGATTACAAGCTTAACGCCGACCAGAGCAGAGGTAAACGATGTTGCGAACTCTGTATTAGATGGCGCTGATGCGGTAATGCTTTCCGGAGAGACTTCCGTAGGCCGTTATCCCGTCGATGTTGTTAAAAACATGGCTAAGATTGTTAAAAATATCGAGCAAACTCATTTTTACAGAACTAAAAACTCGCCAATTGAACATGATTTCGATTGCATCGATGAACGTTTTATTACGAAAAGAATTTGTCTTGCGGCCGTACGAATTGCAAAAACCACCAATGTGGAAGCGATTGTTACTTTAACGTATTCCGGTTACACTGCCTTTCAGATTTCAGCACACCGTCCGAATTCTAACATCATTGTATTCAGCTCAAACAAGCGCGTTATCACAATGTTGAATTTATTGTGGGGCGTTCGTGCCTTCTATTACGATATGCAGAAATCCACCGATGAAACCATTATTCAGGTTAATATGTTGGCCCACACTTATGGATATGTCGAAAAAGGCGATTTTGTGTTGAACCTGAATGCAACACCAGCTTATGAAGATGGAAAAACAAATACTTTGAGATTGACTAACATTTAATCCCATTCAAATATTAAAAAAACTGCGTTCTTTTGGATGCAGTTTTTTGTTTTAATTGAGAACCAATAAAATTTACTTTCTAAATTTCTTCAGATTTTAAGGGAGAGGCTGAAAGCTTTAACAATCATCTCTTGATAATAAAAAAATAATCCGCTCAACGAATTGAACGGATTATTTTTTTATAATTAAACCTTTAAGGTATAAAATTACATCATTCCCGGCATTCCGCCACCCATTGGCATTGCTGGTTCTGCGCTTTTTATTTCCGTAATAACGCATTCTGTCGTTAACAACATTCCTGCAACAGAAGCGGCATTTTCCAAGGCTACACGAACTACTTTCGTAGGATCAATGATTCCTGCTTCGTACATATTTACAAATTCGTCGTTTTTCGCATTGAAACCGAAATCTCCGGTTCCTTCTGATACTTTCGCAACGATTACAGAACCTTCACCACCTGCGTTGGCTACGATCTGTCTCAATGGTTCTTCGATCGCTCTTTTTACAATCTTAATACCTGTATCCTGATCCTGATTATCTCCTTTCAAAGTATCCAAAGCAGGGATACTTCTTACCAAAGCAACACCACCTCCGGGAACAATTCCTTCTTCCACTGCGGCTCTTGTTGCGTGAAGTGCATCATCAACTCTGTCTTTTTTCTCTTTCATTTCAACTTCAGAGGCTGCTCCAACATATAGAACTGCAACTCCACCGGCTAATTTCGCCAATCTTTCCTGCAATTTTTCTTTGTCGTAATCAGAAGTAGTTGTTTCCATCTGAGCTTTGATCTGGCTAACTCTTCCTTTGATCTGAGCTTCGTCTCCTCCACCGTTTACCAAAGTAGTATTGTCTTTGTCGATCACTACTTTTTCAGCAGTTCCCAACATTTCCAAAGTAGCGTTTTCCATGGTGAAACCTCTCTCTTCAGAAATAACGGTGCCGCCTGTTAAGATGGCGATATCTTCTAACATTGCTTTTCTTCTGTCCCCGAATCCCGGAGCTTTTACAGCAGCAATCTTCAAAGAACCTCTTAATTTATTTACTACTAAAGTTGCTAAAGCTTCACCTTCAACTTCCTCACAGATAATTAACAAAGATCTTCCTGCCTGTGCAACCGGCTCTAAAACTGGAAGCAAATCTTTCATTGAAGAGATTTTTTTCTCAACCAAAAGAATATAAGGATTTTCTAATTCCGCCACCATTTTTTCAGGATTGGTAACAAAATACGGAGATTGGTAACCTCTGTCGAACTGCATTCCTTCAACCACGTCAACAGTGGTATCTGTTCCTTTGGCTTCTTCAACAGTAATTACACCTTCTTTACCAACTTTTCCAAACGCTTCAGCGATTAAAGTTCCAATGGTATCATCGTTATTGGCAGAAATAGAAGCAACCTGCTTAATTTTTTCTGAAGAATCACCCACTTTCTGAGATTGAGCCTGTAAGTTTTTAACGACTTCAGAAACTGCTTTATCAATACCTCTTTTCAAATCCATTGGATTGGCACCGGCTGCAACGTTTTTCAAACCTTCGCGAACGATTGCCTGAGCAAGAACGGTTGCTGTAGTTGTACCGTCTCCTGCGATATCACTGGTTCTGGAAGCTACTTCCTTCACCATCTGAGCACCCATATTTTCAACCCGGTCTTCAAGTTCGATTTCCTTTGCGACAGAAACTCCGTCTTTGGTTACGTGTGGTGCACCGAAAGATTTTTCTATAACTACATTTCTTCCTTTTGGTCCTAATGTAACTTTTACTGCATTTGCTAATGCATCAACGCCTCTTTTCAAAGCATCTCTGGATTCGATATCGAATTTTATTTCTTTTGCCATTTTTTTTTATTGTATTAATGTATTATGTACAATGATTCTTAATTATTAATCAACAAAAAATACTTTGCACTTCGTACATCGTATTTTTCACACCTATTTTATCCTAAAATTCCCAATAAATCACTTTCTTTTACGATAAGATAATCTTTACCATCTAACTTTAACTCGGAGCCTGAATATTTTCCGTAAAGCACTTTGTCGCCTACCTGAACCGTAGTCGGTTCATCTTTTTTTCCTGGTCCTACTGCAACTACAGTTCCTTCCTGAGGTTTTTCTTTTGCGGTGTCTGGGATAATAATTCCTGAAGCGGTTTTCGTTTCAGCTTTAATCGGTTCAACTAAAACGCGATCTGCTAATGGTCTGAATTTTACTGACATATTACTTTTGTTTAAATTATTATGTTATGCTTTCTTATTCACTAAAACAATGCCACAGCGGCTTAACTGAAAATCTGTCATTATGTGTTTAATTGAATGAGAAATTTTGGCAGAAAAAAAGCCATTCAAAATTCGAATGGCTTTATATACTTTCTTTAAAAATTAGTTTTTCTTTCCTGCCGCCTGCATAGGATTGATCTTTCCATTAGCAGCTCCGCGTACGGCACCTTCCTGTTTTTGTTTGAAAACCTGAAACTTCGATGTCGGTTCCGGCACTTCTCCCCAGAAATTGTTTGAGGTATCGATGTCTGCGGTTTCGCGCATCGGGTCGAGTTGGATCGATTTTAATTTCTTGTCGAAATAATACGTTTTAGAAACTTTCTGTTCGTTCTTTCTCCAGATCTGTGCAGAAGATTTATCGTTTAATTTACTTCCGTCTTCAAAAGTAAATTCCAGAATAATCGGCATTACCAAACCTCCTTTGTTGCTGAAATCAATTTGATAAGCATAGACTTTTTCTAATTTCGATTTCTCTTTTTGAGGTACATTCTCAAAATTATCCATCTTCATTTTATATTCTTTTTTCGTATCTACTTTTTCCTGACCACGATTGTAACGCCAGTAGAAATCCTGGGATTCTTTATCGGTATCGGTATAGAAAGTGATGGTTTTATCTTCTCTGTTTCTGATTTTTGAAATATCTTCAAAATCACTTTGCAACGGTTTTTCAACCGTATAAGTAACTTCTCTGGTTTTCGGGGCAGAATCTAAATCCGGCGAAGCAACCGTAACCTTATCAATAGAAATATCGACAGGATCGATGCCATAAAACCAACCGCGCCAAAACCAATCGAGATTTTCAGCACTTGCATCATTCATCGTACGGAAAAAATCTGCCGGTTCAGGATGTTTGAAAGCCCATCTTTTGGAATAGGTTTTAAAAGCTTTATCAAAAAGTTCTCTGCCCATAATGGTTTCACGGAGAATATTCAGTCCGGTCGCAGGTTTTGAATACGCATTTGGTCCGAACTGCACAATATTTTCGGAATTGGTCATGATAGGCTCCAACTGATCTTTGGGCAACTTCATATAATCGACAATCTCATACGCAGGACCACGTCGGGAAGGGAATTTGTTATCCCATTTCTGCTCCGTCAGATATTCTAAAAAAGTATTTAAACCTTCATCCATCCAGGACCACTGTCTTTCGTCGGAATTAATGATCATCGGGAAAAAGTTATGGCCGACTTCATGAATAATCACGCCGATCATTCCGTTCTTAATGCCTTCAGAATAAGTTCCGTCTTTTTCAGTTCTTCCGTAATTAAAACAGATCATCGGATATTCCATTCCGTTTGCCGCCTCGATGGACTGCGCAACGGGATAAGGGTAAGGAATACTGAATTCAGAATAAGTTTTGATGGTATGAGCAACCGCGCGGGTTGAAAATTTCCGGTAAAGACCATACGCTTCTTTCGGATATAAACTCATCGCCATGACCTCATTGTTATTTTCAGGAATCGTAACTTTCATTCCGTCCCAAATAAATTTTCGCGAAGAAGTCCAGGCAAAATCACGGACATTTTCGGCCTCAAATTTCCAGATTTTTCTTTCTTTGGATTTGCTTTTTTCCGCTTTTTTCGCTTCGTCTAAAGTTACAATTTCCAAAGGTTCATTTGCGTTTTGAGCCTGTTTCCATCTTGCAAGTTGTGCCGAAGTTAAAACCTGCTCATAATTTTTACCCGTTCCTGTTGCAGCCACAATATGATCTGCAGGAACATTCATGGCAACTTTATAATTACCGAAAACCAAAGCAAATTCGCCCCGCCCGGTAAACTGATTATTCTGCCAACCTTTGAAATCGCTGTAAACACACATTCTCGGAAACCACTGGGTGATGGTATATAGATCATTCCCATCTTCCGGGAAAAATTCATAGCCGCCGCGACCGCCCATTTTAATCCGGTCTGGTATATTATAATTCCAGTCAATTTTAAAAGTGATCTTCTCACCTTTCTTCAAAACTGTCGGAAGATCGATGCGCATCATGGTTTTATTGACGATATATTTCAAAGGTCTTCCTGAAGCATCGGTAACTTTTTCTAAATTTACGCCGTAACCATTATCTTTTTCCGGTAAATCAGTAGCTTTTAGTCCGTCAGACGTTACCAATTTCGGCAATGTAGATTCTGATTGGTAGCCCGCATTTTTCACGGATGACTGCTCATTTTCGTCCAGCTGAAGCCAGAGATACTCTAAATCATCGGGGGAATTATTAAAATAAGTAATGGTTTCTGAAGCTTTCAAATTTCTTTTGTCTTCATCCAGAAATGCGGTAATGTCATAATCGGCTCGGTTTTGCCAATAGCCTTGCCCCGGAGCTCCCGAAGCGGTTCTGTACACATTCGGAGTTGGTAAAACAGTACCCAGCTGTTCAAACTTATTCCCGTGATTGCTTTTAGGATTGTTTTGAATATCCTGTGCGGAAATTCCCAAAGGAATAAAAAGGGAGAAAATGAGATATTTTAAATTCATTGTAAAAAGAAGTTTAAGTAATAGTATTCAAAACTAAGAATTCGTTACAAAAAAGGGATTATAAATAAAAACTTTAACATTTTAAAACGGAATTCTTTCCAAAGCCATTTTTAAAGAAAGTGCAAAAACAGCCGAGGAAACAAACAGAATCCAGTCTTTTTTGTTGACTTTAAAAAGGTTAAGCAACAGAAACTGAACGATTAAAATTACCACAACGACAACTATTTGCCCCAATTCCAGACCAATATTGAAACCCAAAAGCGGCAGAAAAATATGCTGTTCATTTGCCATCATCATTCTTGCAGTATTCGCAAATCCCATCCCGTGAATCAATCCAAAAAACAGAGCGAGATAATAATTCATTTTCATTAAATTATTTTGTCTGTTCCTCATTAAAATATTGTCCAGCGCAGTAATCACAATGGTGAGCGGAATCAAAAATTCAACCCATTTCCCCGACACCCGGACAACATCTAAAATACTTAACGCCAAAGTAATGGAATGACCAACCGTAAAAGCGGTCACAATCCACAAGATTTTTTTCCAGTCCCTTAAAGAATAAACCGCCACCAAGACCAAAACAAAAAGCTGATGATCAAGGGCATCCAACGAAATAATATGTTCCCAACCAAGGTTTAAATAAAACAAGAAGTCTGTCATTAAATTTTTTTTGTAAAAATAACATTATTGTAAAGAAAAACAAGATTATACATCATGAAAACCATATTTAACCACAAACAATACAATCATTTCAAAAATCTGGTGACAATGTTGCAATACTTAATAAATTTTAATAGTTTTGATCACAATAAAAATTGTTAATATGAAGAAAAAACTATTCTCTTCCCTATGGAATAACCATCTGATTAAGCGCCATTGGCATATGGACAAAGGGCAAAAAGCTTTAATCTTGATCTTTTTGTTATTTTTCGGTTCTGTTTTCGGGCAGTTCCAAAAAATGGACTATAAATTTGAAAAACTGATCGAAGAAAATAGAAACACTTCTCAAACTGCACAGAAGTTAAGTAGTTTCGCAAAAGACTTACACCTTGATCAACATCTCGTTGTAACTGGAAAAGGAGCACAGACCATGTATTCTTGTATTGTTTATACAGAGCATCCTGAAAAATTAAAAGCAACCGGAATCCTGGTACAAAGTACGCTGCCAAAGTTTGTAACCGCTTTGGTAACGATTGATGATTTAGAAAAAATGGCTCAAATGAAGGATGTTATTTCCATCATTTCACCAGAATTTGATGAATTGCATAATGATACCAGCCGTATTCAGTCGGGAGCAAATCTACTTCAACAAGGAGTATTAAATAACACGAATTACAACGGTGAAGGAGTTTTAGTTGGGATTTATGATACGGGAATAGACTGGAAACACCCTGATTTTAGAGATCCGAACGACCCTACTAAAAGTAGAATTATAAGCATTTGGGATCAGACCCTAACGAAAACCGGTGCAGAAGTCAGTCCTGAAGGTTTTGCAAAAGGAGTCGAATATACCAAAGTACAAATCGAAGATGAATTAGATGGCACCCCTGCAAATTTTGTAAGACAAAAAGACATCAATGGTCATGGAACACATGTTTCAGCAACGGCTGCTGGAAACGGGGCTGCTTTTGCGGATAAAAGACACAGAGGATTTGCTCCTAACGCAGGAATCGTTTTTGTAAAAGGTGGGGACGGGTCATTCCCTCAAGCAAATACAATTGATGCAATTACTTACTTTCAAAATGTTGCGACCGCTCTCAACAAGCCCATCGTTTTCAACATGAGTATTGGTGGTCAGGGAAGCGCTCATGATGGAACTTCTCCACATGAAATTGCAATTGATGAATTCACTACGTCAGGTCCTGGCCGTGTTGCTGTAATTTCTGCCGGAAATGATTATGGAACAAATATTCATAGAAAAGTTAATATTGACCCTAGTTCTACAGGAGCTTTCAGCATTACTGCAGGAAGTAGCACTTCACTTTCATCTGTATTTTCTTTTTATATGTATGGAAGCAATGACAATGATGTGACAGCAAAATTAACTACACCAGATGGTGGTGTTTATCTTTCTCCATCTGGAGCCACGACTTCGCATTCTATTCAAGGTGGAAAATTCACGGCTCTTGTCTACAACTGGGTTTCATCTGCAAATTATAAAAGATATGTGCAGGTTGTAATTACAAGAAACACAGGAACTACAGATAACAGTCAAGGTCTTTATACCATGGAACTTACCAACAACGGTTCTACCCCGATGATGGTTCACGGGTATAAGGTTACGGAAGGTGCCGCTTCAACCTTAACAGATGCGGACAACGAATATATTGTGGGTTCACCCGGTAATTCAACAAAAGCAATTACGGTTGCTTCTTATATTGCAAGGCTAACCTCTTATAAATCAAACGGTACTCCTGGAGGATATACTCTTACAAATAATTTGGCAGAAAACATTTCCTCATTTAGTGCACAAGGACCGAGAGCAGACGGTTTCCAAAAGCCTGACATTACAGCTTCCGGACAGTATGTAATTTCTGCAATGTCTTCAGACGCGATGTTAGCAGCAACTTCTTCTGATAATATTGATGGAACTTATTACAAAAAAAACCAAGGAACAAGCATGTCTGCACCAGGTGTTGCGGGGGCGGTAGCATTGCTGCTACAAGCCAATCCTAATATAACTGCTGCAGAAGTAAAAGCAAAACTTACGGCAAATGCACGACAAGATGCTATGACAGGAACTATTCCTAATCCGAGATGGGGATTCGGTAAATTAGATATTTATAAAACTGTGGCAGACGAAATCGGGTGTCAAACTTCTGAGACAGAAACAATTGCTTACGATGAGCAGTTCTACATCAGTACTCAAGATAGCAATACCACTTCTACCAATTATGTATTTGCGGTAAAATACACTCCTACAATTACAGGAAAATTAGGATCTGTACTATTTTACACGGGTTCCGGAGCATCAGGTGATATTCCGGTTACGGTTGCAATAAGAACGGTAGTAGATGGCAAGCCAGGACAGGTTTTGGCTTCCAGGACTTTCAATTCTCTTCTAAACGATTTCCAAAGAAGCGCCTGGAACTCTGTAGACTTTAGTCAGTTTGGACTTTCAGTTACAACAGGAAAGGATTTTTATGTTACCATTGATGCTTCGGGTGGAGCAATGTCATTAAGAAGAGAAAACATCAACTTAGACAATAGAAGTATGTTCTCTACTGATGCCGGAACAACTTGGACTTTGTCAACATCTGATTACAGAATTAGAGCAATGGCTTATGAAGATAAACCTCAAATTAAAGCATTAGCCACGCAAAATGAAACAGTTTCTTTCTTGGCGGCAGAAGGTAAAAACTACGCAACTACAAATTGTAATTTGCTCGGGATGGTAGAAAAAACGGCTATCAATACGATCACGGGAAATGTTACGGCAAAAGTTTGGTTGACCAATCCGGAATCAACCTATGTTGCAAGAAGATACGAAATTACGCCAGAAACCAACCCAACCACTGCTACCGGAAGGGTTACCTTGTACTTTACACAATCCGAATTTGATGCTTACAATGCAATAAATACTGTAAAACTTCCTACTTCACCGACCGATGAAGCAGGAAAAGCAAATGTCTTAATCGATAAATTCTCTGGAACAAGTTCTGATAATTCAGGAACAGCTACATCTTACACCAACGGGTTTGTAACTTTAACTCCAGGCATTGAAAACGTGAAATGGAATCCTACTTACAAATATTGGGAAGTAACAGTTGACACAACAGGATTCAGTGGATTCTTTGTGAGAACAAGTTCTTCTTTATTAGCAGCGACAAATGCAAAACAGGATCAAGTGGTGATTTATCCAAATCCGGTTAAAGACGTACTGAATATTGACCTTAAATCAAACCACGGAAACGTGAAAATTTTCGACTTATCAGGAAAAGTTGTTAAAACAGCTACCGTAAATAATTCTGGTTCAGTTGATGTTTCTAAACTTTCAAAAGGAATGTATATTGTAGAAATTACAACCGACGGAAAAGCTAAAGTGACGAAGAAAATTATTAAAGAATAAATTCATTTCTTTAATTTATATTGAAGTGGCAGTCGAAAGATTGCCACTTTTTTTATCTTTGTTTAAAATTGTCTCTCCATGATATTTAAAAGATTCCTTTTATTTTGTGCAACTGCCTTTCTAGTGCTGAGTTTAAGCTCCTGGTCAACAAGAATTCATCCTTATCACGTTGGTTCCGTTGAATTTAATTACAATCCAACATCCAAAACTTTTGAAATTACGGGGAAATTTTTTCTGGATGATCTGGAAAATGCACTGAAAGAAAAATACGGAAAACCAGTTCATTTTGATGATGCCAAATACAAACAGCAGATTAATGAATTACTAAAGAAATATTGCGAAGAATACCTGAAAGTAAAAACAGACAATAAATTCTTGAAAATCAATTATATCGGCTTTGAGGAAAACAGTGAATCAGTCAATATTTACTTAGAATCTGAAACGCTTAATCCACCCAAAAAGGTAGAAGTTGCAGTGAGTTTGCTCTATAATTTTTTTGATGACCAGATGAATATCATTCATATCATCGTGAACGGAAAAAGGGAAAGCGACAAACTGAATTATCCGAACCGGTATTTGTATAAAATCTTTTAAAACTCAGAATTTACTTTTTGAGCATACTCGAAAAGGTCGGGGAAAAACCGATCAAAATGTTTTTGCAGTTGCGGTTTGTTCGCCAGAAACAATTGAAAAACAGGTAAATCTTTCTCCAGATATTTGGCTTTATTCAATACATTCTGCATCGAATATTTGATTCCCCAATCTTCCTTGTAATTATAAAGCCAATTGTCTTTTTCCATACCATCGACCATCCTTATTAATTTTTCCGGAAGCATTTCCTGATATTTCCGTAAAACCCGATAAACCCGTTCGGCGTGATTTTTCAAAACCTCATCGGCTAAAGAATTTGCCAGAAAATAATCCATCGACACATCCACAAAAGCACCGGCATACAATCTTACAAGCGGACTGAATATTTTCTTCGCCTCACTGATTTCCGGATGAGCATCGGTAAAAGTATCGATTTCCCGGTGCAACGTAATTCCCTGCTGGATTTTTTCGGGGAAAGAAAAGCGGTCTCTGTTCGGAATCACATCTTCCAAAAACTGACCAACGATCTGTTCATCGGTAAAGGCTAGATAGGAATGGGCGAGGTAATTCATTTTTTATATTTGGGGAGCGCTGTTAGAGCTTCGAGCTCTAACAGCGCTTTTCGTTTTACACCTTATAATTTTGCAAAGCCAGTTTAAAATTATCTTTGTCATTAAATAAACAAACCACTTCTAAACGCTCAACAAATAAGCAGCTCTCATTTAATATTTCACCCACAGATGAATACGGATAACTTAAAAAATCATTTGTTATTTTATGTTTTGCGGGATTCTTATTAATATATAGAATAGTATTGATGAGTTGCTGCTCCGAGGTCATTTTTTTTCTTCGGAACGGCAATTCGAAAAGCTTCCCCGTTCTGCCAAAATGCTTGTTGATGGCCTGAGAATAACTATTAAAAGTATTTGAAAATTGCTGACTAATGATTGATTCAATATGCGAGTTTTCTTTTTCCGGAAATTTCAATCTTATTAGTTCTTCGCTTTTTATTCTCACCAGGAGATGAAAATGATTCTGCAATAAACAATAGCTGTGAATTTCAGCAACAGGTTTTACTTTTTCTGAAATAAGTTTTAGAAAATAAAGATAATTCTGATGATTGAAAAAGAGTTTTCCTCCATTTATTCCTCTGTTATAAATGTGATAAAAATGGTCCGGTTCTAAAAGGGAAATGTCTTTTTTCATAATCTAATAATAGTAAGCGCTGTTAGAGCTTAAAGCTCTAACAGCGCTCCTTACGTTATCAAAACAGCCGTTCATGAAAATCCTCAATCTTACTCACTTCTTCCACAATAATCCCATATTTCTTTTTCGGAATTTTATTTAAATTAGAAACAAATATTTTCTCATAACCCAATTTCTCCGCTTCCGAAATCCTTTGTTCAATCTGCGGAATCGGACGGATTTCTCCGCTCAACCCGATTTCTCCGGCAAAACAGAAATGTTCCGATATTGCAATATCTTCATTCGAAGAAAGAATCGAAGCGACCACCGCCAAATCCAAAGCCGGATCTCCCGTTTTTATTCCGCCCGTAATATTCAGGAAAACATCTTTTGCGCCCAACTGAAAACCAGCTCTTTTTTCTAAAACCGCCAAAAGCATATTGAGCCTTTTCGAGTCAAAACCGGTGCAGCTTCTTTGCGGCGTTCCATAAACTGCGGTACTTACCAAAGCCTGAATTTCTATCAGCATCGGCCGGTTTCCTTCTAAAGTTACCGCGACAGAATTCCCGGAAAGTTCTTCGAATTTCTTGGTAATCAAAATCTCAGAAGGATTTTTGATCTCCTTTAAACCTTGCGAAACCATTTCATAAATCCCGATTTCGGCGGTGGAACCAAAACGGTTTTTACTCGCTCTCAACAATCGGAATAAATGATTTCGGTCGCCGTCAAAATTCAGCACCACATCTACCATGTGCTCCAAAACTTTCGGACCGGCGATCTGACCGTCTTTTGTAATATGTCCGACTAAAAAAGTCGGTGTATTGGTTTCTTTAGAAAATTTAATGATCTCGTTCGAACACTCGCGAATCTGCGAAACCGTTCCGGGCGAACTTTCGATGAGTTGACTTTGCAAGGTTTGAATAGAATCGACGATCAAAAAATCCGGCTTCAGTTTTTTTGCTTCGTGCAGAATCTTTTCTACCGAAGTTTCGGTAAAAAGAAAACAATTCGGATTTTGCAGCTCTGTCAGTCGGTCGGCACGCATTTTTATCTGCGACGCGCTTTCCTCACCCGAAACATAAAGAATCTTCTTCTTCATTTTCAAAGCGAGTTGAAGCAACAGCGTAGATTTCCCGATTCCCGGTTCGCCACCGATTAAAGTGACGGAGCCTAAAACAATTCCGCCACCGAGAACGCGGTTCAGTTCTTCAGAAGGCGTTGTAATCCGGGGTTCTTCAAAAGTTTCGACCTCGATAATATTGATGATATGCTGTTTCGAGCGGTCGGTAAAACTTTTTGTGACTGATTTTTCCACAATTTCTTCCACCAAAGTATTCCACTCCTCACAATTCTTGCACTGTCCGAGCCACTGCGGATACTGCGTTCCACAATTTTGACAGACGTATGCCGTTTTCACTTTTGCCATGTTGCGAATTTCCCGCTTTTTTTTGAATTATTAAGATTTCAGCAAAAAAAATAACCGCTAAAAAGCGGCTATTGAGATTTGTAATAGAAAATATTAGTTGGCTACGATGTTTACGGTAACTTTAATAGCATCACCGGTTTTCACGCCCATGAAACCAGGTCTTTCAATTCCGTACGTTGACAATTTCATATTTTCCGTACCTGTTATATGATAAGATGCGCCGTTTTTCGTAACGGTAACAGGAAAGTTCACCTCTTTGGTAACCCCTGCGATCGTCATTTTACCTGCTAAATTTCCTTTTCCAACGGTTAATGTTGGTGCAGCAAAGATAATATTGGGGAATTTGTCGGATTTCAACGCGCCATACGCCTTGTTATCCATCATTTTTCCTTTGGTGCTTTTCAGGCTTTTTACCGGCATTGTGAACTTCACATTGGTAATGGTGTTTCCGCTGGCATTTCCTGTGAAGCTCGCTTCAGATCCGTTCATCACCCAATCATGCATTGGTGAAGTCCCGGCAATATTAACTGTTGTAGATTTTCCCGTAATGTTTTGTGCATTTACAAAACCAACAAGCGTTAAGGCAACTAATACAAGAATTGATTGTAATGAATTTTTCATTTTTTTAATATTTAACAGTTACTGAAGTGTAACTATAGTTTAGAGCTCAATTACCAGACCAAGTTAAACATGTTTCAGCCTTTTACGGAGTGACAAATCTCATGTGTCATACCTGAGAACATTTCATCTGAAATGAATGTATTTAATTAAATTTTGAACTAACCTAATTGCCCCGTTAAACTTTTTACGCTAACTTTGCCCAAACCTAAACTAATGAGCAAAAAGAACACGAAATACATCTTCGTCACTGGCGGTGTAACCTCTTCTTTAGGCAAAGGAATCGTCTCTGCTTCACTTGGCTTACTGCTGAAATCGAGAGGATTCAATGTCACCATCCAAAAGCTTGATCCTTACATTAATATCGATCCGGGAACACTAAATCCCTATGAACACGGAGAATGTTACGTGACCGAAGACGGCGCAGAAACCGATTTGGATCTCGGACATTACGAAAGATTCCTGAATTCCAATACTTCTCAAAACAATAATGTAACAACCGGTAAAATTTACCAAACCGTTATTGAAAAAGAAAGAAAAGGGGACTTCCTGGGAAAAACCGTGCAGGTTATTCCCCATATTACCAACGAAATTAAGCGCCGCATAAAAATGCTGGCCAAGCAGAACTACGACATCATCATCACCGAAATTGGCGGAACCGTAGGCGATATCGAATCCCTTCCTTATATAGAAAGTGTTCGTCAGCTAAAATGGGAACTGGGCGAAAATAATTCAATGGTAATTCACCTGACTTTGTTGCCATATCTGGCGTCCAGTGGAGAATTGAAAACAAAACCTTCCCAACATTCTGTCCGCCAGCTGATGGAATCAGGGATTCAGGCTGATGTTCTGGTTTGTAGAACGGAGCATATTATCCCGAAAGAACAGCGGATGAAGTTGGCTCAGTTCTGTAACGTAGCTTTGGAAAACGTGATTGAATGTAAAGATCTGGAAACCATTTATGAAGTTCCTCTTTATTTGCAAAAACAGGATTTCGATGATGTCGTTTTAAAAGAACTGAATCTAAAATCTGACAAACAGGCTGATTTAAAAGACTGGAAAACTTTCCTTAAAAAATACAAAAACCCGAAAAAATCAGTTGAGATTGCTTTGGTCGGGAAATATGTTTCGCTGCAGGATTCCTACAAATCTATCGCCGAAGCTTTTATTCATGCAGGGGCCGATCTGGAAACTGAAGTAAAAGTAAGATGGGTGTACAGTGGTGAACTCGACAATGGAAATGTTGCAGAAACATTTGCAGGAATCGATGGAATGCTGATTGCTCCAGGATTTGGGGACCGGGGAATTGAAGGAAAAATCGCCGCGGCGAAATATGCCAGAGAACATAATATTCCACTTTTGGGAATTTGTTTGGGAATGCAGATCATGACGATCGAATTTGCACGGAATATTCTTGGTCACAAGAAAGCCAACTCTATGGAATTTGACACATCCACGCCTGAACCTGTAATTTCTTTAATGGAAGATCAAAAAAATGTGGTTGAAAAAGGCGGAACCATGAGATTAGGAGCCTGGAAATGCACTTTGAAAACCGGCTCAAAACTGAATGAAATTTACGGCACGAAAAATATTTCGGAAAGACACCGTCACCGATATGAATTCAATTCGGAATACCGGGATGAATTTGAAAAAAACGGTTTGATTCCAACAGGTTTCAATCCCGAAACCGAGCTGGTCGAAACGCTTGAACTGAAAGACCATCCTTTTTATATCGGAGTACAATATCACCCGGAATACAAAAGTACGGTTGCTTCGCCACATCCTTTATTCAAGGCACTGATTAAGGCATCTACAAAAAAATAAGACAAGGAGATAAAAGACAAAATGTTTTTTATCTCTTTTGTTTTTAAATCATTAGTCAAAAAAATTCTTCATTGCCAAAAATTTCAGTATTTTTGTCACCCAAAATTAAAAGGGAAGAAACTGATAAATTTCAAACCCCAAATTTTAAAATTCAAATAAATAAAAATGCAGCAAAATAACGGTTTAGATAAAAATCAATTGATCATCTTCGCACTGTTTTCAATGATTATTATGGGCGCAATGTTTTACTTTCAAAACAAGCAGGCCACTGAGCAACAATTAAAAGAAGCCAAAAACAAAACCGAGGTAAAGCAAACAGCGCCAGCTACCGCCACAAAACCAGCCATGGTTACCAACCTGAACGACAGCGTAAAAACCACATCAATACAGCAGGTAGAGCTGAAAAACAAAGAACTGACTTTAGGAATTTCGACTTTGGGTGGTCAACTTACTACCGTTGAATTAAACCAGTATAAAGCTTACGATAAAAAAAACGATGTCAATGATAAGAAGCTTCTGCTTTTTGATAAAAACAACTCATCGTACGGTTTTCAGTTTAAAGATAAATCAGGAAAAACCTTTAACACTAAAGATTTAGTTTTTGCTCCGACTCAAAACGGAAATTCGGTAACGATGCAGGCTAATGTGAACGGAGCGGTGATACAGTTCATTTATACGTTATTGGATAAATATACCGTTGACTTTAATGTAAAAACGCAAAATCTGGCGCAACTGGTTTCTGATTCCAAAGCAGATTTCATCTGGGATCTCAGTGCAAGGCAAATGGAAAAAGGCCGTTCTCAGGAGCAGACCCACACCGAATTCAATTATGCTTTTAATGATTATAAAAGTTTTGATTACGACGGCAGAACCACAATGGAAGAGCCAAAAGAAACGCTGAACTGGCTGGCAATTAAACAACAGTTTTTCGCAATGGTTATTGAACCGCAGCACGGTTTCAAAAACACCCACGGCTCACAAGATACAGTCGACGAAGGTGAGTTTGTTAAAAAATTCAATTTCAATGGCCAGGTTGATTTAGCCGCAGGCGAATTGAATCAGGATTTTAAATGGTATTTTATGCCACTGGATTTACCTTTATTAAAATCTTACGATAAAAACTTTGATGAATTACTTCCTTTAGGTTGGTCATTTATCGGAACACTGAACAGATGGTTCTTTATCCCGATGTATAATTTAATTTCAAGTTGGGGACTGGCAGCAGGCTGGGTTATTTTCCTGATGACGATTATCGTGAAAATCATTTTGTCACCGGTGATGTTTAAACAACATAAACTGAGTGCAATGATGCGGGTAATTCGTCCGGAAATTGACGAAGTAAATGCCAAATATAAGAATGCGGATCCCATGAAAAAACAGCAGGAAACAATGGCTGTTTATCGAAAGGCCGGTGTAAATCAAATGGCGGGCTGTCTGCCGGGATTAATCCAGGTTCCGATTTTCTATGCTTTGTTCCGTTTCTTCCCGAATATGATCGATCTGCGGGGAAAAAGTTTTTGGTTCGCTAAGGATTTAACCGCTTACGATGATGTGATTAAACTGCCATTCAGTGTTCCATTATTAGGAGACCATTTAAGTATTTTCGCAATAGCGTGTACGGTGGTGATTTTAATCTATACGGTAATGACAGCAGGAAACATTCAGCAACCGACTCAGGAAGGAATGCCGAATATGAAAGTAATCATGTACATCTTCCCGATTACCTTCCTGTTTTTCTTAAATACCTCCGCATCAGGTTTATCTTGGTATTATTTTGTATCGAATGCCATTAATATTTTAATTATTTTGGTCATTAAATATTGGATTCTGGATGAGAAGAAAATACATGCTCAAATTCAGCAGAATAAAACCAAAGAACCAAAACCTGAGGGGAAATTCCAGAAAAGAATGCGTGAAATGATGGAAAAAGCACAGGAACAACAGAAAGTGCAGCAGCAGTCAGGAAAGAAAAAATAAAATAAAACATTTCAATAAAAAAACGGAAGAAATCAATCTTCCGTTTTTTTATTGAAATATTTACCAGGCAATTGTTTATTACTGAATTAAAATTGACAAAGAAGTCGAAAATGGATTACCGCAAAAAAGCCAATCGGATTTATGAAGATGAACAGTCAAATTTAAGACGGGAAAAGTCAGAAGAACTTTAGCCCTGGCAAACCAGTGGTGTAGCTCTTTCAGGATAACCATTTATGTATCGTTATATCAGGATTGATTAGTTATTTGTAAAGTGAGTTCAGGCCAGGCCACTCTATAGATTCTTTTGCAATACCTATGTGACATTTGCATCCATCTCCAATATACCTCCAATAAAAATCCAATATAAATCCAATAAATTATTGGAGAAATAGTGGTGATATAATGCTTTTTATTTGGATCGGTGGCCAAAGAAATACGTTTAGGGTCAAAAGATAGGAACTTCAGAAAATGACTTCTAAAGGACAGTCTAACAACTGCTGAAACGCTATACCAAATTTAAAAAAAAAGCAGCAAACTGAGCGGTAATTTCGAATATTTAAGGGGGCAGGATGTGCTTTACCGCAAAAGCCTAGGGAGAACTTTACGGTTTTATAACAGACAAAATAGGCGTGATGACCTGCTATTTAATAAGTGAGCATCTCATTAATATCGGTTTTAATGGGGTAAATAACATGATCTTCTTCTCTGTAATCCAGTCTGAAGGATTTGCGGTGATGAACGGTTGGTCCATATTTAACCAAAGCCTCCCGGTGTTGTTTGGTAGCGTAACCCATATTTTTGTTCCAACCATATTCTGGGAATTCTTCATGCAATTCGATCATCAGCTGATCGCGGTAATTTTTTGCTAAAATAGAAGCGCACGCAATCGAAAGAATTTTAGAATCACCTTTTACAATACATTGATGTGGAAGCAACTGATAAGAATGAAACCGGTTTCCATCGATTAAAAGAAGTTCCGGACGTATTTTCAGATGATCTAAAGCCAGATGCATTGCATGAATACTTGCATTTAAGATATTATGCTCATCAATAAAGGCTGGGGAAAGCTGTGCGATGGCAAAATCTTTCACATTATTTTTAATATAATCATCCAAATACATCCGGGTCTTAAATGTTAATTTTTTAGAATCATTAACCAAATTTTGGTTAAAATTTTCATCGAGTATAACCGCCGCAGCAACGACAGGTCCGCAGAGACACCCTCTGCCGACTTCATCGCAACCTGCTTCTAAATAACTGCCGGAGAAGGTTTTTAATAATTCCATTAAATTGATTATAACTGTAAAACTATAAAATTTTTAAGAATTAATTAACAAAAAGTTTGGTCATATTGCAAAAAGTTTGCACTTTTGTTGTAATGAAAAAATTTAATTTGATATGAAGAAACTAACAACAAGCGTTTTAGCTGTAGTTTTGACTGCGTCATTTGCTTTGGTAAATGCACAGAAAAAAGACACGATCAAAACGCAAGATATCGAAGGAGTCGTAGTAACGGCTTTGGGTATCAAAAGAGAGAAAAAATCGCTAGGTTATGCTTCTCAAGAAGTTAAATCTGATGCTCTATCAGACGGAACCACTAACACTGGAAACATTGCATCGCAACTTTCCGGTAAAGTAGCAGGTCTTAGCGTTATTGCCAACAGTAACTTTGCCGGATCTGCCAATATGGTGATCAGAGGTATCAAAGGTGTTGCTGGTAGTAGCCCATTGGTAGTAATCGACGGTACTCCTGTTAACAACGACTCTACTTTTGGATTTGGGAAAGATTTTGGTAATGCATTGTCTGACATCAACCAGGAAGACATCGCTTCAATCAACGTATTGAAAGGTGCAGCAGCATCTGCACTTTACGGTGAAAGAGGTCTGAACGGTGTAATTCTAATTACTACTAAAAATGGTAGAGGTGGTGAGGACGGATCTTGGGGAGTAAGCTGGACATCAGGTGTTCAGGCAGGATTTATCGACAAAAGCACTTTCTTGAAATACCAGGATAAGTATGGTGCAGGATATGAGCAAGATTTCTACACTGAAGCCCCAGCGGCGGATGGGCACCCTTATGCCAACTTTGCAGAAGATGCATCTTGGGGTCCTAAGTTCGATCCAAGTTTGCTCGTTTACCAATGGGATTCATTAGACCCAACTTCTCCTAACTATGGAAAAGCAACTCCGTGGGTAGCAGCGAAAAATGGTCCGATTAAATTCTTTGAAACCCCATTTACTTTTAGTAATACTGTTACTTTAGAAAAAGGATCAAAAGGCCAAAACATCATGTTCTCTTATGACAACATGACTTCAAGCGGATTGATGCCAAATTCTAAAATGTCTAAAAATACGTTTACTTTAAAAACGAATTATGACTTCACTCCCAAGTTACACGGTTCATTCTTTAGCACTTTAAATCTACAAGATACTAAAGGTAGAAACACAACTGGATATAGTGATAATATCGTAACCAATTTCAGACAGTGGTGGCAAACTAACGTAGATGTTCTTTCTTTGAGAGACGCTTACTTAAGAAATAGTGGGGCGAATGGTACCGCAGCAAATAACTACGGTAACGTAAGCTGGAACCCTAAAAGTTCTAGCAACCCTAACCCCATTTTCTGGAATAATCCCTACTTCCAGGTATATGAGAGCTACCCTACTGATAAAAGAACAAGATCTTTCAGTATCGCAAGTTTAACGTATGACCTTACGAAAAACATCAACTTGATGGGTAAAGTAAGTCATGACAGAACTAACTTAAGTATTGATGATCGCTTAGCGATAGGTTCACTAGCACAAACATTCGGTGCTGCAGGAAATGACATTGGATCTGGATACGGAAGACAGGACATCACTAAGACAGAGACTAACTACGACGTAATGGCTAGTTACAAATTCGACGTTACTGATAATGTTAACCTAAGTGGTGTTGTAGGAGGTACTGTACGAAGAAACAGTTACAATTCAATCTATGCTACGACCGAAGGAGGATTAGTACTAAGAAACATTTACAGTTTAGCCAATGGTGCGGCTCCGGGCTTAGCTCCATCGGAAACTGAATATATCACTCAAACTAATTCAGGATACGCTTCAGCTTCACTTGACCTCTACAAAATTTTATATGTAGATGGAACTTACAGAATTGATCAAAGTTCAACACTTCCTGCTGGAGACAATGTATACAGATACGGATCTGTCACAGGTGCATTAATTTTATCAGAATTGGTTAAAACTGATTGGTTAAAATTCTGGAAAATCAGAGCCAACTACGCGGAAGTAGGAGGAACAGCTGATCCATACCAGTTAGATTATTACTACGGTGCAGCAGGTTTCTTTGGTAATGTTGGTATGTCTGGAAGTCAAACTCGTCAACCAAACAATCAGTTAAAACCACAAAGAGCAAAAGAATTTGAATTTGGTACAGAAGGAAGTTTATTTAACAACAGAGTTACTTTTGATGTTGCTTATTATAAAACTAAAACGATTAATCAAATTCTTACATTGCCAATTTCTTCCGGTTCGGGTTTAAGCTCAGCTTCAATCAACGCAGGTCGAATTGACAACTGGGGATACGAAGTTCAATTAGGTTTTGTACCAGTTAAAAATGCTAATTTCACCTGGAATATTGACGCTAACTGGTCACAAAACAGAAACGAAGTTGTAGAATTACTTCATAATGATGTTACCGATGTATCAAACGTATTATTAGCTTCATACCAAGGCGGTGTTTCTCTTAATGCAAGAGAAGGAGAAGCTTGGGGAACTTTAGTAGGTTCTGACTACGTTTACCTTAATGGAGAAAAAGTGATTAACGCAAGTACAGGTTATTATTTACGTCAAGGAAACCAAATTATTGGAAATGTAACCCCTGATTGGTTAGCAGGCGTAAGAAACAGCATGAACTATAAAGGTGTTTCTTTAAGTTTCTTAATCGATGTAAGACATGGTGGTGATGTATTCTCTACCGATATGTACTATGGACTTGCTACAGGGTTACCTGAGGAAACAGCAACCGGCAACGTTAGAGAAGCAGGAGTTATATGGCCTGGTGTTAATCCTAATGGAAACGTAAACACCACTAACACTGCTAACCCAATGGATTTTGGTTCATTAGATGGATATGCAAGAATGCCAAATAAGAGATTCGTTTATGACGGTTCTTATGTTAAACTAAGAGAAGCTGCTATTGGATATACCTTACCTCAGTCCCTTTTAGCTGGAACTTTCGTTAGAGATGCAAAAATCTCTTTAGTGGGAAGAAACTTGTGGATTATCAGTAAAAACTTACCTTACGCAGATCCTGAAAACATGGTAGGCGGTGGCAACAGATCATACGGCTGGTCTATTGGATCTCTACCAACAACGAGAGACATCGGATTAAATGTTACTTTAAAATTCTAAGATTACAACAATGAAAAAATTACTTAATAAACTTATCATAGGTGCCTTGGCTGCAATAAGCCTCACCTCTTGTCAAAGAGACTTGCTTTCTTTGAACAATGACCCAAAGCACCCATCAGTTTTGCCGTCGGCAACGCTCTTAGCGATGGGCCAACAGCAGTTCTTCTATTCAGCTTTTACTGGAAGTGTGAATTTTAACAATTACAGATTCTTTGTTCAACAATGGGCAGAAGTAACTTATACAGACGAAACAAATTATGACTTGGTCACAAGAAACCAACCTCGTAATCACTGGAACAGAATGTATGTTAATTCCTTAAACAACTATGAAACTGCTAAGAAAAACCTTCCTTCTGAAGCAGTAGCTACTGAAGTAGAAAGAACAAACAGAATGGCTACTTTAGAAATTTCTCAGATTGCTGTTTGGGAAAACCTGGTAGATACTTATGGAAACATCCCTTATTCTGAAGCCTTAAATGCAGCTGATGGTAGTTTTGCCCCAAAGTATGACGATGCAAAAGCCATCTATACCAGCCTTTTAGCGAGAATTACAGCAGTTGTTGCTACTATTGACGAAAGCAAAAAAGGGTACGATTCAGGCGATTTGGTCTATAATGGAAATATGACAAAATGGAAACATTTGGCAAACTCTATTAAATTAAGACTGGGAGTAAATTTAGCTTCTGCTAGTACTACTGTAGATGCTACGGCCAAAACGGCAATCGAAACAGCAATCGCAAGTGGTGTAATCGCTTCTAATGATGAAGCATACTCACTAAAATTTCCAGGTGGAACTTATAGTAATCCAGTTTATGATGATTTAGTTGCTTCCAACAGAGATGACTTTATTCCAAGTGAATTAGTGATCAATATGATGAAAGGTAAAAATGATCCGAGAATGGCAACATGGTTTACCAAAGTGGGTGGAAATTATGTTGGTGGGGTTTTCGGAGACAAAAATCCTTTTGCTTCCTATTCTCACATGAGCAGTTTCTTCTTAGCACCAACTGCGCCTGCAAATTTGTTAAGCTACGAAGAGATCCTGTTTATGAAAGCTGAAGCTGCTGCAAGAGGTTACTCTGTTGGAGGTACAGCTGCTTCATTCTACGATCAGGCAGTTACAGTATCAATGACATTGAATAATGTTAGTTCTGCAGATGCTGCTGCTTATCTAGTTGCACATCCATATGATGCTGCAAACTGGAAAAAATCGATTGGCGAAGAAGCATACATCGCTATGTTTAACAAACCTTTCGCTGCATGGTTATTTTCAAGAAGATTAGACCAACCAGTTTTTGTTAATCCTAAAAACTCTAAAACAGATGGTGTTCCAGTAAGAATGCCTTATTCTGACCAGGAATACGTTCTTAATAAAGCTAATGTTAATGCTGCTGCAACTGCAATCGGTGGAGACAAAGCAACTACTAAACTATTCTGGGATAAATTCTAATATTTATTTAAAGAATTAATCTAAACCACTCCTCGGAGTGGTTTTTTTATTTCCGTATATTTGTCATTCAAAATAAAACCATGAACATTAAAGAAATCATCCAAAATAAAGTTGCTGAAATCATCGAAACCGTTTTTCAAATTGATGATGTGAATCAGAGAAATAACATCACCCTCGATGTTCAGCAAAATAAATCTGAATTCGAAGGTGACTTTACGATTGTTACTTTTCCGCTGGTCAAAATTTTAAAAAGAAGTCCGGATACTATCGCTATGGAATTAGGCGATGCTTTTACCACCCAGTCCGACTTTGTCGAAAGCTATAATGTGGTGAAAGGGTTTCTTAATTTGAAAATTAAAAATAATTTCTTCTTAGAAAACTTCCATTCCATCGAAGAGAATTTTGATAAAAAAGAAGCAAAAAACCAAACCGTAATGGTGGAATATTCTTCACCAAACACCAATAAACCGCTGCACCTTGGTCATATCCGGAATAACCTTTTAGGATATTCTGTGGCGCAGATATTAAAAGAAGACGGTTATAATGTTATTAAAACCCAGATCATCAACGACCGCGGAATCCATATCTGCAAATCGATGCTTGCCTGGCAGAAATCCGGAACCAATGAAACACCAGAATCTACCCGCCTTAAAGGAGATAAACTCGTGGGCAACTATTATGTCGCTTTTGACAAAGAGTATAAAAAAGAAATTGCGGAATTAGTCGAAAAAGGTTACGAAGAAGAAGTAGCCAAAAAACAGGCACCGATCATTTTAGAAGCTCAAAAAATGCTTCTCGATTGGGAGAAAGGTGACGAAACGGTCAAAAAGCTTTGGTCAGAAATGAATTCCTGGGTGTATGACGGTTTTGCGCAAACCTATAAACGACTGGGCGTTGATTTCGATCAGGTTCAGTATGAAAGCAACACTTATCTTTTAGGAAAAGATCTCATTCAGGAAGGTTTAATTAAAGGAGTTCTTTACAAAAAAGAAGACGGCTCGGTTTGGTGCGATCTTTCAGAAGAAGGTTTAGATCACAAATTACTGCTTCGTGGAGATGGAACTTCGGTTTATATGACCCAGGATTTAGGAACTGCTGTTCAGCGTTTCAAGGAAAACTCAATCCAGAAATTAATTTATACCGTCGGAAACGAACAGGATTACCACTTCGATGTATTGTTCAAAATTCTCAAAAAACTAGGCTACGACTGGGCAGAAAATCTTTTCCATCTTTCCTATGGAATGGTTGAACTTCCCGCAGGCAAAATGAAATCCCGCGAAGGAACCGTGGTCGATGCTGATGATTTGATGCAGGAAATGTATGATACCGCAAAAGAAAAAGCACAGGAACTGGGTAAACTGGAAACTTTATCGGACGACGAAAAAGAAAAATCCTACGAAACAGTCGGCTTAGGTGCACTGAAATATTTCATGCTAAAAGTGGATCCCAAGAAAAAAATGTTGTTTAATCCCGCTGAAAGTATCGACTTTGCTGGGAATACAGGACCATTTATTCAGTATACTTACGCCAGAATCCAATCTTTATTGGCGAAAGCGGACTATAAAAAATCAACCGTGTCCGATTACGAACTCAATGCTTCAGAAAAGGAATTGGTGATGAATCTTTCCAATTTCAAAGAAGTGGTTTCCAGAGCTGCGGAAACTTTGTCGCCGGCCCTCGTCGCAAACTATGTATATGATGTGGTAAAATCATATAACTCCTTCTATCAGAACAATCCGATTCTAAATCAAGAAGACGAAAACGCGAAAAACTTCCGCTTGGAATTATCAGAACTTACCGGTAAAACAATCAAAAAAGGCTTGGAGCTTTTAGGGATCGGAACTGTAAATAGAATGTAATAGTTGGGCGTGCCACTTCGTTTCCATCGTTGAGCGTTGTTAGGGCTTTAAGCCCTAACAGCGCTTCGCAAAGGGAATTCCGTCCATTAAAAAATTATATTTCAAAATGAACATTGATTTTTCAACCGATACAACACCATCTCCTGATACAGACTTTGATCAGCGGGTTATATCTTTCATCAAAGATTGGTTCGATGAATCTGCGACCGTAAAAGTTCAGACTTCGGGTTCAACAGGAACGCCGAAAATTTTTGAAATTGAAAAAGACAGAATGCGCAATTCTGCAAGAATCACTTGCGATATTTTAGGATTGAAAGAAGGCGATTCCGCCCTACTCTGTCTTCCCGTAGAATATATTTCCGGAAAAATGATGGTTGTCCGGGCGGTGGAAAGAAAATTAAATTTAATTATAAAAGCGCCATCAATAAATCCAATAAGTGATTTAAATGAAGAAATTGATTTCTGTGCAATGTCTCCGCTGCAAGTTGAAAACTCACTGGAGAAACTCCATTTTATAAAAAACTTAATTATTGGTGGAGCTGCAGTTTCCGAAACTTTGAAGGATAAAATTCGTCAAAGTCTCAAATCTAACATCTCAAAATCTAAAGTCTATGAAACCTACGGAATGTCGGAAACGCTTTCCCATATTGCTTTAAAAGAAATCTATCCAAACACCGAAGATTATTTTATCGTATTAGATGACATTGAAATTTCTTTAGATCAAAGAGGTTGCTTACAGATTTTCGCTCCGCAACTTAACCCCGAAATTCTTATCACGAACGATTTAGTTGATATAAAAAACGGCAAAGAATTTAAATTTTTAGGGAGAATTGACAATGTGATCAATTCCGCCGGTTTAAAAATCTATCCTGAACAACTTGAATCATTGGTCAAAAAAGAAATGGATAATGAACTTGTTTTCATGGGAATTGCAGATGAATTACTCGGTCAAAAATCAGTTCTGATTATTGAAGGTCAAGAGAATCCAGAGGTTATTCAGCGATTAAAAAAAATTGAATTTCCATCAAAAAATCACCGTCCAAAAGAAACTATTTTCATCGAAATATTTCCACGAATTCCAAATGGAAAAATAGATCGTCGTGAACTGACCGAAATGGTTTCTAATGTCTTAAAAAAATAGTTTAAAGTTCTATTCTATTATTCCTGATGCACTTTACTTTTGGGCTATTGACCGCATTATCTTTATTCTTTTATCTTTGTTCTTTATTCTCACATCATGAAAGATTTTACCAAAGAACTCACTTATAAAACTTCCCGCAGCAGTGGCGCTGGCGGTCAAAACGTGAACAAAGTAGAAACTTCGGTCACCGTGATGTGGAATGTAGCGGAAAGTGACTGTTTTTCGATTGAAGCAAAAGAAATGATCTTCAATAAACTCAAAAACCGTATCAACAGTGAAGGAATACTGCAGCTTACGGTTTCTGAAAGCCGGACTCAGCTCCAAAATAAAAAAATCGCAACGGAGAGGATTTTAGAAATAGTCAAAAAATCGTTGTTCATTCCCAAATCCCGAAAGGCAACGAAACCTTCGAAATCAAAAATCGAAAAAAGAATTAAGATAAAAAAACAACTCTCCGAGAAAAAAGAGAATAGAAGATTAAAATTCTAATATATTTGTAAAAAAATAATATGAAGAATAAATTTCTACTCCTTGCTTTGGCAGCTTTGCCTTTAAGTATTTTCGCACAAAAGAAAATCTCTATTATTCCTAGCATTGGATACGGTTTTAGAACTGCAAGCTTGCCTTCTAACCTTAATACTCAGGAAGAAACCTATCTTAAAGGCTTGAAATCAGGCATTAACTTCGATATCGGCGCCTATTATCAACTCAACAATGTGATTGGTTTAGGATTAAAATACAACATCTACTCCGCATCTTCTTCCGGTAATTTTATTGGTTATACCCCTGATGGCAATCCTGTCTCCATTTCTCTTTCTACCGATGACACCATTACTTTTGTAGGACCTGCTTTTCTTGTACTCTAATTTCAATGAGAGTACAAGACATAAATTATATTATGACATGGCCATTGGAGTCATCAGTTATAAATCCAAGACTGATAACATTTTGTTTTCGGGTTCAAATGTGGGCTTAGCAGCAAACATTGGGTACATGTACGAGATATCTCCAAGTATTTTCATTGGTCCACAAGTTGGTTATACTGGCGGAACTTTGGTAAAAGCAAAAATTAACGGTCAGCAGTTTGATTTACCTGATGATCAGAAAGAAGCGCTACACAGATTGACTGTTAGTGCAGGTGTCACAATTCGTTTATAAATTTATTACCTTTGCTGAAATCAAAAAATTATGAGTAAACCGATTACGGAATTTATCGAAAAATATTACCTGCATTTTAATTCTGCAGCTTTGGTAGATGCTTCAAAAGGATATGTTGCCCATTTGAAAGATGGCGGAAAAATGATGATTACCCTGGCTGGAGCAATGTCCACAGCAGAAATTGGAAAAATTTTAGCAGAAATGATCCGTCAGGATAAAGTACATATTATTTCATGTACGGGTGCAAATTTAGAGGAAGATTTAATGAATCTGGTAGCACATTCTCATTACAAGCGCGTACCGAATTACCGTGATCTGACGCCGCAGGAAGAATGGGATTTGATGGAGAAAGGTTTGAATCGTGTTACAGACACCTGTATTCCTGAGGAAGAAGCATTCCGTAGATTGCAGGAACATATTGTGAAAATCTGGAAAGATGCGGAAGCGAAAGGAGAGCGGTTTTTCCCGCACGAATACATGTACAAAATGATTCTGTCAGGAGTTTTGGAGCAGTATTACGAAATCCCAAGAGAGAACTCCTGGATGATTGCTGCGGCTGAGAAAAACTTACCGATTGTGGTTCCAGGTTGGGAAGATTCTACCATGGGAAATATCTTCTCAAGTTATTGTATCAAAGGTGAATTAAAACCTTCTACCGTGAAATCCGGTATTGAATACATGATGTATCTGGCAGATTGGTACCCTAAAAATTCAGGTGGAAAAGGCGTTGGTTTCTTCCAGGTTGGTGGTGGAATCGCCGGTGATTTCCCTATTTGTGTGGTTCCAATGTTGTATCAGGATATGGAAATGACGGATACGCCATTCTGGTCGTATTTCTGTCAGATTTCTGATTCAACGACTTCTTACGGTTCGTATTCCGGAGCAGTTCCCAATGAGAAAATCACTTGGGGAAAACTGGATATTACTACACCGAAGTTTATCGTTGAAAGTGATGCAACCATTTGCGCACCACTGATGTTCTCTTATATTTTGGAGAATTCTTAAGATAAGTTTATAGCGCTGTTAGAGCTCGGAGCTCTACCAGCGCTTAAAGATATAATCGCCTCAAATTTTTGGGGCGATTTTTTTGTTTTTGCTAAGTGCGGAGATTGTTATTGCACTTTTTACAAATCTGTTTTGCGAGCGTTTTTAAAAAGTAATTGACTGTAAGATTACTGCACAGATTACACAGATTTTCTATAAATGATATTGGAATAAAATCCTAACTTTATCTCATGAATAACTTATTCAACAAACAGGTTTTCGAAATCATCAACATGATTCCCAAAGGAAGAGTGACCAGTTATGGCGCGATTGCCAAAGCGGTCGGCTATCCGAATCACGCCAGACATGTCGGAAATGCTTTGCACAATTATAATGAAGACTTCCCTGCACATCGGGTTTGTAATGCATCGGGAAGAATTACGGCAAGCTGTATTCGGGATTTTGTAGGGAAATTAAAAAGTGAAGGCGTCGGAGTGAAAGACGGAAAAATTCAGAATTTTAAAAAACTGTTTTGGAATCCTTTGGACGAACTTTAATTTTAAATAAACAAAAAAACCTTGTCAAGATTACGCTCAACAAGGTTTTATTTTCTCACAAAGAATACAACTTTGAAGTCTTTTCTCTTTGTTCTTTATTCTTTAATTCTATTTACTCAACTGCTGATAACTTCTCTGGATAAAATCAGTCAGATCTTTTCCTTTCAATAAATTCTGAGACAGTTTCGCCAGGTCTAAAGCGTATTTGATCTTAGAATTCTTGTCCTCTGCATCATCAATTTTTAAAATTTCAGAAGCCAATTCACTGTTGGAATTCACGACTAAATTATACATTTCGGGGAAACCGCTCATTCCGAACATTCCGCCACCGCCGGTCGCCTGCATGTCTTTCATTCTGCGCATGAATTCCGGTTGTGTAATTAAAAACGGAGCTTCCGAGCTGTCCAAATCTTCCACCTGAACAGAGAATTTCTTGTCGTTTACGGCTTCTTCGATGTTTTTCTTCAAAGATTCTTTTTCAGTTTCATTCAATTTGGAAATTGCGGCATCTTCTTTTTTAATTAAATTATTGATGTGATCCGCATCAACCCTCGCAAAAGAAATTTTGTCTTTCGACTGCTCTAATTTCTGAATCAAATGCGGAACAATCGGCGAATCCAAAAGCAACACTTCATAACCCTTATCGTTTGCAGACTTAATGTAACCATGCTGTTCATCAGCATTTGTCGCATACAAAATAACGAAGTTTCCATCTTTATCCGTTTGCATTGGTTTTACTTTTTCTTCCAGTTCAGACCACAGATAATATTTTCCGTCGGTTGTTTGATACAGCGCAAACTTGTCGGACTTATCAAAGAATTTATCTTCGGAAATCATTCCATATTCGATCACGATTTTGATGTCGTTCCATTTTTTCTCGTAATCTTCGCGGTTTTCATTAAATAAAGAAACCATTTTGTCGGCTACTTTTTTGGTGATATACGAAGAAATTTTCTTCACCGCACCGTCGGCCTGCAAATAAGAACGGGAAACGTTCAACGGAATATCCGGAGAATCGATGACCCCGCGCAACAGCATTAAAAAATCAGGTACAATTCCTTTCACCTCATCAGTTACATAAACCTGATTTTGGTATAACTGAATTTTATCTTTCTCAATATTTAAACCGTTGGTTAATTTCGGAAAATAAAGAATTCCTGTTAAATTAAACGGATAATCAACATTCAAATGAATATTAAACAAAGGCTCCTCAAACTGCATTGGATACAGCTCGTGGTAGAATTCTTTGTAATCCGCGTCACTCAGTTCGCTTGGCGCTTTGGTCCAGGCGGGAGTTGGATTATTGATGATATTATCGACTTCTACCGTTTCTGGTTTTGCGTCTTCCGCAGCACCTTCCGGCAAAGGCAAAGTTTCTTTTCTCATTCCAAATTTAATCGGAACAGGCATAAATTTGTTATACTTCAATAACAGTTCACGGATTCTGGACTCTTCTAAAAACTCGGTAGAATCATCAGCAATGTGAAGAATGATTTCCGTTCCTCTGTCGGTTTTATCAGTCGCTTCTTCTAAAGTAAATTGCGGACTTCCGTCGCAAATCCAACGAACCGCCGGTTCTTCTTTGTAGGATTTGGTAACGATTTCTACTTTTTCTGCGACCATAAATGCAGAGTAAAATCCAAGACCAAAATGACCGATAATTCCCGAATCTTTCGCTGAATCTTTATACTTTTCCAAAAATTCTTCAGCACCCGAAAAAGCGACCTGGTTGATGTATTTCTCAACTTCCTCCGCGGTCATCCCAATTCCCTGATCGATAATTCGGAGTGTTTTTGCTTCTTTATCAATTTTAACTTCGATTTTCGGTTGTCCGTAATCGGTTTTAATTTCACCAATGCTTGTCAGATGTTTCAGTTTTAAGGTCGCATCCGTCGCATTAGAAATCAGTTCACGTAAAAATATTTCGTGATCGCTGTACAAAAACTTTTTAATTAAGGGAAAAATATTTTCCACCGATACATTAATATTTCCTTTTGTCATGTTAATTGATTTTTAAATTATGCAGTTCAGGTCTCAAAAAAAACACCAATCTCCTCAAAGTGACACATTGTCAATTTTTTTTGGGCAATCCCCTCGCCAAAGCTTTCCCACCGCTCGGGTCGGGCTATCCACTGCAACTCCTCGAGCCATTTCTTTCCCCACGCTTTCTGCGGGGTTTACGTTTCTATCCCTATTGCAGCGCGGGATTTCATTAAGAAGAAAGGATTTAAAAAAAATTACCAAAAATTTTTAAAAACCTTGGAATAAATATTAGCTAAAGCCCGCCTCTATTGAAGAAAATAATTTTCACACAATTATTCCGTTGTTCACATTCACAAAAAAGACAGCAAAAATTGCTGTCTTTAATCATCGAAAGATTCGGGGTCTATTATCTATTGCCTCTATTAGTCTACCGTCTGAAGTCTAACTAACCTTTCTTATTTTTAATCTCCTCCCGGATTTTTCCTTCCAGTTCCTCTGCAAGTTCAGGATTGTCTTTCAACATATCTCTTACCGCATCACGCCCCTGACCTAATTTGGTATCACCATAGCTGAACCAGGATCCGCTTTTCTTCACAATTCCCATCTCCACTGACGCGTCCAAAATCTCACCGGTTTTAGAAACACCTTCACCGTACATGATATCGAATTCAGCAATTTTGAATGGAGGTGCTACTTTATTTTTCACAATCTTCACTTTCACACGGCTTCCAACCGCTTCATCACCTGTTTTAATCGGCGCACTTGCTTTTCTGATATCAATCCTTACGGATGCATAAAACTTCAAGGCATTTCCACCTGTAGTGGTTTCAGGGTTTCCGAACATCACTCCAATTTTCTCTCTCAACTGGTTAATGAAGATTACGGTACATTTTGTTTTGGAAATAGTCCCTGTTAGCTTTCTTAAAGCCTGTGACATCAATCTTGCGTGAAGCCCCATTTTGGAGTCGCCCATTTCACCTTCGATCTCCGCTTTTGGCGTCAAGGCTGCTACAGAGTCGATCACTACGATATCCACAGCGCCGGAACGGATTAAATTATCCGCAATTTCTAACGCCTGCTCCCCATTATCCGGTTGTGAAATAATAAGATCATCTAAGTTAATTCCCAACTTAGATGCGTAATGACGGTCGAAGGCGTGCTCTGCATCAATAAATGCGGCGATGCCTCCCAATTTTTGCGCTTCTGCAATGGCGTGTAAAGTTAAGGTGGTTTTACCGGAAGATTCAGGGCCATAAATTTCAATGACTCTTCCTCTCGGGTAACCGCCCACTCCTAAAGCTAAATCCAATCCTAATGAACCAGAGGGGATCACTTCAATAGAAGTATCCGCGGAAGCGTCTCCCAAAGTCATCACGGTTCCTTTTCCGTAGGTTTTATCTAGTTTCTCAAGCACCAAAGCCAGTGCTTTTTTCTTATCTTCGATACTGCTCATTTGTAAAATTATTTTTTCAAAAATACGAATTTAAAATTTGAAAAAAATGCCTAAAAAAAATAAAGTTCACTTTTTTTAAAAAGTTTTTGAAAAATAATTGTTCGATAAGAAAAATTTTTCTAGATTTGCACCACCAAAATAAAGACAGACCCATGGTGTAACGGTAGCACTTCGGTTTTTGGTACCGCCAGTTGGGGTTCGAATCCCTGTGGGTCTACAAATTTTGATATAACGCTCTGAGAAATCAGAGCGTTATTTTTTGGAGTAATAGCCTGAAAGAGAAACAACAAAAACTTGGGGAGAAAGATATAAATATTTAATTTTGAAGAATGTTAACTTCTTAAATTCCTGCTGATCTAAACAACCAATAAAGAGGAGCCAGACCTTCAATTATTCTCCGAATACCGATATTCACATCCTGAATCAATGATAAGAGTCAGCATACAGTCAGCATAAGCCAGGGGTTGGTATGGGGATGAGTACACTTTGGTTATGTGGAGAAATGGGTATAGTTTGCGAAGCTCCAATATCTTTTTAGCTCCCGCACAGAAATCCGATTGCTGACTAAGGACTGTATCATTTTCAGATTATCCAAAATTTTTGCTTAGTCCCCAAGTTTTGATACTGATCCAGAGAAACAAAAAAACCGTCCCACAAAAAAATTCGCAGGACGGTTTTCAGTTATTGAAAAATTATAACTTTTTATTCTTTCGTAAATTCAAATTTTTGCCCGCCTTGGATAAGGGTGAAACTTCTCTTGTCTTTCGCGAAGTCCAGCTCAATTCCTGCCAGTTCAAAACTGAATTTATTGTCGCCTTCATACGCTAATGGAAATGGAGTTTGGCCGGTTGCCTGGGCTGTTAAATTATTTCCATCTGACTTTAATACTATTTTCAAAGGGATCTGTTTGCTCGAAAAACTTCCTTCATAATCAGTTAAAGAAATTTTTTCTGCCGGTTTATTATCCATTTTTAAAATATTATCGGCGGGATTAGCATCTGGCACACTTCCTTTTGGATTCAGCTGAACAGAAACTATTTCCTTTTTCGTCGGAACTTCGAAAGACCATTCTGAGTTTCGTTTCCAAATTTCTACGGGCAGTTTTACATTCTGAACAGTTCCATCTTTAAACGTGATATCCATATTTACCGGCATCGGCAACTGTCCGATGTTTTCAATTTTAATAATTACCCCTTTAGTAAAATCACCATTAATGTATTTCGCACTTTTTACAGCCTGATCAATTTTCCATTTGTTTAAAAACCAACCTCGCCAAAACCAGTTCAACTCTTCGCCGGAAACATTTTCGACTGTTCTGAAAAAATCATCCGGAGTCGGATGTTTAAAAGCCCATCTCCTGATATATTCGCGAAGGGCTTTATCAAAACGTTCTTCACCCAAAATATTTTCACGCAACATTTGCATTCCTGCACTTGGTTTGTAGTAACCTAAATAACCAAGATTTCTTTCTTTCAAATTGTCCGGTGCCGTCATTACAGGCTCCATGTTTTCACTGTAAAAAGCAGATGACATCGACTGAAGAGGTTTCGCCTGGTAGTATTCTCCATTATTAAAATCTTTTTCGGAAACCGAATTGATGAATGTATTCAAACCCTCATCCATCCAGGCGTAGAGTCTTTCGTTGGAACCGACAATCATCGGAAACCAGTTATGACCGAATTCATGATCGGTAACGCCCCATAAATCGGCACCTTTGGAATCCATGTGACAGAATACGATTCCCGGATACTCCATTCCGCCTTCATTTCCTGCAACATTTACCGCATTCGGATAGGTGTATTCATACCATCGTTTTGAATAATTTTCGATGGAAGTTTTGGTATATTCGGTCGATCTTCCCCAAGCTGCACTTCCGTCACTTTCCACAGGATACGCAGAAATTGCCAAAGATTTTTTCCCACTTGGTAAATTAATTTTTGCAGCATCTAAAATAAACGCAGGCGACGAAGCCCAGGCAAAATCACGGGTGTTTTCTATTTTAAATTTCCAGGTTTTGGTGGAAGTTGCCGTTTTTGGTGCAGAATTTACTTCTGCTGCTGAACGGATGATTACCGTTTTATCGCTGTTTCCTGCATCCGCCCATTTTTTATTTTGATCGCTGGTATAAACTTCTTTCGGATTTAATAATTCTCCGGAAGCTACGACATAATGATTGGAAGGAACTGTTAAATTTGCGGTGATATTTCCGTATTCCAGATAAAATTCGCCCGCTCCTAAATACGGCAAAGTATTCCAGCCCATCTGGTCATCATAAACACACATTCTTGGAAACCATTGTGCAACCGTGAATATCTTACCGTTTTTCGTAGCCTCAACTCCCATTCTGTCTGAACCATAACGCGGAGAAACAAAAGAATAATGAACGATCAACTTCACCATCCCTCCTTTTGCTTTCAGATCCTGCGGAAGATCAATCTGCATTCTGGTATCTGAAATCGTGTAAGTGGGATTTATTTTTAATTTCTTTCCGTTTGCCGAAAGAATCTCCACTGATTTTATCGTGTAACCGCCGTCGAGATCTTCACCGTGTGCGCCGTTTCTGCTTCCTGCCATGGGAATAACGGCATTTCCACGGGAATCTTTTTTAAATAAATTCTGATCCAGCTGCAGCCAAAGAAAACTCAAATTATCAAAACTATTGTTCGTATAAGTAATTTCAGCAGATCCTGAAATTTCATTTTTCGCTTCATTTAAAGATGCATTCAAAACATAATCAGCGCTGTTCTGCCAATAATGGTGACCGGGTTGCCCACTTGCCGAGCGGGCTTCTGTACCATTATTCTGGTAGAAAAATGGTTTAAAAGCTTCGGTATAACTGTATTTTGGCACCTCTTGAGCAAATGAATTCACAGAAACTGTGATTGCAAATATGACCAGTGCCCCTAAAAATTTAAATTTCATGAGTTTATTTTGTAATAAGTATAAAATAAAACCAACATTGTTACAGAGATTGGTTTTTAAATTTTAAATCGAAATCATCTTCCTTATTAGTTTTCCTATCAGTTTCCTAAATTTTATACTGCCCAAAAAGTTTTAAAACGAATTTGCTTCAGATAAAAAAAATGCTTTTTGATGCACTCTTTTTTCATAGGATGGAAAATCTGGTAGTTCAGGGATTAAACAGCATTTTTCAACTCTGAAACCGAAGATGGCATTAAGATCATGTGACACCAGTCCGAATAATTTATATTAATTCTTTTATATTTAATTTTTAGTACATATTTTTACAACGGTAATTAACCTACTTTCAAAAAGCGAAAAATCCTTTTACTCCGAAATATTATGGCATGAAAAAATCCTACGAAAAACTATTCGAAAATAATAAAAAATGGATGGAAGCACAACTGGCAGAAAATCCAGATTTTTTTAAAACACTTTCTGCAACGCAAACTCCAGAGTATTTATATATCGGATGTTCTGACAGTCGTGTTTCTGCAGAAGAAATGATGGGCATGAAACCGGGCGAACTTTTTGTTCACCGAAATATCGCCAATGTCGTGAACACTTTAGACATGAGCTCTACCGCAGTCATCCAGTATGCAGTTGAACATTTGCAAGTGAAACATATTATCGTTTGCGGCCATTACGGTTGTGGTGGAATTAAAGCGGCAATGACACCGCAGGATCTGGGTCTTTTGAATCCATGGCTGAGAACAATTCGCGATGTTTACCGGTTACATCAGGCAGAACTGGATGCCATTGAAGATGAGCAAAAACGCTACGACCGTTTGGTCGAACTGAATGTGCAGGAACAGTGTATCAACGTTATCAAAATGGCATCGGTTCAGGAGGAATATATTTTAGACGAATATCCTATCGTTCACGGTTGGGTTTTCGATATGGCAACAGGAAAAATCATCGACCTGGAAATTGATTTTGAGAAGATTCTGAAAGATATTCAGAAGATTTATAATCTCACCAATTCGGATTGGGTGATGAGCCGGAAGAAAAAATAGCGTTTATTTGCATCTAACTCATTCTTATATTGCGCACGGATTTCACAGATCATCATTAAAAAAATCTTTGAAAATCTATAGAATCTGTGCGCCATTCTGAAATTATTTCCCGTTGAAGGCCGTCATCGCATTCTGAATTCCGGCAAATACAAAGGACAAACACGCTTTAGAAAACTTCTCGATTCTCTCGGGAAGTTTTTCTTTTTCTTCGCCTTCCCATTTTCCAAGAACGTAATCCACTTGTTTTCCTTCGCTAAACTCGGCAGAAATCCCAAATCTTAATCGTGGATAATTCTGTGTCTGTAACTGCTCCTGAATGCTTTTCAGCCCATTATGACCGGCATCAGAACCTTTCATTTTCATTCTTAATGTTCCGAATGGCAAAGACAGATCATCGGTAACAATCATTAAATTTTCCACCGGAATATTCTCTTTTTGCAACCAGAATTTTACCGCATTTCCTGAAAGATTCATATAGGTATCCGGTTTCAGGATAAAGACTTTTCTTCCCTTATATTTACCTTCTGCAAGCAAGCCGAAGTTGGAGGATTTAAAAGGAGCATCAATGGTTTCGGCAATTTTCTCCGCAACTTTAAACCCGACATTATGCCGGGTTTCAGTATATTCATCTCCTTTGTTGCCGAGACCTACGATCAGGTATTTCATGTTGAAATTTTATTGGTATTGAAATGTTAAAGTTCCCAGATTACCGGAAGCAACAGCCTTTGTCGGATAACCGTCTGCATCATAAGTGTAAACATAGGTTAACGACTGTCCTTCCACCGTAACTTTTCTGTAGTTGTTTGCTGAAAAACCAATCACCGCAAAACTGTCAAATCCGTAGAGAGAACTTACAATATTATAAGCTTCTGGCAAAGTATTAAAAGGATTGATTTTGGTATCATAGTCACTCAACACACTCGAAATGACAATCGGCGGAATGCTAACCGGCGGAGTTGCAGGAAATATGGTGGAAAACTTCCATGTAGAAATATTATTTCCGGCATAAGTGATATCACTCTGTAGCGTAAACATATCGTAAGTAATATTGGGATCCGCGGTATCAATCCCTACCATTTTTGATGAAATTTTCGATACCTTATTATTGGTATAATTTGCAGTGATGGTATTGGTAAAAGAATTCCCTGTATCTTCTTTACCGGTTCCCTTTGCTTCAACAAATTTTCCGTTATTATAGGTAACTGCATAATCGGTGGTGGTGATTACCGATCCTTCTTTCTGTACAATTGTTATTTTATTAACAGTGTTATTATCATAAGACAAACTGTAAGAAATAGAGTTATCACTCGTTTTCACATTGACCAGTTTTCCCAATAAATAGCTGTAATTATAAGTTATGGTTTCGCCAGTATCTTCTTTTGAAGTAACCGATTTCAACTGCTTCACAACGCCGGTTGGTCCACCGCCGCCACCTGTTTCACCCGGATTATTGACCCCAAAAAGCAAATCGCCATTTTCATCACGACCCGGTTCGCAGGAAAACAAAATAGCTAAACTGAAAACAAAACTTAAAAATCCGAAAAGCTTTTTCATTATTAAAATTGATTTTAGCAAAAGTACTCTTTTTTTAGAAATTATATGAATCGATTTATTTCCCTAAACACTTTAAAACAATAAGTTTTTACTTCAATTCACCCGAAAGAGTATCCGCATAATCTGACCCTTTATTTTCCGGTCTGTAGAAAAGCATTAGCAATACTTCTTCATTTCTAACTTCCGAAAAAAAATCTTTTCCTATGACAAAATTTTTCTTCATTAAATTCATAATTTCTAAGTCTTTCGAACTTTCAAAATTCTGTACTGCTTCAATATGATCAATTTTCGACTTTTCATTAACCTTTAACTTATAAACTGCAAACTTATTTTTAGCATCTGATATTTCATAATCTTTAAAATCACCTTTTGAATTTTCGCTTACTGACTCATCTAAAAAGAAAACCTGATTCAATTTTTCTTTGCTTTTGCTTAAAAATTCATCAACTTGTCTTTCAGTTTTCAGCTTTTGGTCAGTTACATCAGAAATAAATGTTTTTGGAGTACATGCAGAAATCGTATATTTTTCAGAACCAAGAGATTTTCTGTTTGTTGTCATCGAAATTACATTATCTCCATCATTCTTAGAAAGATAAACTAAATATTTTTCGCCTACTTTTAAATCAACTTCACATGCTGCGCTTTGGATATCATTAATCAGTCCAGAAATTTCTACAGTTCCGAACGATTTACCTTTATAAATTTTCAAAACAGAAACATCCGCTTTATATATCCTGCTTTTCAAATTATTACCATAAATTTTGGTGATTTCTATTTCACCAACGAAATCTGCATTTTGGTATTGAATTCCAACCTCACCAGAATTCCCACATTTACACGCAAAAATTTTTACCGAGAACAGAAATAAGAAGAGTAAAATAAGTTTCTTCATTTCTAATTTTTCTAAAATTATTAATTAATTCCTAATATCCTTTCCAAAACGCCATTAACTTCATCTACATTCTGTACATTTTCTTTTCTCATCATGAGTTGATTTCCTTCCTTGCTGACTTTTTCCTTCAAAGTCGCTTCTTTCGGATTCTTTGACAAATAAGAAATAATGTTCCTGAATTTTTCACTCTGATAAAACTTATCCTGAGGATTGGATGGAAAATACCCGAGGAAAACCCCGTTTTTCACCACGATTTTATCAAAACCAATTTCCGCGGCAATCCATTTTAGTTCTACCGATTTCAGAAGATTGATCGCTTCAGCGGGCAAAGCTCCAAAACGGTCGATTAATTCACTTTCTAATTTCTGCAATTCTTCTTTGCTTTCTATTTCTGCTAATTTTTGATACAGCGATAACCGTTCTTCAATACTCTGAACGTAAGAATCCGGCAACATCAGTTCCAAATCCGTATCGATATTCACTTCTTTGCTCGATTTGAATAGTTTTTTACGGTCTTCTTCATTATCAAATAAATCTTCGAATTCCTCATCATTCTGCAATTCCTCCAAAGCTTCCTGCATGATTTTCTGATAAGTATCAAAACCCATTTCATTAATGAAACCACTTTGTTCACCTCCTAACAAATCCCCGGCACCGCGAATTTCCAAGTCTTTCATCGCGATCTGGAAACCGCTTCCCAAATCCGAAAACTGTTCGATCGCTTCCAGTCTTTTCCGCGCGTCATTGGTCACCATATCAAACGGAGGCGTAATCAGAAAACAAAAAGCTTTGCGATTGCTTCGCCCGACCCGACCGCGCATCTGGTGAATATCTGCCATCCCAAAACGCTGGGCATCATTAATGAAAATCGTATTCGCATTCGGCACATCCACTCCACTTTCAATAATCGTCGTTGAAACCAAAACGTCATATTTGCCTTCCATAAAATCCAGAACATTCCGTTCCAGTTGTTTGCCGTCCATTTGTCCGTGGCCTGTAATTACTTTCGCATCGGGAACCAAACGCTGAATCAAGCCCGCAATATCTTTCAGGTTTTCAATTCTGTTATTAATGAAATAAACTTGTCCATCTCTTTGAAGTTCATAAGAAATGGCATCCCTGATTATTTCTTCATCAAAACCAACAATCTGCGTTTCAACAGGCTGACGGTTTGGCGGTGGTGTTTTAATGACTGATAAATCTCTGGCCGCCATCAGTGAAAACTGTAAAGTCCGGGGAATTGGCGTCGCTGTCAATGTTAAAGTATCCACATTACTTTTTATTGTTTTCAATTTGTCTTTAACTGCAACTCCGAACTTGTGCTCTTCATCAATAATTAAAAGTCCTAAATCTTTAAATTTAACGCTGCTCCCAACCAATTGATGGGTTCCGATCACAATATCAATTTTACCCGATTTCAATCCTTCCAGCGTTTCCGCTTTTTGTTTTGCCGTGCGGAAACGGTTCATATAAGAAATGGTCACGGGGAAATCCTTCAATCTTTCGGTAAAACTCCGGTAATGTTGGAAAGCCAAAATCGTGGTCGGCACTAAAATCGCCACTTGTTTTCCGTCAGTCGCAGCTTTAAATGCAGCTCTAATTGCAATTTCTGTTTTCCCGAAACCTACATCACCACAAATCAAACGATCCATTACGGTATCATTTTCCATGTCCGTTTTCACATCGACCGTTGCTTTTTCCTGATCGGGCGTATCTTCGTAAATAAAGCTGGCTTCCAGTTCATTCTGCAAATACGAATCCGGCGTAAAGGCAAAACCTTTGGCCGTTTTCCGCTGTGCATATAAACGGATCAGGTCGAAAGCGATCTGTTTTACTTTCGCTTTTGTTTTTTGTTTTAAAGCTTTCCAGGCTGGCGACCCGAGTTTCGACAACACGATTTCCCGTCCGTCCGGACCATTATATTTTGAAATCTTATTTAAGGAGTGAATACTCACATAAAGCAAATCTCCATTTTTATAAGTCAGTTTAAAACATTCCTGCACTTTTCCGTTATTATTCACCTTCACCAAACCCATGAATTTTCCGATTCCATGATCGATATGCGTGACATAATCGCCCACTTTCATCTGCATTAAATCTTTCAGCGTAATCTGTTCAGATTTTGCAAATGCATTTTTGGCTTTAAATCTCTGGTAACGGTCAAAAATCTGGTGATCGGTGTAAACTGAAATTTTATGGTCCAAATCCACAAAACCTTCGTGAAGTTCTGATTTAAAAGATTTGAATAAAGTTTTGGTTTTTTCGCCAAGGAAAGCTTCATTGTTTTCTGAACCCGATTTATGTGCTGACAAATCCTCAAAAATAGACTCCAGCCGTTCTTTCTGTTTTTCCGTGGAAAATGAAATCCAGGTTTCAAAACCATCATTTTGTTTTTCTTCTAAATCCTCAAGTAACAATTCAAACTTTTTATGAAAACCCGGTTGTGGCGTTTGATTCAACTGCACAATTGCGGCATCACTTCCCTTCACTTCCTGTAAAGTAAAATCGATCCATTCAAATTGATTGATATCTTTAGCGAAATCTTCTCCGGAAACAAAAAGCTGTTCTGGCGTCAGATGTCTGATTTCAGTTCCTAATGTTCCAAACTTTTCTTCTGCTTTTGCATAGAAATTTTTAATTATATTAAATCCTGCAAAAGCATTTTTGGTGATTACAACTAAATCTTTCGGTGCCAAATCAAACAAAGAAACCTTCGTTCCCTGCGCTGAAAAATTCATATTCGAAACCAACTGAAATTCTCTTACTTTCTCTTTGGACAGCTGTGTTTCGATATCAAAAGTCTTAATGCTTTCCACTTCATTTCCGAAAAAAGTAATCCTGTAGGGCTCTTCATTGGAATAGGAAAAAACGTCGACAATTCCTCCTCTCACAGAAAACTCGCCAGGTTCGGAAACAAAATCGGTATGATTGAAATTAAACTGATGCAGTAATTCCTCAGTAAAATTAAAATCCAGCTGATCGCCCGTTTTGATCGTGTGAGAAATCGCTTTGAAATCAACCTTCTTCATCACTTTTTCAGCTAAAGACCCAAATGGCGCGATCATGACTTTTGGCTTTTTATCGTTATGAATTCTACTCAAAACTTCGGTTCTTAAAACCAAATTCGCATTTTGAGTTTTCTCAATCTGATAAGGCTCCAAATGAGTCGGCGGGAAATAAAGTACATTTTCTTTACCCAGCAAATCCTCTAATTCTGAAGTGATGTACAACGCATCTTCTTTGTCATCGGTCAGAAACAAAAGCGATTTCTTTTTAATCAGAAATAATTCTGCGGCAAAAACCGCTGGCGAAGAACCGGCAAATGACTTTACCGTAAGATGTTTATTCTGCTCGAGCTGCATAAACAGCTCTTTTCCAAATCCTAAATGAAGAAGCTGTGGGAGAAATGTATCGGTGATATTTTTTAACTGCATAAATGTTCTGACGGTAAAACCCGTCTTTAAAATGAGAAGGTCTAAAACGGGAAAAGCGATTTCGGGATTGTTCCGAAATCGTTTGAAAGTACAAATTTAAGGATTATTTGTTTATTAAATCCAGAGGTAAAATTACCCTTTATGATCGGTCGTATTCCGCATAAAGGTTTTAAATACTTCTAAAAACTCTTAATATTTTCCTAAAACTTGGGTGCTGAAAAAAGCCCGGCATAAAGTTTGGCTGGTGTTGAACTTAACTTAAAATAAAAAATTATGAAATCGAAAAATTTAAAAAACGAAAGAAAGACAACTGTTGAAAGAGCATTTAGATTTCTCGGATTATTCGTTGTTGCATTCTCTTTATTTGCGTTTACTTCCTGCAGAAGTGATGACGACCCGGCAGACAACGACTTTTTCGCCGGAACTTACAAAGGCAGCATTTCTTACAACGATGGAAATTCAACCATATCCAAAGACGGCGGAAGTGTTTTCGTAACCAAAATTGCAAGTGGTACAAAATACAATTTCCGGTTTTCTGATGGGATTCCTGATCTGAATGGTGTTGAATTCAAAAAAGAAGGTGACCATGTTTTGGTGATGGTAGGAGGAACAACCACCTCTTACATTAGAATTGATAATAATGAGTTGAAAATTTTATATACCGCTAACGGGAAAACCTGGACTGCAAACTGCACGAGATAAATTATATCACTTATTTTCACACCGACTGTTTCATTTGATTGAAACAGTTTTTTTTTGAAAGGTTTAGATAATGCATATCCGTAATTAGTACTAAAAATATATTTCTTCTACGTTTCGCTGTAACTTCCTTTTGTCCTAAAAAGTGAGTAAAACAACAAATTTGCAAATAAAAATCTTTGTGTGGTTCACGATGAGACTAAAAAATTTCAGCACTGATAAAGATGTGTTAAAGTTTGGTTAAAGTTATTCGGAAGAAATTTTCGGTACGGTAAATTATTTAATTTTATATCGTTAAAAAACATTATATCAAGCATTTAAAACATATACAAATGAAAAAACTATTAGCCGCATTGTCTTTGGTGGTAGCCCTTGGACTTGCAAATGCTCAACAGGTGACGCCAAAATCAACTGCAAAAATGGCTCCTGCTAAATCAGAGAAAATGGAAACTGCAAAAAAAGAAGCAGTCGCAAAATCTGCAACAGCAGAAAAACCGGCCGCAAAGACCTCTGCAGTAAAAATGAAAAAAGACGGAACGCCTGACAGAAGATACAAAGCCAATGCCCATCTGAAAAAAGACGGAACGCCTGATAAAAGATACAAAACAAAATAATACAGTTTGAATACGTTGAGCCCCGGAATTTATTTCGGGGCTTTTTTATATCTTTAATAAAAAATTTATGCAGCGTTTTTTTGCAATGATCCTTCTTTTTTCACTCTGCCTTTTTGTGGGTTGTACCTCGGAAAACAGAAACAATTCCCGAGCTTATGTGGAAGGAAAAATCACCGGATCTCAATCCGACTTCAATAAAATAAAAATAATTATTAAAAGCGATGAAAAAAACATCGGCGAAACCATGCCGACCGGCTCAGGCCAATTTAATGTTTCAGGTCCGCTGCTTTCGGATTCGTTTTCCTTGGTTTTAAATGAAAAAATAAAATCATTTTCTTCCTCAAAACCAGGCTGTACGATTTCTTCCGATTCTTTGGAAATCCTTATCCCATCTGGGACTACGTATATTATTTTCAATGACATAAACCTGAAATGATGAGAATTACATTTCTGCTTTTTTTCGGAATTTCAACTTTAATTTTCGGCCAGCAAAAAACAAACAAACTGGATGTTGTTTCTAATATCGAAACCAAAATGATTGTAATGAAACCCTTTGGCAATAATCATTTGGCAAAATTACTCATGCCTTTTTACGGTTTCGGTTTTGGGGGAAACTTGATGACTCCCATTAATTTCGGAATTGGATTAGATTACAATGTGCTGTTTTCTAATGTGAAATACGGCGAACAAAACCGTTACGGAAATATCGGCTCACCAACCATCACCAATATCGATTTGTACCTGACGCACCGCGAAATTATTTCCGAGGATTTTTCAATTGAAGAAATGGCGGGATTCAGCTATTACCGCCAAACTAATTTATTAGTTGACGCCGAAAATCAAAAATTAAAAGAGAATGCAACTGGCTTTAATCTTGGCGGAAAAGCTTTATATGCATTGGATCGCGAGGGTTATCAACAGGTCTTTGTCGCAGCGAAAGTCAATGTTTATTTCGGGAATGTTTACAATGAAAATCCAGAAACCAAGAAGTTTTATAACCGCTCTACCTTCCTGAGTTTAGGATTGGGATACCGCTATAATTTTTAAAACAGAAGTTCGGTGCGTAATTTTTCTTTATACTAAAGGTTTATTTCTAAAATGCTTTAAATTTGCGTTATGATCAATTTCATTAAGAAAAACATTGCTTTAATCTGGGCAAAAAATCACGTTAAAGGAACCCAATCCTTTAAAGCAAATTCAGTTAAAAACCAGGAAGAACTTTTACTTTCTCTGGTAAAAACTGCTGAGAAAACCCTGTTTGGAAGAACCCATCAGTTTGAAAATATAAAAAGCATTCAAGACTTCCAGTCGCACGTACAAATTGCTGATTATGAAGACTTAAAACCTTATATCGAAAAAGTAAAAAAAGGCCAGCGACAGATTCTCTGGACCGATACGCCGGAATATTTCGCTAAAACTTCTGGCACGACATCGGGATCCAAATACATTCCCATTTCAAAAGAAGGAATGCCTTACCAAATCGCGGCAGCACAAAGCGCGATTTTTCATTATATCGCACAAAAAAACAATGCTGATTTCGTTACCGGAAAAATGATTTTTTTGCAGGGAAGTCCTGAATTGGAAGAAATCAATGGAATTAAAACCGGCAGACTTTCCGGAATTGTTGCACATCACATTCCATCTTATTTACAGAAAAACCGCCTGCCGAGTTTAAAAACAAACCTCATCGAAGACTGGGAAACCAAAGTTGACGAAATCGTAAAAGAAACTGAAAAGGAAAACATGACTTTGATTTCGGGAATTCCGCCTTGGCTGATTATGTATTTTGAAAAACTGATCGAACGGAACGGAAAAAAAATTACAGAACTTTTCCCCAATCTTCAGCTCATTATTACCGGCGGCGTCAATTATGAACCGTACCGCGAAAAAATGAATGAACTTCTGGGAAAACCTGTGGATACTTTGCAGACTTTCCCCGCAAGTGAAGGATTTTTTGCGTTTCAGGATAATTTTGAAAAAGAAGGCCTACTGCTGCTCACCAACCACGGAATTTTCTATGAATTTGTCCCGCTGGAAGAATACGGGAAACCAGAGGCGAAAAGACTGACTTTAAAAGAGATCGAACTTCATAAAGATTACGCTTTGATTTTAACGACAAATTCGGGACTTTGGGCGTATTCCATCGGCGATGTTGTACGGTTTATTTCTAAGGATCCTTACCGGATTTTGGTATCGGGGAGAACAAAACATTTCACATCTGCTTTTGGCGAACACGTGATTGCTTTTGAAGTAGAAGAAGCTTTAAAAGCAACGGTAGAAAAATTTCCGGCACAGATTACAGAGTTTCATTTAGCTCCACAAGTAAATCCCACGGAAGGTTTACCCTATCACGAATGGTTTATCGAATTTGAAAAAGAGCCCGAAAACCTGGAAAACTTCATAAAAAATCTGGATGATGAAATGCGGAAAAGAAACACATATTATAATGATTTAATTTCCGGTAAAATCCTGCAACCTCTTGTAATTACAACATTAAAGAAAAATGCTTTTCAGGATTATGCCAGGTCTGAAGGAAAGCTTGGTGGTCAGAATAAAATACCACGATTAGCTAATGACCGCAAAATTGGCGATTTCCTTGAAACACACAGGAGCTAGTATTTGAAAAAACCTTAAATGATGAAATATTTCTTTGCTTTTTAATTCTTCTGATCAGCACTTCGTGTGTTTCGACGAAATACAGTGTTTACACAGATCAGGGGAATTTCGACAACATCAAGGCTGGAACGAGATATACTGTTTATGACAAAAGTGACCGTAAATTTTTTGTTGACGTCACCTCAGTGGAAAAAGACAGCATTATCGGAACCAGAAACGATCAGCGGCTTGCCATCTCCAAAAAGGACATCAAAGAAATTAATCAAAATAAGACTGGCGCAACCGTTATTTTAATCGGTGGAACCGTTGGTCTTTTGGTCATAACTTATATCATTGCAGACACAATGCGAGCTTTAGGTGAGGGGTTCGGGCTCGCCATCGGAGGACAATAATTAACTCTAAATAATTTCCATCCTGACAAAAACAACAGCATCTGAAATTCAAAAAACATTCTGCAGACAATCAAATTCGGATAAATACTCACACCAACACCTATTTATAAGTACCGAATTAACAAAATATTTAATATTTTAATAAATTTTTATTACATTTGAAAATATTAATTCAAATTATATTTAATGAAAAAAATCTATTTTTTAGGAACGATGTTAGCGATGACATTCTCAAATGCGCAGATTAAAAGCTTTAAAAAACCAAGCAAAAATGAGACCCATAAACCATTTGTATCCCATTTAAAAGCAAATGAAATAAAATTTGATCAAGCACCTGATTTCTCAAATGGAATCATATCAATGGTAGATCAAGACGATTATCAAATTTTTGCGGCAGATGACTTTCAACTTTCTGACGATACCAAAATTGAGAAATTTGTTTTTTATGGAACTCAGTTCTATGGTGATTTACCAGATTATTATCTGGGATTAAAAATGTATATCTTCAATGACAACAACGGTTTTCCCGCTGGAAAACCAAGTGATCTAAGCACAGCGGTTGCTGTCATAAATATCGACGAAACCAATAGCGCTGCGACCCTTTCCGCGGATGATGTGGATTTCACCTTTGAAGTTGATGTTACTAAGGCATTGGGACAAAACCTAACATTGAAAGCCAATAAAAAATATTGGGTGGCTTTTGCGCCTAAAGTTGATCTTGGTTACGATTACGGCTACGATGAGGATGAAACATTCTACTGGGCTTTAGGAAATGATAATTACTCAGAACCTGTGCTAATCGATGAGGCTGATTTATTTGAAGAAGGAGCAACCTCCTGGACAACTATTTCAAGTTTGCTAGGTGAAACTTTCGAAGGGCTTGCATTCACGATTACAGGAGAAAACCAGTTGGGTACTACAAATGTATATTCTAATCTTAGAAACGTCTCCATCTACCCAAACCCAGCAGTTAATGTAATTAACTTAAAGGCCAACAAAAAGAATTCTATTTCCAAAACTGAAATCTTTGATATGACCGGAAAACTGGTAATCAGTTCTTCTGAAACATCGATCAATATAGAAAGACTTCCAAAAGCTGCTTATGTTGTTAAAGTATATTCTGGAAGCGAATTAATCGAAACTTCAAAAATCGTTAAGAAATAGCATATTAGAAAAAATACAAATAAAAAAAGAAGCCGTTTCAATAAGTGTTGAGACGGCTTCTTCTATGTTGTCCTAATTAGAAACCACTTTCAGCCCAATCACCGAAGCGATCAAAGTGAAAACAAAAAATATTCGCCAGAAAGTCGCAGGCTCATCGAATATAAATATTCCCATAAAAACAGCACCTACCGCACCAATTCCCGTCCAGACAGCGTACGCTGTCCCAACAGGAATGGGACTGGCGCCAACAGAAATTGCCTTGTATAAAAGAAACATACTCAGAAAAAGAGAAATTGCAAAACCTGCCCACCAGAAATAACTTTCTCTTCCGGTTGTTTCTTGCGCTTTTCCGAGACAAGTGGCAAAGCCGGTTTCAAATAAGCCGCCGATAATGAGTAAAATCCAATTCATTTTTCAAAGATAATTTTTTTTGGAAAACTTAAGTGTTTCTAAAAGCCACGAATTCACGAATCTCCATTTTTTTTAACATTACTTCATTTCAATCATAGAAAACGCAACAACCTATTTTAAATAGAACAACAAGCTGTTGAAGAGAAATTCGTGCATTCGCGGCAAAATTTAATGCACTAGGAGAAGCCACGAATTCACGAATCCATTTTTTTTTAAATCACTTTTTACTTCGTTTCAATCATAGGAAAAGGTCCATTTAAAAGGAACAAGCTGTTGAAGAAAAATTCGTGTATTCGTGGCAAAAACTTAATGCAAAATGGGAAGCCACGAATTCACGAATCTCCATTTTTTTAACATTACTTCATTTCAATTATTGGAAAGCAACAACTAACTTATAGAAAAAAATTCGTGCATTCGTGGCAAATTAATAAATGATTTTTCGTTCCTAAAATTTACTTTTGCAAAATGATTTCATTGCAACCTATTCAGACCTTAAAAATAGCAGAATTTCGGAACTTGATGACCGGCCGTTTTTTTCTGATCTTATCTTTCAGAATGTTGGCAACACTGATGGGCTGGTGGATTTACAAATTAACCAAAGATCCTTTCGCCATTGGGTTGATTGGCTTGTCAGAAGTTATTCCTGCGGTATCAACTGCCTTATACGCCGGCCACGTTATCGATAATTCTGAGAAGAAAAGACTCTTGCTGATCTGCAATTACGCTTATGTTTTGCTGATCGGCTTATTGGCGGTTCCCGCTTTTTTTGGTCACAGTTTACTGCACTTCAGCAATATCCAGATTTCTTATTTTATTTATGCCGTCATTTTTTGTACCGGATTTTGCCGCGCATTTATCGGCCCTATAATTCCTTCAATGATTCCAAAGATAGTTTCAAAAGATCAACTTCCGAACGCTATCACACTCAACCAGGCGACCTTTCTTACCGCTTCGGTTTCTGGCCATGCTTTGGGTGGCTTTCTTATTCACTGGATTGATATTTCCGGAACAATCCTCGTGATTGTCGGATTAATGATTTTCTCCTCCATTTTCTTTTGGTTTCTGAAAAAACACCCTTCAGAAAACAGCGACCGAACAATGGGCGTGGTTGAAAGTATGCGCGAAGGAATCGCCTACATTTACAAAACAAAAGAAATCTTGGGCGCACTTTGCCTTGATATGTTCGCCGTCCTTTTTGGCGGTGCCGTCGCCATGATTCCGGTTTTCGCTACCGATATTTTAGATGTAGGATCCGAAGGTTTCGGCTTGCTGAATGCTGCTTCAGATATCGGCTCCATGTGTATTATCATGACTCTGGCGTTTGTACCGTTAACCAAAAATCAAGGTAAAATCTTACTCGTTGCCGTGGCAGGTTTTGGCCTGTGCATCATCGGTTTCGGTTTCTCTAAATTATACTGGCTCTCCTTTTTCTTATTGGTGGCCAGTGGAATGCTCGATGGAATTTCGGTGGTCATCCGCGGTACGATTGTACAACTGAAAACGCCCGATCATATTCGCGGCCGGGTTTTAAGCGTGAATTCCATTTTCATCATGTCGAGCAACGAAATGGGTCAATTCGAAAGTGGCGTTGCAGCCAAACTTTTAGGCGTTGTTCGATCCGTCGTTTTTGGTGGAACCATGACCGTTTTAATCGCACTTTTAGTCGGAACCACCGTTCCAAAACTCCGCAAAATGAACTATTAATTTTTTAAGACTAAACAGTGTAGAACTTCTAACCAATTCGGTCCGGCTCTTCCCTCCAATCTTTTTTGCTGCACCTTTGGCAGCGCCAAAAAAAAGAATTTCCGTTTCAATCCTCGCCAAAATAAAAACTGTTTAATTTCCGACTTATCAACACTGCAATTCACTAACAAACAACTCATTGACCTTAAAACCCAGGACATTGTTGATTAAATATTCGGAATAAAAACTTAAAAAAACTATCTTTGTCATATGGCACAAAAGGAAACTTTATCTTCACTAATTCATGGTAATTTCGCTAAGGAACTTTCTATTTCCGACGGCAAAATGCCTCCCAATGCAATAGAATTCGAGAAACTCGTTATCGGCACTTTTTTAATTGATAAAAAAGGACTGGATTATTCCATTGATTTATTGACCGCGGATGTTTTTTACGACCCAAGACACCAGGAAATCTTCCGCGTAATCGTCCGTCTCTTCGAAGGTAATCATCCCGTCGATTTAATGACGGTAATTCAGGAATTAAAGAAAACCGATAAATTAGCACTTGCAGGAGGAGATCATTACATCATTGATTTAACGATGGGAGTCTCTTCCAGTGCGCATATTGAGTACCATGTCCGGGTGATATTAGAGAAATTCATTCTGCGGAGTCTGATTAATGTTTCCGCCAATGTGATCGACAGTTCTTATAAAGAATCTACCGATGTTTTCGAGCTTTTGGATAAAGCCGAACAATCCTTTTTTGAAATTACAAACGGAACTATTAAAAAAGGTTTCGACACTGCGAATACTTTGGTTAGCCAGGCCATTGAAACCATTAAAGCCTTAAAAGACAAAGAGGGAATCTCCGGAATCCCGTCCGGATTTAAAGATATTGATAAAGAAACCGGTGGTTGGCAAAATTCCGATTTAATTATTATTGCGGCCCGTCCGGCAATGGGTAAAACCGCTTTCCTGCTTTCTATGGCAAGAAATATTGCGGTAGAACATAATATTCCGATGGCTTTATTCTCGCTGGAGATGGCTTCCGTTCAGTTGATTACCAGAATGATCGCTTCAGAAACGGGAATTTCTTCTGAGAAATTACGAAAAGGACAAATGAACGATGAAGAATGGCAACGTTTATTCTCCAATGTTTCCGCTTTAGAAAACGCTCCTTTATATATTGACGAAACACCTTCCCTTTCTGTATTCGATTTTCGGGCAAAATGCCGGAGATTGGTCATGCAGCATGGAGTAAAAATCATCATGGTCGATTATCTTCAGTTGATGACCGCAAATTCCGGAAAAGGGGGAGCAGGAAATCGTGAACAGGAAATTGCAATGATCTCCCGTTCCCTGAAAGCAATTGCAAAAGAGCTGAATGTTCCTGTTATTGCACTTTCTCAGCTTTCAAGAAGTGTGGAAACACGACCTGGAAAAAGACCGATGCTTTCTGACCTTCGGGAATCTGGAGCGATTGAGCAGGATGCCGATATTGTTTCGTTTATTTTCCGTCCGGAATATTATAAAATCACCACTTGGGACAATGATGAAGACGGCGGTGAGTCCTCCACAGAAAACCAGGCAGAACTGATTATCGCAAAACACCGTAATGGTGCTACCGCAGATGTGAGAATGTCTTTCCATAAAAATATTGCCAAATTTGCCGACCTTGATTTATTTGGTGGAGGCGGTGCCTACGGTTACCAGTCTTCGAATTTTGGACAACAGGATACTCCGGGAGGTTTTGAAAAAATCAAAACAACCATCGATCCCGGTGCTGCTTTCGATTTGCCGAGCAACCAAAACCTTTCCGGTTCGTCGATGAATGATGCGGATGATGATGATGATTTTCAATTTTAGGAATGGGTCTTAGAATTGAAATTTATACCGACGGCGCCTGTAGTGGTAACCCCGGAAAAGGGGGTTACGGAATCGTGATGAAGGTTCCCGAAAAAAATTACGAAAAAAGATATTCGCAGGGGTTTCGCCTCACAACCAACAACCGCATGGAATTGTTGGCAGTGATAGTCGCTTTGGAAAAACTGAAATCTACCGAAAATGACATTCACATTTACACCGACAGCAAATATGTTTCTGACGCGATTAATCAGAAATGGATTTTCGGTTGGATTAAAAAAGGTTTTAAAAATGTAAAAAATCCTGATTTGTGGAAAAGAATGGTTCCTTTAATTAAAGCACATCAAACCACTTTTCATTGGGTTAAAGGTCATGCAGGCCATCTCGAAAATGAAATCTGTGATCAACTTGCTGTAAAAGCCACCCAGACAGAACCGCTTCAAATTGATGAATTTTTCGAAAAACAACAGAACGGCGGGCTTTTCTGACGGTAAATTACTTTGCGTGAATTTACTTCGCAGTGAATGGTTAGTTAGCTTCGCAGTGAATGGTCAATTTAATGGTCAAGTATCGTTGCTGTGAAATGGTGAATTTTCTAAACTTAATATTTATTAAATTCACTTTTAAAATTGACCCGAAGAAATTCACCATTCACTTTTAAAATTCACCTTTAGAAATTCACTTAAAGAAATTCACCCACCCAACTTCCGGCTCATTTATTTATCTTTGTTAGATGAATTACCTTGAAGCACTCAACAAAAGATATTCGGTTAAAAAATTTGATCCTGAAAAAACAGTTTCGTCCGATGTGCTCTTCCATATCCTTGAAGCGGCAAGACTTTCGGCTAGTTCATTGGGACTACAGCCTTATCGGCTCCTTATTGTGCAAAGTCCGGAAATGAAGCAGAAACTCATTCCTGCCTTTTACAATCCATCGCAAATCTCAACATGTTCGCATTTGATTGTTATTGTTTCGAAAAACAATATTGGCAATGAATATATCGGCAATTATTTTAATCATATTTCAGAAACCAGAGAAGTTCCTCTGGAAAGTTTAAATCCATTTAAAGAAAGTATCAGCAAACATATTCAGCATTTAGATTCAGAAGAAGTGATGATTTGGGCAGATAAACAGAGCTATATTGTTTTGGGAAATCTGATGTTTGCGGCGGCTTTAGAAAATGTAGATACCTGCCCGATGGAAGGCTTCAGTCAGGAAAAAATCGATATTGTTTTAGGGATTGATACCGAAAAAGAAAAAGTCGCAGTGACTTTAGCGCTTGGGTACCGATCGGAAGAAGACCAATTTCAGAATTTAAAAAAAGTAAGAAAACCGAATGATAAACTGTTTAAGTTTATTTAAAATAAGGTCTAAATTTTCATTCATTACACCAAAATAACTCCATGATAAAAGCAGACGTACTCGTCATCGGATCAGGAATCTCCGGACTTTCTTATGCGATAAAAATATCCGAAAGAATGCCCGAGGCAAAAATAATCATCGTCACCAAAGCCGATGAAGACGAAAGCAACACCAAATATGCGCAGGGCGGATTGGCCGTAGTAACCGATTTCGACAAAGATAATTTTCAGAAACATATCGATGACACCATGAGAGCCGGCGATGGTGAAAATAATCTTGAAGTGGTAAAAATGGTCGTTCGCGAAGGTCCCGAAAGATTTAAAGAACTTGTGGACTGGGGAACTAATTTTGACCAAAAAGACGGTCACCTCTTGCTCGGCAGAGAAGGCGGACATACCGAAAACCGCATTGTTCATCACAAAGATATTACCGGCGCTGAAATAGAACGCGCTTTATTGGCAACGGTGAACAAATCACCGAATATCGAAATTATGGCGCATCATTATGTCATCGATTTGATTACGCAACATCACGTTCCCAATAAAATTTTCGATCTTGAAAAAATCGACTGCTACGGCGCTTACGTTCTTGATGAAAAAAATAAAGAAATAAAGAAAATTACGGCGAAAATCACTTTGGTCGCAACCGGCGGAGCAGGTCATGTTTACAAAAACACCACCAATCCGATTATCGCAACCGGCGACGGAATAGCCTTTGTCCACAGAGCGCGCGGGAAAATTTCGAATATGCAGTATTACCAGTTTCACCCCACCGCTTTATTTTCCAAAAGAGACGGAATGCTGTTTTTGATTTCAGAAGCAGTGCGGGGCGATGGTGCAAAATTGAGAACGAAAGATGGTGCAAAATTCATGCACAAGTATGACGAACGCGAAGAATTAGCATCGCGGGACATAGTTGCCAGAGCCATTGATAATGAATTAAAAATTTCGGGCGATGATTATGTAGGGCTTGATTGCCGCGAAATGAATCAGGAAAGATTCATCGAACATTTTCCCAATATTTATCAGAAATGTTTGGATGAAGGAATCGATCCTTTCACCCAACTCATTCCGATCGTTCCGGCATGTCACTATTTAATGGGCGGAATCGATATCGACATGGACGGCCAAAGTTCCATTAAAAATCTATTTGCCGTAGGAGAATGTACCAATTCTGGCTTACATGGCGCTAACCGACTGGCTTCAAACTCTTTACTGGAAGGGCTGGTCTTCGGTCACAACGCGGCTTTGAAAACAGTCGAACTCCTAAAAATCAATGATTTCAACTTTGAAGATTTGAAAGCAATTCCGCAATGGGACGAAGAGGGTATGAAAATGATGGACGAGATGGTGATGATTTCCTACCTTCGCAGACAATTGCAGGAAATGATGAGCGATTTGGTAAGTATCGTCCGATCAAATGACCGCTTGGCTCTGGCAAAGAGAAAACAACAGGAAATCTTCGAAGCTGTGAATGAACTGTACAACTACTCGATTCTGTCGCCAAAACTTTCGGAACTGAGAAATCTGACCAATATTTCCTATTTGATTATCAAGCATTCATTGATGATGAAAGAGAACAAAGGCGCTTTTTATAATAAAGATTTGGTGTAAATAACGATTTATAAAATAAGACTTCCGAGCATGGAAGAATGGAGAAAGAACTCAAAAAAAAGGGAAAACCCATGAAACTGTCACCAATTATCAACGCTGAAGAGTTAGCGGATTTGAACCGGGAAAATGTCGTCATCGTAGACGCCGGAAGTGGTGGTTCTGCTTATGACAGCTATTTGCATGAACATCTCGACGGAGCGCTCTATACGGATTTGAATAATGATTTAGCCCAAATTCCGAAAAACATAAAAAATGGCGGACGACATCCGTTGCCCAGTTTAGAAAAATTTGCGGAAGTCTTGATGCGTTTGGGGATCACCCAGGATTCCCACATTATTGTGTATGACAATAAAAACGCTTCTATTGCCGCAGCAAGATTTTGGTGGATGCTGAGATCTGTAGGAGTAGAAAAAGTTCAGGTTTTAAACGGCGGGATACAAAGAGCAAAAGCAATGGGACTGCCCCTAAATTCAAGAATCGTCGAACCCGAACCCGTTGATAAACTTTCATTAAAAGAATGGAAACTTCCGGTGGCGGATATTGATTTTATTGAACGTTATTCTGAGAACCCTGAATATATTATTATTGATGTTCGTGAAAAAGACCGTTATGACGGTAAAACGGAGCCCATCGATGATGTCGCAGGGCATATTCCGGGCGCGATGAATATCCCATTTAAAGGAAACCTTACTGAATACGGAACTTTTAAAAGTCCGGAAATTCTTCATGAAAAATATGCAGAAGCTTTAAAAGATATTCCATCTGAAAAAATAGCGGTGTACTGCGGATCAGGAGTTACCGCTTGTCACACTTTACTGGCCCTGGATTATGCAGGATTTGAAATCCCCAAACTGTACGTAGGATCGTGGAGTGAGTGGTTAGGCAATGGTAAACCTGTGGCTAAAAACAAATAACTAAATTTAAACTTTCACCGAACCTAAAAAAAATGAAGATTCCTTCAAATATAAAAATATGAAAAAACCGCTCTACATCACGAAAGACGCTTTAAAGACCTTTATTAAAAACGCATTGGAAGAAGATATTCAAGATGGCGACCATTCTACTTTGGCTACCATTCCTAAAGATCTACAGCAGAAAGCCCAACTCCTGGTGAAACAGGACTGTATTTTAGCCGGAGTGGAACTGGCAGAAATGATTTTCAAACAGTTTGATAAAAACTTAAAAGTAGAACGGCTGATGAAAGATGGTGACCCTGCAAAAGCGGGCGATATTGCTTTTTACATAACGGGAAGCGCCAGATCTATCCTGACTACCGAACGGTTTGTTTTGAACTGCATGCAGCGAATGAGTGGTATCGCAACCATTACCCATGAGTGGGATTCGCGGTTATTGGGAACAAAAACGAAACTTTTGGACACGAGAAAAACAACGCCCAATTTCAGACTTTGCGAAAAATGGGCGGTGGCCATCGGTGGCGGCACTAATCACAGATTTGGTTTGTATGACATGATCATGCTCAAAGACAACCATATAGATTATAACGGAAGCATCACCAACGCTGTAAAAATGGCAAAGGCATATACTGAAAAGATTAAAAAGCCATTAAAGATAGAGGTTGAAACCCGAAATTTAGAAGAGGTAGAAGAAGCTTTGAAAGCCGGCGTCGACAGAATCATGCTCGACAATATGGAGGTTGCAATGATGGCAGAAGCCGTAAAATTAATCGGCAGGAAATGTGAAACTGAGGCTTCCGGTGGCATTACCCGGGAAATGCTGAAAGACATTGCACAAACGGGTGTAGATTTTATTTCCGCAGGTGCACTGACCCATTCTGCAGAGAACATCGACCTGAGTTTGAAGGCTGTGAAATGAGAAAGTGCATTTAAACAAAGAAAGATAAATCAACAACCCTTTTATTAGAGAACAAAATCCCCAATGCTTTGATTCCCTTATGAATAGAAGGAAATTTAACAAAATTTTAAAATTTAACAATTTGTTAACGAAAGTACCATTTAATTTAGATATTTTTGCAAAAATCTTTTATAGTAAGTATAATAAAATTAACTGATATGAATTTTAATCCACTAAAGAAAACTGTTCTCGTTGCTGCTTTAGCATTTGCAGGGTATGGATCCGTAAATGCCCAGGTTACAACAAGTAACATGTCTGGTGTTGTCACAATGAGCGACGGTAAGAAAATCACTGGTGCAACAATTAAAGCGACCCACATGCCTTCTGGGACGGTCTATTCCGCAACTGCAAATTCAGCAGGAGTTTTTAACTTATCCAACATGCGTGTTGGTGGCCCATACAAAGTAGAAGTTACTTATGGTAATGAAAAGCCAATCATATACGAAGACGTATACTTGGAGCTAGGTCAACCTTTCGCACTGAATCCCATATTCGGTGAGAAGACAGCAAATATCGCAGAAGTAATTATTTCTGGAACAGGGGGCAGAAACATGAACAAGACTGGTGCTGCAACCAATATTGGTCAAAAACTAATTCAGGATCTTCCGCAATCTTCGAGAAGTATTACTGATTTTACGAGATTAACTCCGCAGGCAAACGGAAATTCATTTGCAGGTCGTGATGCTCGTTATAACAACCTTCAAATTGACGGTGCGAATTTCAATAACGGTTTCGGTTTAAGTAGCAGCCCATTACCTGGTGGCAATTCTCAACCAATTTCATTAGATGCAATTCAGGAAATTTCTGTAAATATTGCACCTTTTGACGTTACCCAATCTGGTTTTACAGGTGCTGGTATTAACGCCATTACTAAATCTGGAACCAATAAATTCCACGGTTCACTATATGGTTATTATACCGGAAAAGATTTGAGTGGTTGGAAAATTAACGGTGATGAAATTCAAAAAGTTTCCGGTGCGAAAATGACGAATGGATTTACGGTAGGTGGACCAATTGTACAAAATAAATTGTTCTTCTTTTTGAGTGGTGAAAGAGAAACCGCTACCGGTGCAAATGCCTCAGGTGCGAATCTTTGGACCGCTTCACAAGATGGAGTTGCAGATCCTGCAAATAATATTTCAAGAGTTAAAGAATCTGATCTAATTGCAGTTCAAAACCACTTGATCAACAGATGGGGATATAATCCTGGCCGTTACCAAGGGTATGCTGATGAAGCAGAACAACAAGGTGATAAATTTTTACTTCGTTTAGACTGGAACATCAGCGATAAGCACAAGTTTGCAGTTCGTTATAATATGTTGAAAGGAACATCACAGCAATTAGCGAACGCTTCTTCAGGTCCAGCACCAAGATCTTCTTGGGGACGTGTAAGTGATAAAGCAATGACTTTTGAAAGTGGAAATTATGGTTTTGAAAACACGGTAAGCTCTATTACTGCTGAATTAAATTCAACTTTCAACTCTAGTCTTTCCAATAAATTATTATTTACCTACTCAAAAATTCAGGATAAAAGAACTTCTCCTTCAGAAAAGCTTTTCCCTTTTGTTGATATCTGGGATGGTTCTGCTAATGGAGGGAATTACATCAGTTTCGGTACAGAATTATTTTCTTACTTAAATGATGTTGTGAATGACAACTTCTCTTTTACCAATAACTTAACTTATACCGTAGGTAAAAATAACTTTACTGCTGGTATTGCTTATGAAGTTCAAAAATTCGGTAACTCATACACAAGAATGGGAACAGGTTATTACCGTTATGCTTCTGTAGAAGACTTCTTAAAAACAGGTACTTCGGCTGAGGTTGCACCAATTATGTTTGGTTTAACTTATCCATATGCTAACCAAGATACTTATTCAAGAGTTAATTTCGGATTGGCTTCTGCCTATTTACAGGATAGAATTACATTAAGCGACAAATTCAACTTTACAGTTGGTTTAAGAGCAGAGCTTCCTAATTATTTAAATGATCTTACAGCCAATCCATCGATTGATGCATTAAATTTATTAGATAAAAACGGAAACCCAAGAAACTACGCTTCTGGTGAATGGCCAAAATCTAAAGTTTCTCTTTCTCCACGTTTAGGATTCAACTACGATGTAATCGGAGACAAAAGTTTAACATTGCGTGGAGGTACAGGTATCTTTACAGGACGTGTTCCTTTTGTATGGTTAACCAATATGCCAACCAATGCAGGTGTTTTACAAAACACTGTTGAACCGGGTTCTTATGCTGAGATCGCAGGATGGATCGGAAATGTAACTTTCCAACCTCAGGATATTTACTATTATGTAAACAATCCACCAGCAGGAGCAGGAAGCGTATTCATCAATAGCCCTAAAGAAGGTGCACCATCTTCATTTGCTTTAGTTGATCAGGACTTCAAAATGCCTTCTGTATGGAGATCAAGTTTTGGCGCTGACTACAAAATTCCAAACTCTGTATTCACATTGACCACAGACATTCTATATACTAAAGATGTAAATTCTGTATTCCAATATGGAGCAAACAGAAAAGAATCTACTGCAAGAATGACCAACCAAGATCGTGTTTACTATCCCAACACTGCATCATACCAGTACAATACTAAAATTGGGGCAAACAGTGCTACTGTTTTAACCAACTCTGATACTAAAGGAACTGCTTTCTCTGCAACTTTTGGAGCGAATATGAGAACTTGGAAAGGATTGTCAGGATCAGTATTCTACACGTTCTCTGAAGCAAAAGAGATTTCTGCAAATGCAGGATCAAGTGCAAGTTCAGCTTGGCAGGCATCACCAACTGTTGATTCTCCAAACCAGCAAGACTTGAGTATTTCAGCTTTCTCTGTTCCTCACAGAATTGTTGCTAATGTTAGTTATAACATTAAAAACACTACAATTGGAGTTTACTACAGTGGAGCTAACCAAGGAAGATTCTCTTACTACTATTCTAATGACGTGAATGGTGATGGTATCGCGAATGACTTAATGTACATCCCTAAAGCTGGTGAAGTAGTAAAGTTTGCTGATATCAAATCAGGTACAACTACTGTGTTTACGGCTGACCAGCAACGCGCAGCATTTGACAAATTCATCGCTGACAACGGATTAGAAGCATACAGAGGTCAAATTCTTCCTCGTAATGAATTCTTGCTACCATGGTTAAACCGTGTTGATGTTCGAATTTCACAGAACTTATTTACCGATATGGTTCAAAAAGGAGACAAAGTAGCAATCAGTTTAGATATCTTAAACTTTGGTAACCTACTTAACTCTCATTGGGGAATTCAGGATAACACAGTTAGCTCTTACGGCGCAGCAGTGTTAGGCAGATCAGGAAACCTTTCTCCAGATCCAACCTTCCAGATGCTACGTTCGGGTGCTGACCTTGTCAATGCACCGTACAGACCTGCAAGTAACAGATTTACTACTTGGAGCGCAATGTTAGGATTTAAATATTCTTTCTAAAACAAGCTTCTAATTATAGCAACTGCCTTACAATTTATTTTGTAAGGCAGTTTTTTTGTATCCACCTCTATCTTATCTTTCCTTTACCATGCTACAATCGTCGGGATTTTTTTTATCTTTGCCATTAACAAAAAATTACTATGGACACATTTAAGATTATTACTGAAGCACACAAAGGTTTTGCTTATTTAATTTTGCTTTCGGGCATTATCTTCATCGTTGCATTATTGATGACCATGTTTGGTTACTCCGGAAAAATCAAAAAATTATTGCGGACCTCCACTTTAATTACCATGATTTTATTTCACGTTCAGTTAATCGTTGGAATTTTCATGCTGGTATTTTCTCCAGGCTTAAAAGGGGCGTTGGAAACAGGAACATTAATGAGCAATGCTGCCTCAAGATTCTCTTACGTGGAACATCCGGTATCAATGCTGATCGGTGTTGTCTTAATGACCATCATTAATAAATACATGAAATCACACGAAACCCTTGCGATGAAAATCGTTATTATGGGACTTATTGCTGTAGCATTTTTTGCCTACGCATTCCCATGGTCAAGAGTGTTTCCTTCCCTTTTTGCTTAAATTAATTTAAAAACAAATATTCTTAATGAAAATAGCAGTAGTAGGCGCTACCGGAATGGTGGGACAAATAATGTTAAAGGTTCTGGAAGAAAGAAATTTTCCGGTAACCGAATTAATTCCCGTAGCCTCCGAAAAATCAATCGGTAAAAAGATCACCTTTAAAGGAAATGAATTCGAAATTGTTTCCATGCAGGACGCTTTAGACCGAAAGCCCGAAATCGCTATGTTTTCTGCAGGCGGAACAACTTCATTAGAATTTGCCCCGAAATTCGCAGCCGTTGGAACGACTGTCATCGATAATTCTTCTGCCTGGAGAATGGTTGCGGACAAGAAATTAATCGTCCCGGAAATCAATGCTCATGTTCTAACCAAAGAAGACAAAATCATTGCAAATCCAAACTGTTCTACCATCCAGTTGGTGATGGTGTTACACCCTTTGAATCAAAAATACGATGTTAAACGGGTCATCGTTTCTACGTATCAGTCGGTAACAGGAACAGGAAAGAATGCCGTAGATCAGCTGAATGCGGAGGTTATCGGAAACAAAGATGTTGTAAAAGTCTATCCGTATGAAATCTTCAAAAATGCATTGCCACAATGTGATGTATTTGCAGAAGACGATTATACCAAAGAAGAAATCAAACTGATGACCGAACCCAAGAAAATTCTGGGCGACGACACTTTCAATATTACCGCAACAGCAGTTCGAGTTCCCGTACAGGGTGGACATTCTGAAAGCGTCAATATCGAATTCGAAAATGATTTTGATTTGGACGAAGTGAAAGCGATTCTTGCAGAAACTCCTGGGGTGACCGTCTTAGATGATGTGAAAAACAACATTTATCCAATGCCTTTATATTCAGAAGGTAAAGATGAGGTTTTCGTAGGAAGAATCAGAAAAGACCTGTCGCAGCCCAAAACATTAAACCTTTGGATTGTCGCAGATAACCTTCGGAAAGGTGCCGCAACCAATGCAGTACAGATTGCAGAATATCTCTACCACAACAAATTAGTCTAAATAAAATGCTCACATCAAGTGGGCATTTTTTATGGATTAGAGTCATCAAACATTCCTAATAAGTATAATAAAACTCAAATGTCAGAAAATAAACAAATTCCAAATACCAACTTCATTTTTCAGAGAAATGTAGCCCTCGTTGGCATCCTTCTTTTCGTGGCGAAATTATTGGCCTGGCATTTCACCAATTCCGATGCAGTTTTCTCAGACGCCATGGAAAGTATCGTGAATATCATCGCCGCTTTCATGGGATTGTATTCGCTTTATCTCGCAGCAAAACCGAAAGATATCGAGCATCCTTACGGACACGGAAAGGTAGAGTTTGTAACTTCCGGTGTAGAAGGAGCATTAATTATTTTTGCCGGAATCATCATCATCGTTCAGTCTATAGATTCCCTTTTACACGGCAATATTCCAAAGCAGTTAGACTGGGGAATAGCAATTGTCGCAGTTACGGCCGTCATTAATTATTTAATGGGGCATATTTCTCAAAAGAAAGGCATTCAGGAAAATTCTCTCGTTTTACAAAGTTCAGGGAAACATCTGAAAAGTGATACCATCACCACTTTGGGAGTGGTAGTCAGTTTAATTTTAGTGCAGATCACAAGCCTGTATTGGATTGATGCTGCGGTAGCACTCCTCTTCGGTACCTATATTATATTTATCGGTTACAAAATTATTCGAAAATCGTTAAGCGGAATAATGGACGAAGCCGATTTGGGAATGCTTGAAAAATTATCAAAATTCCTGAATGAAAACCGAAAAAGACAATGGATCGACGTTCACAATATGAGGATCCAACAGCATGGCAGTGGACTTCACATCGATGCGCATCTTACATTACCGTGGTATTACGAACTTCGCAAAGCCCATAATGAAATGGAAGATCTCTATAAACTGATTGGTGAAAATACAGACAGGACCATTGAATTTAATTTTCATTTGGATGACTGCAAACCTATTTCCTGCGAAATTTGTGAATTGTGGGAATGTCCGGTACGGCAAAGACCGTTCGTTAAAAAAATAGAATGGAATGCAAAAACCATTGCGCAGGTTGGAAAGCATTCGGTTGAAGATTGAAAACCGCTCACAGAATTTTGTGATCTCTGATTTAAAAATGAATCTGATTAAACACAGGTTTAACTAATAATTCACAAAAAACATTGTTTAAGATTATCATCATTACAAATTCAATTTTTGAATGTGCGCACGGTAATAAAACAAGGGAATGATCAACAGCAAAATTAAAGGCTGAATAACGAATCTTCTCATATAAAAAGAAAAAAGATATCCGATTTCAAATTTTGTATGAATACAGTAAAGATAGATGGGAAAGGTAATTGCAAAAACAATCACCATCAAAACGACCGCCTGTAAAGTCCACTTTTTATTTTTAAAAATCAAATAAACTGCGGCGGCGGAAAAAATTAAATTTAAAGAAAACCTAAAAAAATAATTCAGAATTAAAGGGAACCATTCAAAATCCGGAAAGGAAGCATGCTTATTGGCCAGATGAAAAAAGGCCTGAAAAGGATCATAAAAGATTTCCCTTTCTACAACCCTGACCGCAATTAAACCCAACACCGCCATTGCGACCCAAATCCAGTTAAGTACTTTCATTTTCAGCGTCTTTTAGGGCGTAAAATTTAATCCAGATTAACCAGAGCAGCACAACACTTCCGTAAATAATTGCCGGGAAGAAATAATCATGGGCGATTTTAGAATATCGGGGATGCTCCACCAGTACGATATTCAGACCGACGATACGCAAAACATTCATAATGTGAAGGAAAACGACTCCTAATGCAGCAAATATAAAAGTTTTGAATCCTTCGTAAAAAGCAAAGATAAAAGCCAAAAACAAAATCATCACCGAAATTGCGTTGCAGCCTTCAACCATGCGCGAAACATATTGGCCACTCACAAAGAACCACGTGGTTTCCTGTTGCGGCTTTCCTGCAATCATTTCCGATGGATATCCGAGTAGATTCTGCAGAAAATCAACCTGCGTCATCACCCACGTCGAGAAAGCATCTAAGCCCGCATTTTTGAATCCATTGAGATAAAACTGATAGCCCAAAACCATCACCACATACAAAATGATGAAACGCAGAAGAATTTTCAGAACCGGCTTGAAGTCATTGAACATAACAACAAATATACTGTTTTCTAAAATACGTTTTTACTTATCTTTGTAAAAGTATGACTGATCAAAACGCAAAAGATTTTTTCGAAAAATATACCGGAGAATCTGCTCAAGAGTTTTTTATATTGGCCCAAAGTGGATCTGCAAGAATTAATTTTGTAGGCAAAAGTTCCGGCGGAAAATATATTATTACCTTCAACGAAAACAGTCGTGAGAACGAAAGTTTTTATTATTTCTCCGATCTATTTTCTAACTTAAATGTGAAGGCTCCGAAAGTATTGAAAATTTCCGAAGACCGTAATCTGTATATTCAGGAATTTGTTGGGGAGCAAACTTTATCAGAAATCATCGGGAAAGAAGGTTTGACCGAAAGAGTGAAAACTTTAATTAAAAAAACACTTCACCAACTCGCAGAAGTTCAGCTCAAAACTGAAAATCAAATCGATTATTCAAAAACTTTTGAATATGAAAACTATGGTGAATTGCCGATTACAAGCGATTTATTTTATTTCAAAAGTTTCATCGCCGATGTTTTAGAAATTCCTTATCACAAATCTTCTCTGTTACTGGAATTTAAACAACTGGTTTCGAAAATAGAAAACATGGAGCCAAAAGGATTGATGATGCGCGATTTTCAGGCCAGAAACATTATGGTGAATCATCAGGATGAAATCTTTTTTATCGATTATCAGGCGGCAATGAAAGGACCGCTGATGTATGATGTAATCTCGTTCCTCTTTCAGGCAAAAGCCAATTTCCCAACCGATTTTAAAAATGAAATGCTTACCTATTATTTCTCCTTTTGGAATGAAGAAAAAGCGCTTCAACTAAAAGACTCGGCAAAACCGATTCAGCTTATCCGGTTCCTGCAGGTTCTGGGTGCTTACGGTTTCCGTGGATTGATTCAGAGAAAAGAACATTTCATACTGAGCATCGATAAGGGCATTGAAAACATTTATCAATTTTCGGAAAACTGGCAGGAAATGGAAGAATATCCGGAATTGAAGAAACTTATTGATCAACTGAATTCTGCAGAAACTAAACAGAAAATCCAGCAGATAATTTTAAAAGAATAAAATGTAGGCAATTTACCATTAAGGTTAATGAAGGAATTAAGAAAATTAAGGTATTTTCCACCGGGGAATTTTTAATATGAAAATGTATTTAAAAACGTTAACATGATGACAAAAAAGGAGGTTACGCAATTATCTTATGAAATTGTAGGATTAGCGATTAAAGTTCATAATAATCTGGGTCCAGGATTATTAGAATCTATTTATGAAGAATGTTTGAAATATGAATTATTAAAAAACGGTTATGAAGTAAAACAACAATTGATTGTTCCAATCACTTATGATGGAGTGGAAATGAATACCAAACTCATCGTTGATTTATTAGTAAATAACTGCATCGTTATAGAAATTAAAGCTCAGGAAGAAATCCTACCTGTGCATCAGGCGCAACTTCTCACTTATATGAAAGTTTTAAAAAAGCCTCAGGGCCTACTGATCAATTTCTTTACCACTAACATTACAAAATCGATGAAGCCATTTGTTAACGAATATTTTAATGAACTCCCAGATTAATATTTTTGACAAGTCAAAAATAACTTAATGAATCTTAATCTCTTAATTAAATCTTAATGGTTAAATTGCAAATTATTAATTTAATAAAAAATGGCTCTAACAATAGAAATACACAGTTTTTCGTATAAAAAGGGAGGAATCCCAAAAGACAATTCAGGTAATGGCGGCGGTTTTGACTTTGACTGCCGCGGCATTTTGAATCCCGGCAGAGTGGAAGAATATAAAACACAAACCGGTTGCGATACCGGTGTTCAGGATTATTTGGAAACAAAAACCGAAATGCCTGATTTTTTGGAACTCGTGAAAAATATCGTTTCCATTAATATCGATAATTATATCGGTCGGGATTTTGATCATCTTCAGATCAATTTTGGCTGTACCGGCGGGCAGCACCGCTCGGTGTATGCGGCAGAAAAGACCGCGGAATTCATTCGGAAGAAATATCCGCAAACAACGATCACACTTAATCACGACGAACAACCTCAGCTAAACCATGAGTATAAGTAATGGGTAATGAGCAATCTGCTTTATTACTCATTCCTCATTCCTCATTCCTCATTGTTGATTATTTATAAAAATGAAAGCACTTATTTTCGCAGCGGGAAAAGGAACCCGGCTAAAACCTTTTACCGATCATCACCCAAAAGCTTTGGCTTTGGTTAACGGTGTTCCTTTATTAGAGAGAAATATCAAATATTTACAAAGTTTTGGGATTAATGATTTCGTTATTAATATTCATCATTTTGGGGAGCAGATTTCTGAATTTTTAAAGAAAAACGATGATTTCAATTCAAATATTGAAGTTTCAGATGAGAAAGATCAGCTTTTGGAAACAGGCGGTGGATTGGTTTTTGCAAGAAAGTTTCTGGATCATGGTGAAGACTTCCTCATAATGAATGCTGACATCTTAACGGATTTAAATTTAAATCTTTTCGTAGAATACCATCAGGACCAAAAAGATTTTGCTACTTTAGCGGTTTCCGACCGTAAAAGTTCGCGAAAACTGCTTTTCAATGCAGAAATGATCTTGAAAGGTTGGTTAAATGTAGAATCTGGCGAACAACGGCTGGCGGAATTCAATAAAGGTTTTAAGCCTTTGGCTTTCAGTGGAATTCATTGTGTAAATCCAGAAATCTTTAACAAAATAAAAAGAACCGGAAAATTTTCGATTATGGAAGAGTACCTGGATTTAATGAGCAATGAAAGTATCCACGGTTACGAACACTCAGCTACAATCATCGATGTGGGAAGGCCAGAATCAGTCATTGAAGCAGAAAAAATTTTTAAGTAAATCTGATGAGCAAAATAAAAAGAGGAAAAGGTACAACAAGAATAGTTGCAGGAAACGAATTCGAAATAGACCAAAAAGTACAGAATTCCTTTAAAGAAAAAACCTGGGACGAAACCATCACCAAAGACAGCTGGATGGTTTTTAAAATCATGGCCGAATTTGTAGACGGGTACGAACGCATGGCCAAAATAGGACCCTGCGTTTCGATTTTTGGTTCAGCCCGAATGAAAACCACTGATGCTCACTATGATCTCGCTGTAGATATTGCAGAGAAAATTACAGAAATAGGATTTGGAGTCATCACCGGCGGCGGACCGGGAATCATGGAAGCAGGAAATAAAGGCGCCAGAAAAGGAGGTGGGAAATCCATCGGTCTTAATATCGAATTGCCTTTTGAACAGCATTTTAATCCTTATATTGACAAAGGCTTGAGCATTGATTTTGATTACTTTTTTGTCAGAAAAGTAATTTTTGTGAAATATTCTCAAGGCTTTATCGTGATGCCGGGCGGTTTTGGGACTCTTGATGAATTAATGGAAGCCATCACTTTAATTCAAACCAATAAAATCGGCAGATTTCCGATTGTGCTGGTTGGTTCAAAATTTTGGGCAGGCTTACTGGAATGGTTTAAAAATACCTTATTAGAAAACGGAATGATTTCTGAAGAAGATCTGAGCCTGTATCGGGTTGTAGACACAGCAGAAGACGCGGTTGCCCATATAAAGGCGTTTTACGACAAATATCAGGTGAACGTCAACTTTTAATTGGCACTATATTTGAGAATATTTAATTACAAATAATGAAATGAAAAAGCATTTATATATTTCCTGGATTTTTGCATTGATGCTCCTGATGAGTTTTGCGGTTGCAGACTTTTATTCATCAATGACAAAAGTAGATTACCTCGAAGCAAGTAAAACATTGAAATTTACCACGAAATTAAATACCGCTCATATATCCGACGCCATCAAAATAAATCCCAACACTGCAGGCTTTGAAGCAGAGGTTAAAAGATACGTGAATAACAATTTTGATTTATACGTGAATGGAAGCCCAAAAACGCTGACTTTTACAGGGAGTCAGGTTAACGGGGAATCAGTCTGGGTATATTTTGAAGCAAACGGGATATCGGAAATCAGCACCATCAGAATCAAAAATACAATTCTGCTGAGTTCTTTCCCAAAACAGTTTAATCTGGTTAATATCGCGTACAAAGGAAATCAGCGGACCATGAATTTTCAAAGAGGTAAGGAAGTGAATGAAGTGAGTTTTTAAAAAAAATCATTTCAAAATATAATCCGTTTCAATTCAATTGAGACGGATTTTTTTATTTGAATTACAGCAAATATTTCTGTTGTTCCCAGTGCGTAAGACAACAATATATGATCTTGTCATCAATAGATTTTTTATCCCAACCTGCGCCAAATTACGGAATTGTACCAAGACTGTTTTAATCCTTCCGTTCTGTTCGGGAAAGATTTCAGGTAAGGTAAATGAATGCCAGCCGTAAATTGGCTTAAACTGGTTTTTAATGATGATTAAAGTCCATTTTTTGATTCATCTTTTAAAGCAGAAAGTTCATTGAATAAAAAGAGTATAAAATTCGTTCTTCCCAATTTTTATTACGTTGCCGGATATGTTTTAAAACAAAGAATTTAATACTAACATCAGAAATCTCAAAAAAAAATCCGCCTTTGTGAAAAGGCGGATTGACATCATTACATGATAGAAAGACTTATTCTTACTCTACTTTGATATTATCTAACTGGATGGTTGTAGTTACACCAGCTCCGTTTCCAGTATATTTAAACATAATAAAACCGTTACCTGACAAACCTGCAGGGAACACATAGCTTCCAGCTGGCGCCAAGGTTCCGTAACCTGAAGTAGGCAATACAGGAAGTGTAAAGTTGGTGGTAATATCTGTTAAGGTAGCAGAAGTTACATCTCCCAATGGTTTATAATTGGTTGAGGTATATACTTTCAAAGCAGCTCCGTTAAAAGAACCTACATTCACATCAAATGAAAGTTTTTTACCTGGAGTGAAGTTTACCGGTACGATAAAAAAGGTCTCAACCGCGGTAGTTCCCGAATTGTTTGAAGTTGTTGCTCCAAAAGACGTCAGCTGAATATACTTATTGCTCGAGAAAGTTCTTATTTCCCAATTTCTTACCCCTAAAACGGCATCATTGATGTATTTTGGGAAAGTGTTAAAGTACGGTGCGGCTGTATTTGCAGGGTAACTTTCAAAATTTTCCGTGAAAGTAGAAGGATAGGTGATATCTGTACCTCCTTTTGGTGGATTCGGGTTGAACCTTGTTCCTGTTGGTGGAATATTGACGTCATTCAGGCTTCTGATTAACATTTGATAACCTGAATTATATTTGCTTACAACAAAAGTCAAACTGCCGCTGCCTTTAGGTAGAAGACTCGCTCCGTAACTTGCAAAACCTGAACTTCTCAGAACAGTAGATCCGCCAATGGCGTCTTCAATTTTTCTGTCGGTATCTACGCCAGCGCCTGCAACATACTCAATATATGCTTTGTTAACCGGATACAGGTCGGCAATATTAAACTGTACATTAGGCACAGTCACCAAAGTATTGATGTATTTGTCCTGCATTGCAGCGCTTAAACCTGGTAATGCAGTAGGTTTGATGGTGACGATATCCATCGTATTTCCATTGCAAACTGCCGAAATATATCTTGAAAATAATGCTCCCGGAATTCTCCCGATTGCGAAGTTAGGATCTACAGAACCGATTTTCACGGAACCACGATCTAAACCTAACCGTAAACCTTTAGCATTAATTCTGATATGCGTTCCCACAGGGAAATCTGCATAATTACTTGCTCTGTCTACTTCCATTTGCAAACCTGCAGTCGGATTTTCCGGTTTATCCTGGAAAGAAATGGTTTTGTAGAAATTTCCATTTTCGTCAGATGAAACGACATATGCGTCAAAAATAAGATCGTCTTTAATTAATAAATAACCTGTTGATGGTGCCTTGGCTTTGAAATCGGCCATCGAGATATTTGCAGCATCAAATTTATTTTGACAATTAATCGGCGGCGTATCCCAATCATCATTATTTACACAAGAGCTTACTGCAAGTGCCGATACAGCAACTACAAAAGCGGTTTTAAAATATTGTTTAAAATTCATTTTATTGTTTTTAAAATTCTGATTATTATTAAAATCTAACTTGAACATTTACGAAATATGATCTTCCTTGAGTGTACCAGTATTTCGGTCCGAATAATGGGAACTCTCTGTTATTCTCTTCCACATATCCCGGATAAGTTACTCTTCGTGTTTGCTCGAAACCTCCTGTAATATATTTGGTGTTATCCAGAATGTTATTTACAGATGCGGTGAGCAATAAGTAATACGTACCCAATCTCCATGATTTACCAACATTGGCATTGAGGAAATAAGCAGAAGGAAGTCTGTGCGGAGCCAATACATTTCTCAGTTCAGCTTCATCAAGACCTGCATAAGGAGTTCCGGTCACAGGATTCTGAACAAATCTTTCTGTTCTTAATAATGCAGACGGATCTAAGAAGTTTTGATCTAAATAATTCCAGTTGGCACCAAACCACCAATATTTCGGTGAATTATATCTGAAACCTAATGAATAACCCTGTTGTGGCGTTCCACCTTGTTTATAATCTTTTAAATAAGCCTTGCCTAAATCAAGATAAGATTTCCCGTTCTCGAAAGTTCCTGCCGCGTCTGATGTAAAATAAACATTGGGATCATTTTCATAGGTAAACTGACCGATACTTGCCAAACCTTGGATAGACAAAGTCGGTAAGATTTTAATGTCAACACCTAATTCTGCACCCAAATTTCTTTTCTCTAGATTAGACATGATCTGGGTTACGAAAGCACTTTGTACATTCGCAACTGTTCCGTCCTGTCCCGCTGACTGCAGCTGAATTCCATCGGCAAAGAATCTTTGAACACTGGTTTCATTTTGAGTATCTACCAAATAACCGGTCAATCTCATTTTGAAGAACGGTGTGCTCATTACATAACTCAAATCATTAGCATTAATGATGGTATTTTTAATATTCGGTGTTACAGAAGCATTAACTCTTGGATTCATGAAGATATCCTCTAAGAAAGGCGCCTGGGAAAAATAAGCTCCGTTGTACACGATGAAATTTCTACCATCGACTTTATAAATCACCTGTCCTTTCAGACCGAAATTCCAGAAATTATAATCCTGGCTTTTTCCAAATGAATCTTTGTACAGATAATTGTGGTAAAGACCTTCTCTAGAGGAAGTAGAATATCCGGCTAAACCAGAAACAAATACGTCAAATTTACCAGCCTGGAATTTCAATCCTGGATTCACTTTCACCTCCTGTCTTGAGAAGTTATAGTCGTAATTAATTTTATCTCCTACTTTTTTTGCAACGTCGGTTTCACCTTCATTATAAAGTCCGCTGGTACCTGGTTGATTAGTCGCTGCAAACGGATCTTTGTTTAATGCAAAATCAGCACCTAAAAGATCTTTTACTTCCCGGTATAATTCTGATTTGTAATTTTCATAAGATACGTTTAACAAGAACTTAGTGGTCGGGTTAAAATCATATACATAATGCGTTCCTGCATTGAATATTTTGTCATCACTCACATCATTCACCTGGAAATACAATGCTCGTTTACCTGTTGCTCCATAATAAGTTCCAGCTGGTTGGTTCATATTTCTTCTGTACAAAGCATCCCAGTTTAACTGCGTATAGGTAGGATCTCCATTTTGCCAACCAGCTAAAGTTTCCTGATAAGCCTGTTGTGCTGTGGTAGCCACTCCGCCTTCGGGAACATCAACTGATGCATTAGGATCCAGGGAGTCGTAATAACTTGGTAAGTATCGGTAATAGCTAGGCGATGGATTTTGAACTCCCTGCCAGTCTAGTCTTGATCCTTTGTCTTTACCAAACTGATAGGAGACAGCGGTTCGAAGACTTGATTTATCATTAATTTTCCAGAAATCCTGCATTTGGAAAATAGGCTGAAAACCAGATTTTACTCTTTCATTTCTTTTTTTGCCATCTTGCCATCCCCAGTAGGAATTATAGTGAACCCCTCTGTAATCATACACTTCCTGAGTACTCGGACTTGAAGTAGATCTTCTGTAAGGCGCAGCAAAAGCATTGAAAGTGAGGGTATGGGAATCATTGAATTTTTTCTCAATTCCTAAGAATCCTCCCAAAGCGTCATAAGAAGTTCCTTCCTGAATTCCTTCCTGAGCCCATCTTCTTGCCGCCATTGCAGTAAAAGCCCATCCGTTTTTATTCATTCCCGAACTGTAACGCAATGACGCTCTGTTTCTGTAATTTCGGTTGGTTAAAGAATAGGTTGCCTGGAATCCTTTGCGGTATTCACTTGCATTGGTGTTTTTATAAATAACAGAACTTGCACCACCAAATGCATACTCAGAAGGCGCGTGATTGGCAGAAATTTCAGGATATCGGGTGATCTCATTCAGTCCACCCCAGTTTCCGAAATCTACATTTCCGTTATCAGATTTCACCATAGAAACACCGTTCATCATGGTTTCTCCAGATCTTCCATCGATGCCTCTTGGCCGGAACCAGTAAGCCCCCAGATCAAAAGCAGCAATTCTACTGAAAACATCCTGAGATGATTGCAATAAACCTACTGTCGTCGATTGGCTGGTGTTTTCTTCGTCACCACTACTTTCAATAATGGCAAGACCTTGATCCGCAGCAGTTAAATTAGAATAAAGCGTAATAACGCCCAAATCCTTTCTTTTTTCATTACTGACATCAAACTCCATCACTTTCGTTTCGAAATTGGGTTTGGAAATGACAATTTGGTAATGACCCGTTCCTAGATCGACAAATTGGAAATACCCAATTTTATCAGCCTTCACATCATTGCCAGAGCCCTTTAAATCAATCTCTGCATTTTCCACTGGCTTCCCATCTCCGTCTTTCAAATAAGCATAAACCGTAGTTTGTGCAAAATAAAAAGACGCTGGAAGCAATGTAAACATAGAGATTAAAGATAGTTTTTTAATCATGTTTATAATTTGTTTTTGCTTTTTGAATCTAAAAATCAATTCACTAAATTAATTAACGCAAATTTAGACATAAATATATTACTTTACATTTTTTTAACACATTTTCGATTACATTTGTGATAAAAATTAGTAGTATAAAAAATTTCGCCGCCCAAATATAATTTATTACTAACTTTGCCCAAATAATATAATTATTAGTTATAATGAAAAAAATTGTATGTTTTTTATGCTTAGTCACATTCTGTATTTCTTTCGGTCAACAGAAAGGTCAATTAAGAAAAGTGGCTACTATCGGCTTTTTAAATGTTGAAAATCTTTGGGATACCATAGCGTCTGCAGACTATATTGATGGGACCAAAGACATCAGCAACCCAGCTTTCCACCGAAGCGTGCCTCTGGATTCTTTAAAATACTTAGAAACCACAGAAGAATATCGTGGTGAGTGGAGCGACGCTTTGCTAAAAGGAAAAAAAGTAGTCCGCAAGCAAATTCTTGCTGATGACTTTACTGCAAACAGTCCAAAAAACTGGAACACAAAAAACTACAAGATTAAATTAGCGAATGAGGCAAAAGTCATCTCGGAAATGGGCGCTCAATACACCAAATCTGCACCTGTAATTGTAGGTTTAATTGAAGTTGAAAACAGACAGGTGATCGAAGATCTGATTAAACAGCCTGCCCTTGCCAAATACGATTACGGAATTATCCATTACAATACTTATGACGCAAGAGGAATTGACGTAGCACTGATCTATCAAAAAAGAAGATTTACACCGACCAATTCTTTAAAGAAAGAAGTGAAAATCTATTATGACGGAAAAAGATCTTACACCAGAGATGTATTGGTCGTTACCGGCTTTCTGGATAATGAGAAAATCGCAGTTTTTATGAATCACTGGCCATCAAGAAGTGGCGGCGAAGCCCGTTCATTACCTGCAAGAAATGCAGCGGCAGTAGTACTGAAACAGCAGATGGACAGCATTAGATTAAAAGATCCTTCCACCAAACTATTTGCAATGGGAGATTTTAATGATGATCCAGTAAGCTCCAGTTTAAAAAACCATTTGAAAGCAGCATGGGCTCCAAAAGACGTGAGCCCCGAAATGCCTTACTTAAACCTGATGTATCCTTTGTATAAAAAGGGAGTTGCTTCACTGGCATACCAGGACGCCCCGAATTTATTTGACCAAATAATCGTTTCAGGAAATCTGATTTCTGACCAGGTAGGAAAGGAATATTCCGTCTATAAAACCGAAGTATTTGCCCCTCCTTACCTCATCAACAGAGAAGGGAACTGGAAAGGCTATCCTTTGCGTTCCTGGAATGGCGACAAGTTTACCGGCGGCTATAGTGACCACTTCCCCGCATTTGTGGTCGTGCAGCGAGAAGCTAATTAATAAAATCTAAAATAATATAAAACCGTTTTTCGAAACGGTTTTTTTGGCTGTAAATTTGATGATCTAATAAAAAACATTCCAATGAAAAAACTAATATTTCTCCTTAGTATTCTGATGCTCACTTTAAGTTGCTCGACCCAAAATAATGCTGCCAATCAGAATAAAGACAATGCTCCAATCCAAGCGCAGAAAAACGAAGATGGTGAATATGATCTGGAAGTTCTTGACGGCCAATGGAACTATTATATCAGTGCAATTGCCAAACCGATGAATATGTATTCTGAAACTTATCTGAAGACTAAAAACCAATTTCTGGTCAGCGAATGGAATTCCTATTATTTCGCCGGCCGCTACAGAAACATCATTGAATCTTCTATTGATTATGATCCCAACATTGATTACGGGCTGAAATTCGAATACAAACTCTATCAGGTTTTCGCCTTTGTAAAATGGAAATACGGTTTGAAATTAAATGGATTAGGCGCAACTGATTAATTTCCATGCGTCTAAGAATAAATTATTAAAAAAGGCAATTAGGAAACCCGACTTGATTTGAAATCCTTTAGCCCAATAAAACTGTTGCCCCAAAAGCCAGCGGAAATCCGAAAGTTCTGCTGAAAGAAAATGAATTACGAAAGGTTCATATCCAAAAAAAACAAAAAGTTCAGAAAATTCTGAACTTTTTTTATCGGATTATTTCAATCTACTTATTGAATTTTTCTTCTACTTTATCCCAGTTTACAATGTCAAAAAATGCTGAGATATAATCTGGTCTTCTGTTTTGATAATGCAAATAATAAGCGTGTTCCCAAACATCAATTCCCAAAACCGGTACTCCCTGGCAATCTGCGACAGGCATTAGCGGGTTATCCTGATTCGGCGAAGAACAAACAGCTACCGATCCATCTGCTTTTTTACACAACCAAGCCCAGCCTGAACCGAATCTTGTTTTTGCTGCTTCAGAGAAATCAGTTTTGAATTTCTCAAAACCACCATAAGCGTCGATTGCAGCTTTTACATTTCCTACCGGTTCTTTGCTGCCTCCTGGAGTCAGGATTTCCCAGAAAAGGGAATGGTTGAAATGACCACCGCCATTATTTCTCACCGCCATTTTATCTGTTCCGGTTTTACAGATTTCTTCGATAGATTTTCCCTCTAAATCTGTTCCTGCAATTGCTTTATTGAGGTTGTCAATATAAGCCTGATGGTGTTTTGTGTAGTGGATTTCCATTGTTTTTGCATCAATAGTGGGCTCCAGTGCGTCGTACGCGTATCCTAATTTTGGTAATTCGAATGACATAATTTTATTGTATTAAATGTTAATATCCCAAATTTAACCATTATTTAGACCAATTCCAAAAAGGCCGGATTACTTTAATAAATCTTTAACATTGACAGCAACAAAAAAACCGTTTCGAAAAACGGTTTTTATTTATTTAAATCACCTTTAAAAGATAATTCTGTTTTTTTATCTGTTCATAGACATTAAGAACTCTTCATTATTCAAAGTCTGCTTAATACTTCTGTTGACAAATTCCATCGCTTCTACCGGGTTCATATCGGCCAAATATTTTCTTAAAATCCACATTCTTTGCTGAACGGTGTCTTCTAAAAGTAAATCATCTCTTCTTGTACTGGAAGAAGTTAAATCAATAGCCGGGTAAATTCTTTTGTTGGCAATTTTTCGGTCGAGTTGCAGTTCCATATTTCCGGTTCCTTTAAACTCTTCGAAAATCACTTCATCCATTTTAGAACCAGTGTCAATCAGTGCTGTTGCAATAATGGTTAATGAACCACCGCCTTCAATATTTCTGGCGGCTCCAAAGAACCTTTTCGGTTTGTGCAAAGCATTGGCATCAACTCCACCCGATAAAATTTTCCCTGAAGCCGGAGTTACCGTATTGTAAGCTCTCGCCAAACGCGTGATAGAATCCAGTAAAATAACGACATCATGCCCGCATTCCACCATTCTCTGTGCTTTCGATAAAACCAAATTCGCCACTTTTACGTGTTTTTCAGCTGGCTCATCAAATGTAGAAGCGATTACTTCCGCATTGACACTTCTTTCCATATCGGTTACCTCTTCCGGTCTTTCATCGATGAGTAAAATCATCATATAAGCTTCCGGATGATTGGCTGAAATTGAATTTGCAATTTCTTTCAGCAACATTGTTTTACCCGTTTTCGGTTGCGCTACAATCATTGCTCGCTGACCTTTTCCAATCGGTGTAAATAAATCAACAATTCTGGTAGAAGGTGTCGCGTTTTTCCCCGTTAAATTAAATTTTTCTTCCGGGAAAAGAGGCGTTAAAAATTCGAAAGCAACGCGGTCTTTAATAAACTCGAGATCTCTGCCGTTAACTTCTGTAGGTTTTAATAAGGAGAAATATTTTTCACCTTCTTTCGGTAATCTTACAATTCCTTTTACGGTGTCTCCTGTTTTTAAAGCATAATTTCTAATCTGGTTCGTCGATACATACACATCGTCTGGAGAAGAAATATAGGAAAAATCGGAGGAACGCAGGAAACCGTAGTTGTCCGGAAGGATTTCCAGTACGCCTTCAATGGTGACCATTCCGTCAAAATTAAATTCTTTTCTGGCAGGCTCTTCGTTGGATTCACCGCTTTGTTGATTTTTATTTTGGTTCGGATTTTTATGCTGATTGGGATTCTTGTGCTGGTGCTGCGGTTGTTTATTTGGGTTTCCGCCCTGATTTGGATTTCCGTTGCCTGACTGATTTTGGTTTGGATTTCCGTTTTGATTTGGATTTCCGTTTCCGGATGAGTTGGGATTGGAGTTTTGATTTTTAGGTGGTTCTGGCTTGGCTTCTATCGGAGTTTCGGCTTCTGCAACCACTTCTTTTTCTGTATTTTCAGTCTCCGTTTTTGGCGGAGCGACACGTTGTCTTTTTTTCTTCTGTTGAATCTGAGCTGCTGCTTTAGGCTGGTCAGTTTCTGAATGTTCAGCGCTCTTTTCCGCTTCGGCCTTCACAGGAACTTCTTTTATATCCTCAGAATTTTTCGCAGGAACTTCTTTAGGTTCTTCTTTCTGAGTTTCGGCAGAATCCTCTACAGGTTTTTCTACTTTCTTTTTCGGAGTTGGTTTTTTAACTGCTGGCTTTTTGGGTGCCGGAGTTTTTGGTTCTTCTTTATTCATAGGAGTTTCTGTCGCGCTGTAGTAATCTTTCACTACTTTTGTATTGGATGCTTGAAAATCCAAAATAGCAAAAATCTTATCGTTTTCAGAGCTATTTTTAGCAATTTTAACGCCCAGATCGCTTGTGATTTTAGTCAAATCTGCATTGGATTTTGACCTTAATGTTTCAATGTTGAACATAAATGTTACGCAAAAAGTAATTTATAAGTAATTGTAAGTGAGAAAGCTAGGTCGGGTGACTTTTCTTTTATAGGACATTTGTAGTGCAAATCTACGTTTATTTTTTAATTATGCAAAAAATTATTGTTATTTTTGTAACCAGAATAAATTAGTATGTTACAGAGAATACAGACTGTATGGATATTTCTGGCGATTTTAGGCGCCGTGTTTTTGTTGATCACAGGACAGGACTTTTCCCTTTTCAGATCTGTCCCTTTTATATCCATAGCGTGTGTTGCGCTCATACTTTTGCAATGCATCAGTATCTTAAGTTATAAAAACCGCAAAAGACAAATTCAACTGAATACCATCAGTGTAATTATAAACGCCTTGTTGCTCGGTTTATTGGCGTATTGGCTACTCACTTTATCCGGAGGAATCGATTTTCCTGAGAAGGGTATTGAGCCTGTTTTCCCGTTATTATCCATGATATGTTTGCTCATCGCAAATGTATATATACGGAAAGACGAAAGGCTCGTAAAATCTGTAGACAGACTCCGCTAAACTCACAACGATTTTTTTTGAGTGAAACAGTTCCTTCGGGGACTGTTTTTTTTATCATTTAATTTAAATTTTTATCTTTAACCAATAATATATTTAATATGAATAAATTTCTCCTTCTTATTTTACTCGGCGCTTCCTCCTCATTGTTTTCCCAAAAAGTTTCAAGGGAAAGAGTAATCGAAGTCCTGTCACACCTGGCCTCAGATGAAATGAAAGGCCGCGAAACCGGAACGCCGGAAAATGATGCTGCTGCCCTATATATTGCTAAAAAATTCGCAGAAAATAACCTCAGCTTCTGTTTTGGCGATTCTTATTTAGTTCCGTTTGAATACAAAGGAAAGGTCGTATATAATGTATGTGGAATCAAAAAAGGGGAAAGTGAAAAAACCATCGCGTTCTCTGCGCATTTCGATCACATTGGCACCAGTGACAAAACGGAAGATAAAGTATTTAACGGTGCTGATGATAATGCAAGCGGTGTAACTGCTGTCATCGGTTTGGCTGATTATTTTAAAACAGGAAAAACCGATTTTTCGCTGATGTATATTGCATTCAACGGAGAGGAAAAAGGAATGAAAGGATCCAAAGCGATTGTTGATATTCCGAACCTGCAGGAACAGCATCAAAATATATCAGCCTTATTTAATTTTGAAATGATTGCAACGGTTTCCCAATTTGGCCCGAATGCATTGTATATGACGGGTGACGGGTTTTCTGACCTCGATGAACTTTTTAACGGGAATGCCGTGAACAATTTAAAAATCTACCCGGATCCGTACCTGAAACAAAAGCTTTTTTACCGCTCCGACAATGTAAGTTTTGTAAAGAAGAAAATAATTGCACACTCATTATCCACCGTGGATATGTCCAAAGCAAAACATTATCACCAACTGAATGACGATTTGGAAATTGTTGATTTCGATAATCTAACTCAACTCATTAATAATTTTGGCAAAACCGTTGAAAAATTAACTCCGAAAAACTTTAAACCAATCTATAATAATACGGTAAATTTTAATTAATGGTCATCACAATTCTAAATTCCTTAATTTTGCTCCCGAAATTCCCCTAAATGAAACCATTAAAACGTATTCTTTCCATCGCGAAACCTCATCAAAGATACCTTTACGGAAGTATTCTTTTTAATCTTCTCTATTCATTACTACAGATTTTTTCCATCGTAACCATGCTTCCGATTCTGCGGATTTTATTCAAACTGGATAAAGAAGTTGATACCACGACTGCTCCTGCTTATAGCGGCAAATTCGGGGATTATTTTGCGTATCTGAAAGATATGGCTTATTATAAAATCCAGCTCAACATCAATGAGCATGGTGCGATTCAGGTTTTAGCAATACTTTGTGGCATTACCGCAGTGGCGTTTCTGCTCCGGAATCTTTTCAGGTATTTGGGTTCCTATCTATTAGTGAATTATCGGGTCGGGATTACCAAAGATTTGCGGACCGCGATGTATAATAAATTCCTGAAACTGCCGGTTTCCTTTTTTACCGAACAGAGAAAAGGCGATATGATGTCGAGAATATCAAATGATATAGGTGCCGTTGAAAGCGGAATTATGGGAAGTTTGGTGGATGTTCTGAATGCTCCTTTTATGATCATTGCGTCATTAATTACTTTATTTATACTTTCTCCACAATTGACTTTGTTTTCGCTGCTGGTATTTCCAATTATGGGTTTAATCATTGCGTGGGTCGGTAAAAGTTTAAAAAGACATGCAACTGCATCACAGGAAGAATTAGGGAATTTGTTTTCTTTGGTGGATGAAACCTTGAAATCTTCTAAAGTCATTAAAATTTTTAATGCCGATAAAATCCTGAAAAACAGATTCAATAAGACTACTGACAATTGGCGGAAATATGCGATTGGCATGAGCCGCAGAAGAGAATTGGCCTCCCCAATGAGCGAATTCCTGGGTTCCGTTACGCTTCTGATCATCACCTGGTTTGCCGGAACAGAAATTATCAACGGAACGAATAAAGATCCTGTAACTTTCCTTGCATTTATCGGTGTGTTTTTCCAGATATTAGATCCGGCAAAGAAATTATCAAATGCTTTTTCGTCTATTCAAGGCGGTATGGCGAGTTTGGACCGTGTTTCTGAAGTTTTAGATTACGATTTGAAGATTGATGAAATCCCAAATCCAACACCTATTTCGACCTTAAAAAATCAAATTGAATTTAAAAATATCGGTTTTTACTACGACAAAGACAATGTGATTTTAAAAAATTTCAACCTGACTGTTTACAAAGGAAAAACCGTTGCTTTGGTCGGTCAGTCCGGTTCGGGAAAAACAACGATTGCGAATTTATTAGCGCGTTTTTATGATGTTTCAGAAGGCGAAATCCTGGTGGATGGGGAGAATATTAAAAATTTGAAAGTAAAAGATTACCGACACCTTTTAGGGATGGTAACTCAGGAATCGGTCTTATTTAATGATTCGGTCTTCAATAATATTTTAATGGGAAAACCCGATGCTACCGAAGAAGAAGTAATGGCAGCCGCGAAAATTGCCAATGCGCACGAGTTTATCAACAACTTACCGGAAAAATATTACACCAATATCGGTGACGACGGAAACAAACTTTCCGGCGGACAAAAACAAAGGGTTTCTATTGCCAGAGCCGTTCTGAAAAACCCTCCAATCATGATTCTGGATGAAGCCACTTCCGCTTTGGATACCGAAAGCGAAAGATTTGTGCAGGACGCTTTAGAAAAAATGATGGAAAACCGAACTTCTTTGGTCATCGCTCACCGGCTTTCCACCATTCAAAAAGCAGACTGGATCGTGGTAATGGAACGCGGAATTATCGCAGAGCAGGGAACTCATCAGGAGTTGTACGAAAAAAACGGAATCTACAGAAAACTGGTTGATTTACAGAATTTCGAGTAAATAATTGAGAAAAAAAAACTCTTTCAAATTTTACCACAAGAAAAAAATCCCGAATTTTTCGGGATTTTTACGTTTGTACAAAAGTCGTTAAGTTTCTATTTCCGAACGAAATCTTAAATCTTTTTATTCATTAATCAAATTTTAATATTTCAAATTAAAAAATGTTTAGGATTTACCGCCCAATCATTTTCTTAATTGAGTTCAACTTCATCAAAGCTTCGATTGGCGTCAATGTATTGATATCGATCTTCAGTAATTCTTCGCGGATATTTTCTAAAACCGGATCATCCAACTGGAAGAAAGAAAGCTGCAGACTTTCGTCCGTAATCACTTTTGCAGAATCTTTGGAGCCGCTTTGCGAACGGCTTTTTTCTAAAGTTTTCAAAACTTCATTCGCGCGGTTGACGACTTTTGAAGGCATTCCCGCTAACTTGGCGACGTGGATCCCGAAACTGTGTTCGCTGCCGCCCGGAAGGAGTTTCCGCATGAAAATAATATTTCCTTTATTTTCCTGAATCGAAACGTGAAAGTTTTTAATTCTGTCAAAATTTACCGTCATTTCATTCAGTTCGTGATAATGCGTTGCGAACAAAGTTTTCGCCTGCGTCGGATGTTGGTGCAGATATTCTGCGATCGCCCAAGCGATGGAAACTCCGTCATAGGTTGAAGTTCCGCGTCCGATTTCGTCTAAAAGAATCAGACTTCTTTCCGAAATATTATTGAGAATATTCGCCGCTTCATTCATTTCTACCATGAAAGTAGATTCGCCGGAAGAAATATTATCGGTCGCGCCAACTCTGGTGAAAATTTTATCTAAAATACCAATTTCAGCATGTTTTGCCGGAACAAAACTTCCGATTTGAGCCATCAGACAAATGATGGCAGTTTGTCTGAGAATGGCCGATTTACCCGCCATATTCGGACCGGTAACCATGATAATCTGCTGCGAATCTTTCGACAGAAACAAATCATTCGGAATATATTTTTCGCCCAACGGCAAAGCATTTTCAATGATTGGATGTCGCGCTTCTTTTAAATCAATTTCAAAACCTTCATTTAAAACCGGTTTGGTATAAGATTCAGAAACGGCGAGTTCAGATAAGCCAACGCCGCAATCTAATTCGGCAATAATTTTGGAATTTTCCTGAATCTGATCGATGTAAACCATCACATTTTCACAAACCTTTCGGTACAGCAAATGTTCGATTTTTGAAATCTTTTCTTCAGCGCCAAGAATTTGTTCTTCGTATTCTTTCAGTTCTTCGGTAATGTATCTTTCCGCATTCACCAGAGTTTGCTTGCGGATCCAGTCTTCGGGAACTTTATCTTTATGTGAATTTCTGACTTCAATAAAATAGCCGAAAACATTATTAAAATTAATTTTCAAACTGGTGATTCCGGTGCGCTTTACTTCGCGGTCGCACATTTCGTCGAGGAAATTTTTTCCTTTGCTTTGAAGGCCGCGCAAATGATCAAGTTCTTCGGAAATGCCGGTTTTTATTACATTTCCTTTTGAAATATTCACCGGAAGATCGTCATTCAAATAATTCGTCAAATAAATAATGAGTTCATCAACGTTAATTAAAGGTGACAGCCACGCCAAAACTTCATGGTGAGCATGCAGCAGTTCTTTAATTTTCTGAATGTTTATCAAACTCTGGCGGAGGTAACCTACTTCTTTCGGTGAAATTTTTTCCGAGGCCAGTTTCCCCATCAAACGGTCCAGATCTGAAATCGTTTTCAATAACTGCAAAAGCTCATATTTGAGATTTTCTTCTCTATTAAAAAACTCGATTAAATCTAATCTCCTGTTGATTTCAGCGACGGATTTTAAAGGCAGAATTAATCTCCTTCTCAATAATCTTCCTCCCATCGGAGTCGAAGTTTTATCGATAATATCGAGCAAAGATTTGCCCTGCTGACTGCTGGAATAAACGATTTCTAAATTCCGCAAAGTAAAATGATCCATCATCAGATAATCATCTTTCGGAATCAGTTTTATCTTGGTAATATGCTGTAAAAGAGCATGATGCGTGTCTTCAACTAAATAAGCAAAGATCGCGCCGGCTGCGACAATTCCTAATTTTAAATCCTCAATACCGAACCCTTTTAACGAATTGGTTTTAAAATGATTGGTCAGTTTTTCGTAAGCATAATTGTACTGAAAAGCCCAGTCTTCGAGTTTAAAAGAATTGCGGTTTTTCAGCTGGGAAGGCAGTTCGGTGGTTCGCTGATAAATAATTTCACTCGGATCAAAAGTTCCGACAATATGAAGCAGCTGTTCCAAATTTCCTTCTGAAGTCAAGAATTCGCCCGTAGAGACATCCACCAAAGCCAATCCGTATTTTTCCTTAACTTTATGTACAGAAAGCAAGAAATTATTTTTCTTGGAAGATAAAACCTGCTCATTAAAGGTAACGCCAGGCGTAATCAATTCTGTGACGCCCCGTTTTACAATTCCTTTCACTCCTTTTGGATCTTCGAGTTGATCACAAATAGCAACGCGAAGTCCGGCCCTGACGAGTTTCGGCAAATAAGAATCCACAGAATGATGCGGAAAACCAGCGAGTTCGATATGACCTTCACCATTGGCTCTTTTGGTCAAAACGATTCCTAAAATCTGCGACGTTCTAATCGCATCCGTTCCGAAAGTTTCATAGAAATCTCCTACTCGGAACAGCAAAAGCGCATCGGGATATTTCGCCTTGATGGTATTGTACTGAGTCATTAAAGGAGTTTCTTTCTTTTCTTTAGCCACGGAAATGATTTTAAAAATTATTTAATTCAAAACATTAAGATTGAAAAACCTTAATTTTGCCAAAAATACGAAAATGTCATCCACAAAGAAACTGAAACTCGAAGAATTAGGAAGAATAGATATCGAAACCTTCAAAGAAGCAAAAAAAACACCCCTCGTTGTCGTTTTGGATAATGTTCGGAGCATGCACAATGTGGGTGCAATTTTCCGAACGGCAGATGCTTTCTTAATCGAAAAAGTGGTGTTGTGCGGGATTACGCCGCAACCGCCGCACCGCGAAATTCACAAAGCCGCTTTGGGAGCTACCGAAAGCGTCGATTGGGTTTATGAAAAAGACATTTCCGAAGCACTTCAGAATTTAAAAAAGGAAAACTTCAAAATTATAGGAATCGAGCAGACATCCGACTCAAAAGTGATCACCGATTACTCCATTAATAAAGACGAAAAATACGCTTTGGTTTTAGGAAACGAAGTGGATGGATTGAGCGATGAAGCGCTGTCATATTACGATACTTTCCTGGAGATTCCTCAGTTGGGAACGAAGCATTCTTTAAATGTTTCTGTGTGTGGCGGAATTGTGATGTGGGAATTCTTTAAATATTTAAAATAAAGAATTGCCACGAATGCACGAATGAGTTTTCAGTAAAATTTGAAAAACATCCGTGCATTCGTGGCAAATAAATAATTATCCTAAATGTTTGATTTTAAGAAGATTCCACTTTCTATTTTCATGTTTGAAAAGACAGATTTTATCCACTAAAAAACAATCTTCAAAAGTTTTTGTCTGATATTCCTGCCAGGCTTTCTGAAAATTTTCCGGGCTTAAATCTTTGTATGCGACCGTAAGATGAGGATGAATTTTCGCATAAGAATGAAATTTCATCAGCGGCTGAACCTCATCGTACAGATGTTGAAGTTCAGTTGAGTTTTCGGGCTTGATAAAAATAACCGGTTTTTCTTTATTCGGAAAACATCCGAAATTTTTCAGAAACACCTCAAAAGGAGTGCATTTCAAATTCATTAAAGAGAAACTTTCAACCAATATTTTTTCCTGATTTTCATCGAAATGAAAAGGCTTAATAATGGTGATATGAGGGAAGTTTTCAAATGATTTTACAGAGTTAAATCTTTCAGCAAAATCTTTACTGAAAACTCTGGCTTTCTGACGAAGTCCCTTATGAGGAACAACTGCAATAAAATATAAACTCATTTGAAAATTTTGGTTTCCGCATCCCTTTTCCAAAAATTATCTCCAACCGCCGCCAAGTGCGCGGTACAACTCAATTCCTGCATCCAGTTTAGAATATTCCGCGGTTGAAATATTCAGCTCAGCATTCAGCTGATTCACACTTGCATTGATGACTTCCAGATAGTTTGCCATTCCGTAATTCACCAATTCCTGGGAATAGTTCACAGAGTTTTTGTACGCATTCATTTCTTTTCTTTTCAAATTGATGAAACCGTCTTGCGACTGATAAATCTTCAACGCGTCAGAAACTTCTCTTCCGGCATTTAACAGTGATTTTCTAAAGTTCAGATAAGCAATTTCTTTCTGTGCTAAACTGACTTCGTATTGGGTCTTGATCTGTCTTTTATTTAAAATCGGCTGTGCCAAACCTGTTACGACATTAGCAAAAAGAGAACTCGCACTGAACAGTTGATCCAGATCTTTGGCCACAATTCCGGCACTTCCGGTCAACCGTAAACTTGGGTAGAAATTAGCTTTCGCGGCATTGGTCAGTTCAAAAGCGTTCATTAAATTATATTCGGCAGCTTTTACGTCAGGACGGTTTTGCAACAGATTCGCAGGATAACCCAGCGCCAGACTCACTGGCATTTTCTGTGCAGCAATACTGGTTCTTTCGATGGCGTGCGCAGGTTCACCCATCAAAACGCTAAGGGTGTTTTCGAGCAAGGCAATCTGAATATCAATACTGATCAGCATAGATTCTGCATTGAAAACCAGAGCTTCACTTTGTTGAACTGCGACTTCAGTTACCGTTCCGGCATCCTTCAATGCTTTGGTGGTTTCTAAGTTTTTATTTCTTAAAATGATGGTTTCGTTGATGATTCTTTTCTGATCATCGAAAGTCAACAATTGGTAATAAGCCGATGCAACTGCCGCAACCAAATCACTTTTTACTGCCTGATGCGCAGCTACAGTTCCCAAATAAGCCGCTAACTGGGCTTTTTGCTGAGATTTCAGTTTTCCCCAAATATCGGCTTCCCAGCCAACATTTGCAGTAACATCAAACTGACTGCCGTAATTTCTTTGATTCAAAAGCTGTCCCGACTGCGTATTCAGCGACTGCGTCTGGAAAGTATAGTTTGGACCTGCGGAAAGAGTCGGCAGATAAGCTGCTTTACTCTGCTTTAAATAAGAATCTGCTGCACTGATATTTTGCAGTGCGACTCTTACATCTAAATTATTGTCCAAAGCTTTGGCAATATGCTTTTGCAAAACAGGGTCGGTGAAAATTTCTCTCCACGAAACGGTTGCCATACTTATAGAATCTTTTGGCAATAAATCGGTGCGGAAAAGATTCTCGCTGATGGCCTCTTTGGGTGTTTCATATTTCTCCCGCGTCATACATGAAGTCAGTACGAACGCCGAAAAAACAACCGAAAGTATTTTTATATTGAAGTATTTATTCATTTTTTTAATTTTCTTAAAAGTTTTTGACTTTCAATTATTCTCCGAGGTTGATTTCTTTGTCTTTCAATGGGACTACTTTCTCCTGCAGATACTGGAAAATAACGTACAATACAGGAATGGCAATCAACCCAAAGAAAGTCCCGATTAATAACCCTGATGCAGCACCCGTCGCAATGGAACGGTTACCCACAGAACCAATTCCGGTTGCAAATACCAAGGGAACCATCCCAAAGATAAAGGCGAAAGAGGTCATCAGAATCGGTCTTAACCTGGCTTTTGCCGCATTAATCGCCGACATGGCAATTGACTCCCCATGATGACGCCGCTGAACCGCAAACTCAACGATCAAAATCGCGTTCTTAGCCAGCAATCCAATCAACATAATAATGGCAATCTGGAAATAAATATTATTCTCCAACCCGAAAATCCTTTGTCCGAAAAAAGCACCTATTACCCCTAAAGGAAGTGAAAAGATCACAGAGAAAGGCAACAGGTAACTTTCATACTGAGCAGCCAAAATAAAATAAATAAATAGGAAACTCAATAAAAACACCACATAAGTTTGCGACCCTGCTTTCATTTCTTCTTTTGTCAAACCGGTAAATTCAACATCATAATTGGCCGGCAAATTCTCTGCTGCAACTTCTTGAACCGCTTTAATGGCGTCTCCTGTAGAAAAACCAGGATTACTGGAACCATTAATGGCTACCGAGGTAAATAGGTTGTACCGCTCGAGCGACTGTGGCCCAAAGCTTTTTTCCAAAGTAACAAACTGTGAAATAGGTGCCATGCTTCCAGAGGCAGTTCTAACAAATATTGAATTTAAGTTTTCGGGAGATTTTCTGTCATTCGGCAAAGCTTGAATCATTACCCGAAACTGCTTTCCGTATTTGGTGAAATCAGAAGAGTAAATCCCACCAATATATCCTTGCATCGTAGTTAAAATACTGTTCAAAGTAACCCCACTTTCTTTTGCTCTAGGCACATTTACCACCATTTGATATTGTGGATAGTTGGTATTAAATGAGGTTGAGGCGAACTGAATTTCCGGCCTTTGCATTAAAGCACCCACAAAACTCTGAGTGACTTTACTTAGTTCATTAATGTCGCCACCAGATTTATCAAGTAAAACAGTCGAAAATCCGTCACTCGTTCCAAATCCAGGAACACTTGGTGGGGAGAAGAAAATAATTTTTGCGTCGGGATATTTACTGGTGATTCCAAATAAACGCCCGGTAATTTCATCAATACTTTGACCGTCCGCTTTTCCACGCTCATCAAATGGTTTCAACTTAATGAAAGCCTGACCGACATTTGAACCGGATCCAGACATAAATCCGCGACTCGCCGTAAAGGTTACGTTTAGAACGCCCGGAATTTTTCTTGCTTCTTTTTGAAGATCTGATAAAACATTATAGGTTCTTTCCAATGATGCACCCGGTGGCAGTTGCACGTCTGTAAATAAAATTCCACGGTCTTCCTTCGGGATAAACCCTGTCGGCATGGTAGAACTCGCCCACCAAAAAGTGACTGCTCCGGCAGCAAAGATGACCAATAAACTCATCCATTTATTTCTTAAAATGAAATTAAATGATTGACCATATTTTTTGGTTCCCGCATTAAATCCTGCATTAAATTTAGAAAAGAATTTTTGCATGAAATTCATACTTGCATATTCTTTCGTATGATGAGCAGGCGGTTTCAAAAACATAGCACAAAGCACTGGGCTTAAAGTCAAAGCGTTGACGGCTGAAATTAAAATCGCAATAATTAAGGTGATTCCGAATTGCTGGTAGAAAACTCCTGTCGGACCAGTAAGGAAAGTTACAGGGATAAATACCGCCGCCATTACCAAAGTAATTGAGATAATCGCACCAGTAATTTCGTCCATCGCTTCCACGGTAGCTTTTTTTGCATCGGTAATACCACCTTCCATTTTTGCGTGAACGGCCTCTACCACAACAATTGCATCATCAACTACAATTCCAATGGCAAGAACCAGGGCAAAAAGCGTTAATAAGTTAATGGAGTATCCGAATAAATTCAGAAAAAAGAAGGTACCAATAATCGAAACCGGGACGGCAATCGCCGGAATTAGAGTCGATCTGAAATCCTGTAGAAATAAGAAGACGACCAGGAATACCAAGACAAATGCTTCTAATAAGGTAGTAACTACTTTTTGAATTGAGGCATCTAAGAATTCATTCGTATCAAAGTTGATATTATAACCAACTCCTTCGGGCAAAGTTTTTTCCGTTTCTTTTAATAAGACTTTTATATTGTTAATAATATCCTGCGCATTAGAGCCTGGTGTTTGGAAAATCCCCATACTGATGGAGCGGTTACCATTACTTTCACCAATTCCAGCATAAGATTGTGAATCCAGTTTAATTTCTGCCACATCCTTTAACCGGAGATATTCCCCATTACCAAGTGCACGCAGAATAATATTGTCAAATTCATCAACTTCATTATATTTTCCTTTGTAGGTAATAATATACTGGAATGATCCTCCACTATTTTCACCTAAGGCACCTGCAGCTGCTTCTCTCGATTGATCATTAATTGCGGCAGAAACTTCTGATGGCTCCAAACCATAGGCTGCCATTTTCGCAGGATCCAGCCAAATTCTCATGGAATAATTTTTTCCACCAAAAACCTGGGCATCACCGACACCATTAACCCTTTTTAATTCTGGGATAACATTAATGTTCAAATAATTCTGCAACCAAACCTCATCTAAGTTAGGATTTGCCGTGTAGAAAGAAAGAAACATCAAAGCACTCGTCTGCTGCTTGCTCACCTGTACTCCAGATCTCGTCACCTCAGAAGGAAGAAGCGGAATGGCACGCTGAACCTGATTCTGAACGTTTACCGCTGCGATATCTGGATCAATTCCCTGTTTAAAGAAAATTTGAATCGAAGCAGAACCGTTGTTGCCGGCAGAAGAAGAAATGTAATCCATTCCTTCTACTCCATTTACTTGTTCTTCAATCGGAATAACTACACTGTTCATTACCGTTTGCGCATTGGCTCCGGTATAGTTTGCAGAGATACGCACCGTTGGCGGTGCAATATCTGGATACTGTGTGACCGGTAAAGAAATTAATCCCAGAATTCCCAAAATAACAATCATGATGGAAATTACCGTTGATAAAACCGGTCTGTTTATAAATTTTTTTATCATCTTGTTAGAAAATCGGTTTTATGGCATTAATAATATCATCAAATTTCTTCGGTTGTGGTTTTACCAGACTTCCAGATTTTAAAGTTCCCACACCTTCCGCAACAACGACATCTCCTTTCTGGGCTCCATCTTTTATAACGACCATATTATTCACACGATCGATTACGGAAATCACAGCACTCTTCGCAGTATCTTGTTTTACTTTATAAATGTAAACCAAACCTTGTTGCTCAATAGTAGCACTTTCAGGGATGACCAATGCATTATCATATGTAATCGGAATTCTAACCGTTCCGCTATTTCCGTTGCTCAATAATTTTTTCGGATTGGGGAAAGAAACCCGGAACTGAATACTTCCTGTGTTGGCATCGATTTGCCCGGTCACTGCTTTCACGTAACCTTTCTCTTCATATAAATCGCCATTTGCCAATAATAGTTCGATGGCCGGCATGTTTTTTATTTTTTCGGGAACAGTCGCTCCGACAGAATTTTTCAGAAAATCAAGATATTGCTTTTCGTTCATTGAAAAATAGGCATACAACTCGCTGGTATCCGAAACGGTGGAAATAGGCATCGGATCTCCGGGACCAACCAAACTTCCGGTACGGAAATTAATTTTACCAATCACTCCAGAAATGGGAGCACGGATCACAGAGTAATCAACATTTGCCTGAGCACCTTGGTAATTAGCCTGGGCCTGGGCAACGCCAGCAGAAGCCTGTTGCTTAGCGGCAACAGCCTGGGCAACCTGAGCCTGGGCCCTCGCCAGATTCGCTTCTGCAGTTTGCAGCTGTACATTACTGATAATATTTTTTTCTACCAAAGGTTTCAGTTTATTCACCTCTACCTGCGCTGCGCTTACTGCAGACTGCGCAGCTTTTACGTTGGCACCTGCGGCAGAAACGCTGGATTGCGCCGCACCTACTCCTGCTTTTGCAGCATTTGCAGACTGACTTAATGAATTAGTTTCTAAACGGAACAATGGCTGACCTTTCGTAACATACTGCCCTTCATCTACCAAAACCTGCGTGATATATCCCTGCATTTTTGCACGGACATCGTTGTTTACACGGCCTTCGATGCTTGCCGGAAACGTAGAATACCCGGTCACATTTCTATTTTCAACCGCAACGGTTGTCACAACTTTTGGGCCTTGAGCAGGTTTACCATCTTCTTTTTTGCAGGATAAAACCGACAAAGCAGCGAAAGACAATAAAATAATTTTATTTTTCATGAATTTAATTTTATAATGAAACTTCACCGGATTTTTCCCTAAATGAAGTTGGATTTCGTATTATTTAAAGTTGATCAAGCGTATCTTTTATATTAGTAATACTTTTATTAAAAAGGTTACTGTAAACCTCAAACTTTCGCAATGCATTTTCGTCACTGGTGTTGCGGAAGGCTTTCAGCTTATTTAAAAGCGATAATTCATTTTCCATTTTTTCGATAATTTCTTCGAAACGAATTTTCATGTATTTTTCATTCATCACAAAAAACCGTTTCCTTTCATCGATTTTATTAAAGTCGGTAATGATATTAAGATTTAGGAGCAAATTAAGATTTGATGAAATGGAACTTTTGCTGGCCGAAAAAACCACTACAAATTCATCAAAAGAAACGCCTTCCCTCTCAAAATCGAAAATCAGATATGAATAGATTTTTGCAGCAAGTGGCGGCAAATGGAAGGCTTCCCCATAAAACTTGACCATATCACAAAATAAGGCCTTGTCGATTTGTATCATTATTTTAATTTAATCTGCAAAAATATAAATTAGTTCTGAACAAAACGAACCAAACTTAAATTTTATGAATATTTTATGATTATATCAATTGAAATGAATGAAAATAGGTATATCTGCAATTAATAATAAAGATATATTTTTCTACCCCTGCTAAGTGTAAAAGAAGAATGAAAAACAGCCTGTTGGTAAAATGAAATCTTTACGCCATTGCGTTAAAAAATCTTCATGATGATTAAAAAAGGAGATACGTAGATGAAAACATCATTAATTGTATTTTCTGCTTGGAAAAGAATTAGTTTGAGATGAAAACCCATATTAATTTATTAATTTTGTTAGATGGATTTAAGAGATCAACTCAAAAATATATTCCCTGATCACGAAGAACAGGATTTCGAAATGCCGGTAGAGAAATTCGTGCAGAAAGAACCGCTCATCTGTAAATTTGAAAAAAAGGGAAGACATGGTAAACCGGTAACTTTAGTTGAAGGCTTCGAAGGCAGTGAAGACGCCCTGAAAAAAATTTCCAAGAAAATAAAAACTACCTTAGGAATTGGCGGTTCTGAAAAAGACGGCATAATTATCATCCAGGGAGACAACCGCGATAAAATAATGGTCATCCTGAAAGAGATGGGCTATAAAACGAAACGGGTCGGCGGTTAATAAAAGACGGATAGGAAATAAAAGACCGCTGGGAACGCAAGACGGAAAGCCTGCGAAACAATAATTTAAAAATAAAAAATAGAATATGCTTAATAAATTAGCTGCATCAGAATTGGTGCTCAATGACGACGGAAGTGTCTATCACTTAAACTTATTACCGGAAGATATTGCCGGAAAAATCATGTTGGTGGGTGATCCGGACCGTGTTCCGAAAGTTTCCAAATATTTTGACAAAATCGAAATCAAAAAAAATAAAAGAGAATTTTATACGCACACCGGAACCTTGCGCGGTGAAAGAATTACGGTAATGTCCACCGGAATCGGAACCGAAAACATCGATATCGTAATGAACGAACTGGATGCGCTGGTGAATATCGATCTGAAAAACAAAGAGTTTAAAACTGATCATACGGCTCTGGAATTATTCAGAATGGGAACTTGTGGAAGTGTGAATCCTGATGTGGAAGTTGACAATATGTTGGTAACAGAAAATGTGGTTGGGCTTGATGGGCTGATGCATTTCTACTCTGATTATGCATTTGAAAATGAATTTTCTAAGACCTTCATGTCAAAATTCCCTTACGAAAAAATCAAACCGATGCTGTATTTTTCTGATTGGTCTAAAGAAATGGGCAAATATTATAAGGATGCAAAATACCACGGAAACACCGCGACTTTCCCGGGTTTCTACGCACCACAGGGAAGACAGCTACGTTTGAAAGCAATTGATGACCAATTCCTGGAAACTTTAAATGATTTAGGAATTACCAATTTCGAGATGGAAACTTCTGCGATCTACGCACTTTCTAAATTACTGGGACACAAAGCAATCACTGTGAATTCTGTTATTGCAAACAGAAGAAGAGGCGAATTTTCCGCCGATCACCACGCTTCAGAAAAAAATATGATCGAGTGGGTTTTGGACAGAATTATTAAATAAGAAATACATTCTATATTTTTGCCGGAGTTAGTGCTTCGGCATTTTTTTTATGATGACATTTAACATTCTACAAAAAAGGAAAAACATATTAGGTTGCATAAACAATGCACAACGGTTGTTGCTTTGCTATTTTGCACTCTTTTATATAATATTAAAATTGGTACATAATGGAGCAGAAATAGCAATTTACACTTCAATAATAGCGCTTTTTGCAATTTTAATCTATGCTATCTTTGATTATGAAAAACTCAACTCAGATATTATTGGAGTATTGATTTTTGATGAAGAATATATTCAAATTAAATCTACTAAACTAGAATATCCTGAAATTCAAAGCTTAGAGATATTTACTAATTATTTCAAGGGACAACTAAGGATTACATTCAGCAACAAATATTTCGGGCCATGGAATTACGTCGGCAAAAATAATTTTGCGAAGATTACAACTTTTGATCAAAGGGTTTTCAATCTTGAATTTCAGATAATGTCACAACAAGATTTAAAGAGTGTTAATGAATTATATGCTAAATTACTTTTGAGCGGTAAAATCAAATTATACAGCCACTCGTTACATAAAGTACCACAGCCTATAAAACAAACTCCATCATTCCTACTTTACGTTATAAAGTTAGTTGATGAAAAAACAATTGGCAAAGAATACTCTGAGAGAATATTAAACGATCGATATTAATAACATGGAGTTGAATCTAATTGTTCGAAGCGATATTTTATAAATTGCTGCAGTGACAATCAACCACATGATCATCAACCATGCCCGTTGCCTGCATATGCGCGTAAACCACGGTTGAGCCTAAAAACTTAAATCCCCGCTTCTTTAAATCTTTTGCCAAAGCATCTGAAATTTCAGTCGTAGCCGGAACGTCCTGTAAAGTTTTAGGGTGATTGATAATGGGTTTTCCACCCACAAAATTCCAGATGTATTTTGAAAAAGTCCCGAACTCTTTTTGCACTTCCTGAAATTTCTGAGCATTATTTATAGTGGCTAAAATCTTTAATCTGTTTCTTATAATTCCGGCATTATTCATCAACTCTTCCACTTTATCCTCAGCATATTCTGCAATTATCTGGTAATTAAAATGATCAAATGACTCCTTAAAATTTTCTCTTTTCTTCAAAATGGTATACCAGGAAAGTCCGGCCTGAAAACTTTCTAAAACCAGAAATTCAAAGATAGTTTCATCATCGTAAACAGGTTTGCCCCATTCTTCATCATGATATCTCCGATACAAATCATCTTTTTCCGACCAACCGCAGCGCACTATTTCCATCTGTTAAACTTTATTTCAAAAATAGAAAACAAATGTCTGAAAACGACGATGTGAAAAACAATAAATCACAATTTTAAGAAAACTTTATAATAGGTTTAACAAAAATTTGACTTTTTAGGAATAGAACTTGCAAGTTATCCGCTAATTATACTTTCAATAACTAAATATTAACATTAAAAATTACTATTATGGACAGACAGGATTATAACAAAGCAGAAAACGCAGTAGAAAAAGCAAAATGGACCGTAAGCGACTATGCTGACAGAGCCAAAGATTACATCCGCGAACAAAAAGAAAAAAATGCAGAACCAACTCACGAAGGTTGGCTGGAAAGAGCGAAAGAAAATGTAGCAGATGCTTGGCATGATACGAAAGATGCCGTCTCCAGCGCATGGGAAAAAACCAAAGACGTAGCAGATGATGCTTGGGATAAAACCAAAGATACTGCAGAAGATGCAAAATCAGAAGTTAGAAAATCCACTAACTAAATTAAATAACAGATAAGAAAAAGAGTCGTACTACTTACGGCTCTTTTTTTATGCGTTAAACAATAAAAATTTTTTAAATTTGTCTAAAATTAAGATTATGTCATACGGATTACTAAAAGGGAAGAAAGGAATTATCTTCGGAGCTTTAAACGATCAGTCGATCGCATGGAAAGTTGCAGAAAGATGCCATGAAGAAGGAGCTGAATTTATTCTTTCCAACGCACCAATCGCAATGAGAATGGGAGAAATTGATGAACTGGCCAAAAAAACCGGTTCAGATGTTATTGCTGCAGATGCAACTTCTGTTGAAGATTTGGATAAACTTTTTGCTCATGCTGAAGAAAAATTTGGAAAGATTGATTTTATCCTGCACTCCATTGGAATGTCGGTAAACATTAGAAAAGGAAAATCATATACTGATCTTAATTACGATTTCTTAGAAAAAGGTTGGGATGTTTCTTCGGTATCTTTTCACAAAGTAATGAAAGCAGCTTGGGACCGAGATATCATGAACGAATGGGGCTCTATTTTGGCCTTAACTTATATCGCTGCACAACGCGTATTCCCGAACTACGGTGATATGGCAGACAACAAATCATACCTGGAAAGTATTGCAAGAAGTTTCGGATATTATTGGGGCGACAGAAAAGTGCGCGTAAATACCATTTCTCAATCTCCGGTAATGACGAAAGCTGGAGCTGGTGTGAAAGGTATCAGCGGCTTTTTCAATTTCGCAGATGATATGTCTCCGCTTGGAAATGCCGATGCATTGGATTGTGCAAACTATTGTGTAAGTCTTTTCTCAGATTTAACGAGAAAAGTAACCATGCAAAATCTTTTCCATGATGGTGGTTTCAGCAAAACGGGAGTTTCACAGAAAATTGTAGATAAATTTGAAGATTTATAATAACTAAACTTTTAGTTAAAATATAAAAATCGTCCCGTTCAATAACGGGACGATTTTTTTTATCTGGATACTTTCGGAATCACCGGCAAACTTTGGTTTCCGGAAACCGAAATACTCTGTACCGCAAAAAGGTAATTATCCTTGGAAAGCGGAACCGTGTACGAAGTGTCGGCGGTGAAAATTTTATGAGTCCAGACAGAACTGTCCGTTTCTCTGTATAAAATATAATATCCTTTTACTTTTCCTGAAATGGGTTTTTCCCAACTCAGTTTGGTCGAATTAGAAAGCTCTTTCACATCCATCACCACATTTTCAGGCTGAGGGGTTGATTTTGCTAAATTGGCTAACACCGCAACATTTACCGCAGTATTTGTTTTCAAATAATCAAAGTCCATGAACTCAATCAGGTCGCCATATTTTTTATTATCTTCCGTTCTGATGTCCTGATGTTGATGGTCGTAATTTTCGTAATAATCCGTTAAGCGCACCGCCGTCAATCCGTTGTTAACAAACGGAGTATGATCGCCACCGCGTAGAAAACGGTCGTTTCTGTAAATCAGTTTGATGTCGATATTCTTCACATATTGCTCACCAATTTCTTTTACGTAACGTGCAAGCTGGCGCGCATTTCCGTCATTTTCCAAACCAAAGTTCCGGATCTTTGCGGCCGTTTTTTCGGTTTCAAAAGCGGGAAGACCTTCGCTGAAAACTCTCAGTTTCGGGGTTCCGTCATTCTTTGGTGCATCGAAACTGTTGTTGCCAATCATGTCATTATTCAGTACGGCTTCCACTTGCCAATGCTCTGCTTTCGCTTTATCTGCAAGCATTTTCGCTCCCAATAATCCCTGTTCTTCACCACTTACTGCGACAAACAAAATAGAAGCCGGGAACTTTGATTTGCTTAAAACCCGCGCTGCTTCAATCACCGCAGCAACTCCGCTTCCGTCATCATTAGCGCCTGGCGCATAATCAGTCGAATTCAGCACATCAGAAACCCGGGAATCCAGGTGACCTGAAATAATAATGACTCTTTGATCCTTGGGATCGGTTCCTTTTAAAAACGCAATTGCATTCCCCAGATTTGTGACTTTATTGATTCTCTTTCCGTCGGGTTGCAAATCTTCATTTTGGAGATAAACTTCCATTCTTCCGCCCGTATTTTTTGCGTAATTTTTAAACTTTGATAAGACCCAGTTTCTTGCAGCACCGATTCCTTTATCTTTATCGGTGGTAGAACTCATCGTATGGCGCGTTCCGAAACTAACCAGCTTTTCAATGTTCGCCCGGAGCGAATCTTTGCTGACCGATTTTACATATGCTGAAATTTCAGGATCCTTTTCCTGTTTTTGCGCATTGATAACCACTGAGAGCAATACGCTCAAAAAGAAGACTGATTTTTTCATTTTAAATTTTTTATTTCGTTGATGAATTTTTTGATAATCTCATCGCTTGTTGCCCAGGAAGTAATTAAGCGGACCGCAGCTTTTTCCTCGTCCAGTTTCTTCCAAACGTAAAAATCAAAGTCAGTGGAAAGCTGGTCGATTTGATTGTTATTTAAAATTGGGAATATCTGATTCGTAAAAGTTTCACACAGAAAATCGCAACCGATCTGTTTAAAAGCTTCCTTAATTTTCATGGCTTGCTCATTGGCATGCTTTGCCAGATCGAAATAAAGATCATCTTTCAACAGTTCCTGAAATTGGATGCCAAGCAACCGGCCTTTTGCAAGCATGGCTCCTTTTTGTTTTAAATGAAACCCGAATTCCTCCTGTAAATTTTCATTATTAATGACAATTGCTTCCCCGATTAAAGCTCCGTTTTTAGTTCCACCCAAATAAAACGCATCGGTATATCTGCCAAAATCCTCTAAGGTCAAATCGTTGGTTTCGGCAGTTAAAGCATGGCCTAACCTGGCCCCGTCAACAAATAGATAAAGATCTTTTTCCTGACAAAATCGGTATAAATCGATCAGTTCCTTCTTTGAATAAATCGTTCCCAACTCTGTGGAGTTCGAGATATAAACCATTTTCTGTTTCACCTGATGGGGTTTATTTTGATGAGCATCAATAAGTTTTTGAATATCAGCAGGACGAATTTTTCCGTCTGTATTTTCAATGCCGTGTACTTTATGCCCCGTCGCTTCGATTGCTCCGCTTTCATTGGTGAAGATATGGCCGGTCGCCGCGGACACAACACTTTCGTGTGGTCTTAAAAAAGCCGAAATAACAATTAAGTTCGCCTGCGTCCCTCCCGAAACCAAAAAAACTTTAGCCTTAGGGTTTTTCATTTTCTGCTGGATAATGCGCTCCGAATTTACCGAAAATTCGTCCAGACCGTAGCCGTTTTGTTGGGTAAGATTAGAGCGAACCAAAGCTTCCAAAACCAAAGGATGAGCGCCTTCGGCATAATCATTTTTAAAGGAATATTTCATGGACTAAATTTAGAAAAAAGGGTGAATAAAACCATACAAAATAGGTGAAAAAACCTTTATTTTAAAAATAAATTAATTCATCTTTGCATCATCAAACTAACAAAATATAAAACTAATAACCATTTTTTTAACATCAATTTTTAGAATTGGACTTTCGGTTCAAATTTGTAAAAAAAGATGTGAATTTTCCTTCATTTATTTTTATTTAAATTAAAGCGTGTAATTTTTTACACGCTTTAATTTTGTTAGATTTGCACAACCATCAATCTAACTTTATGATTTCACTTACTGAAGAAAATTACCTTAAAGCAATCTTTCATTTAAGAAACGACGACAACACAGTGACTGTAAATGAGTTGAGCAAGTTTTTAAATGTAAAAATGCCCAGTGTTAATAATATGATGAAAAAGTTTGCGCAAAAAAACTGGATCATCTATGAAACCTACAAACCTTTAAGAATAACAGAAGAAGGGAATAAACAGGCCGCCTTAATTGTAAGAAAACACAGGCTTACCGAAATGTTTCTGGTCGAAAAAATGAATTTTGGTTGGGAAAACGTACATGAAATTGCCGAACAGTTAGAGCACGTGCATTCTGATATTTTCTTCGATAAGATGGATGAGATTCTGCAATATCCAAAATTCGATCCGCACGGCGAACCGATTCCGGATAAAGAAGGAAATATCATCGCCCTGGATTTACAAAAATTAAGCAGCTGCAAAATCGGTGATCCCGTTATTTTCAGTTCGGTAACGGTTTCTGACGATGAATTTCTGAGTTATCTCAATAGTAAAGAATTGGAATTAGGCAAAAAACTACAGATCATGGAAATCGAAAAGTACGATCAGTCCATGAGTATTTTGAAAGAGGATGGAAATAAAATCACACTGAGTAAAATGGTTTGCGACAAAATTCTGGTCAAGCGCTGAATTTTGTAACGGTTCTCATGTTGGAACATTAATCTAATTCCCTTAACTTTGTAACATTCATTAAATCAATAAAAATTAAAAAATATGTCAAAAGCAATTTCACAGGTTCCTTTCGCTGTAAACGAGCCGGTTAGAACTTATGAACCGGGCTCAGAGGAGGTAAAATCCCTGATCGCGACTTATAAAAAAATGTGGAAAGAGAAAGTTGAAATACCGATGGTCATCAACGGAAAAGAAATTAAAACTGCCGATAAAGTAGTCATGAATTCTCCGCAGGATCACCAACATAATTTAGGATTTTACCATAAAGGAGACATGAGCCATGTTGATGATGCGATAAATTCCGCTTTAGCAGCCAGAGAAAAATGGAATAATCTGGGTTGGGAACACCGTGCAGCGATTTTCCTGAAAGCGGCTGATTTAATCGCCGGTCCGTACAGAGACCGTTTGAACGCAGCAACCATGATTGCACAAAGTAAAAACGTTCATCAGGCAGAGATTGATGCAGCCTGTGAGTTCATCGATTTTTTACGCTTCAACGTAGAATTCATGACAGAAATGTACAGCGAGCAACCGGTTTCAGACAGTGGAATCTGGAACAGATCAGAATACCGTCCGTTAGAAGGTTTCTGTTTTGCAGTTACGCCGTTTAACTTTACTGCAATTGCCGGAAACCTACCAACCTGTATGGCAATGATGGGGAATGTGGTGGTTTGGAAGCCTTCCGACAAACAGATTTATTCCGCAAAAGTGATTATGGAAGCTCTTATCGAAGCGGGTTTACCTGCAGGGGTTATCAACATGATTTTCACCGACGGAAAAGAAACCGCTGAAAAGGTACTGGCACATCCTGATTTTGCAGGACTTCACTTCACCGGTTCTACCAAAGTATTCCAGAATTTATGGAAAATGATGGGCGACAATATTCACACCTACAAAACCTACCCAAGAATTGTTGGGGAAACCGGTGGAAAAGATTTCATCATGGTACATCCTTCTGCAAATGTAGAAGCAGTGGCCACTGCGATGGTCCGTGGCGCTTTCGAATATCAGGGGCAGAAATGCTCTGCAGCTTCAAGAGCGTACGTTCCTCAATCGCTTTGGAACGAGGTGAAGGAAGTGATGATCGCGCAGATGAAAACCATTAAAATGGGAAGCCCTGAAGATCCGTCGAATTTCGTCAACGCGGTAATCGATAAAAATTCTTTCGAAAAATGTAAGGGATATATTGAGAGAGCAGAAAAATCAAGCGACGCGAAAATCGTAATCGGCGGGAAATGCGACGACTCAAAAGGATGGTTCGTAGAACCTACTGTGATTGAAGCTTCTAACCCAAGATATGAATCGGTTTGCGAAGAAATCTTCGGGCCAATCCTTTCTGTTTATGTTTATGAAGATAAAGACTGGACAGCAACCTTGAAATTGGTTGATGAAACTTCCCCTTATTCTTTAACCGGAGCGATTTTCTCCCAAGACCGATATGCTATTGACGAAGCTTACAAAGCTTTAGAAAACGCTGCAGGAAACTTCTACATCAATGACAAACCAACAGGAGCAGTCGTAGGACAGCAGCCTTTTGGTGGAGCAAGAGCTTCAGGAACCAACGATAAAGCCGGTTCTAAAATGAATTTACTGAGATGGGTTTCGGTAAGAAGCATTAAAGAAACTTTTGTTTCGCCCAAAGATTATAAGTATCCTTACTTAGGATAAACATCCATACTTTTAATTAAAATTAAAATAATCATCCGTCCTATGCAGTTAATAGGACGGATTTCTTTTTTTATTAATAATTTAACAAAACATTAATAACTCGAAAATTCTCTTTGGCACAAAATTTACATAGTCAAGGTATCAAATTACTTTTCATTAAAAATTAAAACAGACAATTATGGGTACTAAAAAGAATGGATTATTAGCACTGTTAGGACTTGGAGCTTTAGCTTGGTGGAAATATAAAAATTCTACACCGGAAGAGCAGCAGGCAGTAAAAGACAAAGTAAATACAGCGAAAGATAATTTCAACAAGTGGGGAAATGATCTGAAATCCAAAGCGGGTGATGTTGCATCACAAGTGCAGGATAAGGTACATCAGGCAAAAACTTCAGTGGAAGACTCTGTAAACCAACAACAATAAAAGACACATTTTATTACATTCATATATTTAAGTAAACCGCAGCGTATTCATTTACACTGCGGTTTTTCTTATACGATAAAATCCCGGCTCAGCGGGATTTTATTATTTCAAAAATGAATTCAAATTTTGGGCGGTTACTAAACCCTCCAGGAATTTTTACTTCAGCAAAGCGTTAAAAGTATCTCCCTGGCGGATATCTCCAGTAGTATATCCTTTCATAAACCAGTCTTTTCTCTGTGAAGAACTGCCGTGCGTAAAACTTTCCTGATTCACATAACCTTGCGACCGTTTCTGAATATTATCGTCACCAACTGCTTCTGCCGCCGAAATCGCAGATTCGATATCGCCCGGTTCTAAGATATGCTCCCTGCTGTCAGTTTGTTTGGCCCAAACACCGGCGTAGAAATCCGCCTGTAATTCTGTTGCTACAGAAACGCGGTTCATCTCTGCCTCAGAATATTTTCTGCTGCTTCTCAGTTGATCTACTTTCTGCGTCGTCCCCAAAAGCGTTTGCACGTGATGCCCCATTTCGTGCGCCAATACGTAAGCAATGGAGAACTCGGTCACTTTTGCACCGAAACGCTGTTCCAGTTCTTTGAAGAAACCCATATCCATATATACTGTTTCATCGGCAGGACAATAAAAAGGGCCCATTGCTGCTTCCGCAGTTCCGCAACCGGATTGGGTAACCTCTTCAAACATAACAACTTTTGCAGGTCTGTACTGCATGCCGCTTTCGTTGAATATCTTGGTCCATGTTTTTTCATTTTCGGCCGTAATCATTTCAACAAACTCACGGACTTTAAGTTCGCCGGGATTCAGATCCCGCTGTTCTGTCTGTGGGCCGGCGTTCCCCATTCCGGAAGATAAGATCGCCGATGGATCACCTCCCAGGAAAAATATAATCGCTGCTATGATTAAAGTTCCCAGTCCGCCACCGACAAGACCGGCGCCTCCACCGCCAGATCCACGCCTGTCTTCCACATTTCCGCTTCTGTCGTTTGTCCATTTCATAATTAAATCTTTTGCTAAAATTACAAAAATAATTATTTATTGAGTTTATTTTCTTTCAACCAAAATGAAACACTTTGATAAACAGAGATACAATCCTCAACTAAATTTTGCTGGAAATCCTTAACCGGCGTTTCGTCATAAAAGATTTTAAAATCATCGGGATTATTTGATGGCTGTAAACTCAAAGAATACTGCTTTACTTTTTTAGTCGGTGAGATAATGGTTAAATAATTATCTTTTATAAGACCTAAATCCTGATAAGTCGCGACATAGGCTTTCGGCTGAAAATTTTTAGTGAAAACATCCTGACCTAAAAACTTCGACTGGTATTTAAAATTAAGCAGTCCAAATAAAGTCGGCATCACATCGATCTGTGACATGGTCTGCGTAAATTTCTGTGGCGCTATGAAACCTTCAGAAAAAATCATTCCCGGAATCCGGTATTTATCCATCGGAAGTTCCGTTTTTCCGGCGCTTGACGCACAATGATCGGCAACAATCACGAAAACGGTATTTTTATACCAATCCTGTTTCTTAGCCATTTCAAAAAACTTACGGATGGAATAATCGGTGTATTTCACGCCACCTTCGCGGGATTTCGCAGTTCCGGGGATATCGATTCTTCCGTCAGGATAAGTAAACGGCCGGTGGTTAGAAACCGTCATCCAGTGATGAAAGAATGTTTTTCCGGCTTTGGCATCCTTGTTCATTACCTCGATGGCTTTCTTGGCCATATCTTCATCGGACACTCCCCAAACATTGGCAAAGGTAATTTCTTCCGGTTTAAAATTATTCCGGTCAACGATTTCATACCCGTTTCCTTTGTAGAAATCCTCCATATTATCAAAGTAACTGTAACCGCCATAAAGGAATTTTACATCATATCCTTTCGATTTAAAAACACTTCCGGTACTGAACTTATTTTTGTTGTTCGCTCTCTTTACCACACTTTCTCCCGCCGTTGGTGGAATACATAAGGTAAGCGCTTCCAAACCGCGAACAGTTCTGTTTCCGGTGGCATAAAGATCAGTAAACATCAAGGATTTATCTGCCAGACTGTCTAAGAACGGCATGATCTTTTGATCATTTCCATAATGCTCCATAAATTCCGCGGACAGACTTTCGATTGAAATTAAGACCACATTTTTACGGACTTCCGGATTTTCAGGATTAATATTTCTGATTAACGTCGGAGGATCAAATTGCTTTAAAAAGTCAGTTTCCGCAGTTTGCTGATTAATGGTCGGATAGAACTGAAAATAATCCAGTTCCTTTTGAGTGAACGCATTGAAAAATTTCGGAAAACCGTTGGCCTGAATTTCCGCTGCGAACGTATTGTCTGTTTTTATTTTTCCTAATTTAGGAATGATGACTAAACTGATTCCGCATAAAACGATGAATGAAAACAGCAGAATCAATTTCTGCACGAAGTTTGGCAGCGTCAGCAATTCTTGTTTTGTTTTTTTATAAATATACCACGTTACGATTACAGTAAGAGATAAAATCGCAGCAAACAATGGGATTACGGGATAACTCTCCATAATATTCCCAATGACTTCGTTGGTGTAAATCAGATAATCAACGGCGATGAAATTATAGCGGACCCCGAATTCATTCCAGAAAAAATATTCGCTGACTCCATTAAAAATAATTAATAAAACATATAGAAAAAGCGTAATGAAATACAGAATATTTCTAATCTTAATTCTTTGCGCAGGAAGGAAAAGCATTAATCCAAAAAGCAAAGTTTTCAAGCCGATAAAACCCATCGCCACTTCCGGAAAAGAGCCGCCATATTGTTTGAAAATATTCCCCGGAACGAAGGCGGTATATATAAATGCCAAAACCAAAAGCCCGAAAATGACAGATCCATAAGGTTTTTTATATTTTGAATCTGATAAAAACAAAGAATAAAGCGCAAAGATGCTGCTCGCTAAAATAAAAACAAACACATCCGTTAAACCACCGATAAAGAGAATTTTCAAACTTTCAAAAAGTCCAAACTTCACATTGGTGATAGGATGAAAGATAAATATGATCCTTACAATCAGGGAAACCACGCCGTAGAAAAGGCCCAAATACAAATAAGGTTTCAGTTTTGATGCGTACATAAACGTATGATTTTTGACTTTTACGGGTCAGTTATTTTAAATTGCAAAAAGCGGAACTTATTACAGTTTTCTTTTAAAGTCAATCATCTGCAGTGCAGTCACAGCGGCTTCGATTCCTTTATTTCCCAAGGCACCGCCACTTCTGGCGATCGACTGTTCTTTGGTGTCATCCGTTAAAAGACAGAAAATGGTTGGAACATTTGTTAATACATTACAGTCCTTAATTCCCTGTGCTACTGCAGAACAGACATAATCAAAATGTGAAGTCTCGCCCCGTATGACACATCCGATGGCGATGATGGCATCGAAATATCCTGTTTTGCAGAGCTGCATCGAAGCATAATTGAGTTCAAAAGCCCCGGGAACTTTAAAAACTTTGATATGTTCTTCTTTTACGCCTTCTTTTTTCAGCACTTCCAGAGCACCGTCCCGTAGGTTAAAGGTTATAAAATCATTCCATTCTGAAACGACAATGCCAATTCTGAAAGAACCGGCATCGTGTAGTTGTAATGGTTGATAATCAGAAAGATTTACAGTCGCCATTATAGTATTTTTTAATTAGTAATATTTTACCATTTCGATATACGAGTCAGACATTCCATTATCGTAATCCTGATATTTTTCGTCGATGGTAGAGAAATATTTTTTCGCGTCGGCGTTCTTTTTCAAAGCCAATGCTACGATTCCTGCTTTTCTTGTAAAGTAATAAGAAGTATAAGGATCATCTGAAGCTGAAATTGCTTTGTTCAAAAGAGACAACGCATCGTCGCTTTTATTAAGGTTGGCCTGGCTGTCTGCCATGGCGCCATATTTCAAAGCCATTAAAACTTTGTTGTCAGAAGAAAAATTATCCAGAAGGTCGTAAGCTTCCTGGTATTTGCCTTCTTTAAATTTAATTAATCCGGCGTTGTAAGAAGAAAGTTTACCCACCTTGGTTCCCGAGTACTCCTTATAAGTCCCTAAATAACCTGGGTTTGCTGCGCTTTTTCCACCTAAAGCCAAATCGTCTTTTCCGTCTGCCAAATTTTTCTGGGCAGCAAGGTAGCTTAAAGTAGCTTCTTCATTTCTTGGTGCTTCGTAAAACTGCTGAAAAGCAAAATATCCTAAAACGCCTGCCAACAATACACCGAAAACGATCATTAAAGATTTAGCATTTTTTTCGAGAAATCGCTCAGTATCGAGTGCACCTCTGTCGAGGTCTTTGAAAACTTCTACAGTTTCCTTACCTTCCATTTCTTTTTTGCTGGTGCGGGAATTGAATTTTGCCATAATTTTGATAAAAATTGAAGTGCAAATTTAACTGTTTTTAAACGATATACAAAATTATGCTCAAAAAAACATTTTCAGTTAAATTTTAATTTCAGGAAAGCTCTAAATTGTTATATTTTAGGTCAATAGGTTAATATCTGATGAACTTCGGCTCCGAATTTTTCGAGCCTCTTTTCACCTTCCAGATCTTTTAGCCCGATTAAGAAACTGAACTGCGAAACAATTCCGCCTTGCTTTTGAACAAGATGTGCGGCTGCTTCAGTTGTTCCTCCAGTGGCCAATAAATCATCGTGAATCAGAATTCTTTGTCCGGGTTGTAATTGTCCCGTCCGCATTTCTATTTCTGCCGAACCGTACTCGAGGTCGTACTTCTGACTTACAAAAGGGGGCGGCAATTTCCCCTGCTTCCGGATCAGAATAAAAGGCACATCCAAGGCCACGGCAATGGCAATGCCGAAAAGATAACCGCGGCTTTCGATCCCGCAGACGGCGTCGATTTTACCCCGGCTGAAACTGGCCAGGTCCGCAATGACCTCTTCATAAAGTTTTGGATTGAGAAATATCGGGGTTATATCTTTAAACTGAATTCCCGGTTGCGGAAAATCAGGAATATTCTGAATGGTATTTTTTAAATCCTGAACAAGTTGCTGATTCATTTTAATTGATTTTATAACTTGAAATTTTCCAGTCGCCGTTGACATTTTTTAATCCAAATGTAACCTGTACAGCTGTTGTTCTCCCTTCTTTATCAGTAATATCATAAGTAGCATTTACGCTGGCCGCATTTGCACTGGCATTGTTGGTCGTCATATTCTTTACCGTAATATTTTTCACCCCACCAAAACCGGAAGTTGGATTAGAGAAAGTTTCATAAGAACCCCAGTTCGGATTATCAGCCACCTCATAAGCGCCCCGAAGATTCTGAGCAGACAGATTGTTTAAAAATTTTGAAACGCTCGCTTTTGGATCAGCTGCAGGCACTTTGGTATCTGAAATTACACCGGAAGCATCCGGGGTAGCAATCTGGTCTTCAAAAACTTCATTTGCTGGATTATCCGCTGGATTCCCGGCAGGCATTAATAATGCTTTCGGATTCACCGGCACTCCTATTTTTGACATTTTAAAGGTTTTCTTTGTCGTCTTTACCGTGACGGTAATATCAACACTTTGGTCGACGATCTTTTGAGCAGGCAGTGATGCAAATCTCACATTAAATCCTTTGAAGTTATTGTCCAACATCAGATTCTTTGCAGTAGAAATACGGTTGCCGCCGCTGGAAACCTGCAGAACGACTTCTAAAGCTGCGCCTTCAAATACAATGGGCTGTCCTTTAGCATCCAGTAGCCTTGGAACCACCTGCAAAGATTGTGGCCCTAAAACCGCATCATTTCCGGTGCTGTTCACCTCCACACTCAGGGAACTTGCCTGAATATCATTCGCATCGAATTCTTTGGCCTTATCATTTCCAAAAATATTCATATTTCCTAAAGAAGGAGGTCCTGTGCTCGACCACTCGACTCCATTCTTTTGAGCCACCTGATCTGCGAGTGAAAATATTTCAGGAACTTTCTTTCCGTTGATTAAAACACCCAGCGCCTTCAGTTCATTGGTTTCTCCTTCGGCCTCAACACCAAAAGTCTTTAAGATATAAAGCGCTTCATTGAATTTAACCTGCTGCAACGTATTCAGCCCGGAAGCCATATCATTGATGCTGGACTGGAGAGTCTGTGTTGTTGTAGCATCAACGGTATCTTTTTTACAGCTTACAAAAAGCAGCAATACTGCGAAAACAAAAAATCTGCTTATTTTAAAAAAAGCAGTTTTCCCGGTTGTATCTTTAGTTCTATTCTTACTCATACTTATGTTTTGGTTTCGAACAAATTTATAAAAAAATCCCGACAAAGACGGGGTTCCATTTAAAACTAAGTCTGATACACCCGTAATTTTCTGATTTGGTAAAAGAAACGTTCAATCAATCTTAAATATTGGGGGACTATTTCAGCATTGCCTTTAAGGCAGGCCAAAAAGTATTTCACAATTCTAGGACTCAAAACTTAAAATATATCTAAATGTTTAAGAAAAAATTGTTGAAGATTGGGTCGCAGTGTATACCTTTTTTTATCATCAATTACTTAATAATTACTCTTAATTAATATCCAGTCTTTAGCATATTGGTATTGTCTGTCAAAAGCGGGCTTAGCTTTTAATTTATTTTTGTCATATGCTTCAATAAATTTTAAAATATCTGGATTACCTTTCAGAGGCGGAAAAAAAAGATATCTGGCACCACCTTTAAAACCAGTTTCGTTATTGATTGATTCACCAATTTTGGTAGAATCTATTATTTTAAAGGTCATAAAATAAATTAATGGAATAGAAAATACCAGAAGATATTTTTTACTAAAATTAAAGTTTTCCAAACCTTTTGCCATCATTACTAAAACCAATAAATAAGGCACTAAATGAAAAACATAAGAATCTGACACATCATGTTTTAGAATAAAAAAAACATAGGGGAGAATTGCAATAATAAAATACTTTTTAAATGGTACTTTATGTAAGCCTCGAATGATAAAGTACGTGAAAAACAAGAAATTATACAGTAAAAAAACTAAATTTCTTCCTAAACTTTTTATAAATATTTTAAAATCTAAATGAAAAAAAGAAGAGCCCCACGCATCATCTGTAAAAATTGCAGTAAAACTATTTTTTCCCTGAATGACCGGAATCAGAAGAACTGAAAAAAGTACAGTGGTTATAAGAAGACCTTTTATAATATTCATTTTATCACTCTTGAAATTTTCGTATAAAAAATACAAATAAAAAGGCACAAGCAATATGGTTTGAATGTGAATTAAAAACATTAAACCGAATAATACGGCACTCCAGTAAAAATTAATACGTCTATTCTCTTTTATAAATAAAAAAATTTGGTATAAAAACAATATAACAAACAAGAGGTAAAAACTGTAAACTTCCGTAATAATAGAAATTCTCCAAAAGGTGAAAGAAAAACCGAAAAATAAAACTACAAGGTCTATAATACCTTTCTTAACATCAAATAAAAACAGAAATTTTCTTAAGAAACACAATGTTAATATTGAACATCCTATACTGAAACCTACAAATAAATAATGGGGATTGATCAAAGGAAATATCTTATGTAGAACCGCCAGCGAATTAATGTAGAGAAAATGATTTGTTGCATTTGTTGCTAAATCGAAACCCTTGGAAGCCACTACGGTAAAGGCTAAACTATCGCCCAATATCGGATCAGGTCCTATAGAAAAAAGATAAATTAGGAGAAAAACAAAAAAAAGTAAAACATTTTTATTCATGCTGTTATTAAGTATAACAGTATAGATACAAAAACCTAGTTAAATATTTTTAGTTTTTGTATACAGTTTTTAAATTACTTTCACCTCCTCTATTATTTTTCTGATGTCAATCGGAAATAACATCATCACCTAATAATTAATTTGATAATCGAGTTCAATAGGGTTGTTTGTCTTTTCTCTAAATTCTTGTTGAAATTTGATTGCGGATCAGTCCGGTCATTCCGACTTTAATCTCCCCGTCCACCCCCGCTGCGCAAAGTCTCCGACTTTGAGCCTCTTCGATCTCACTCCTCACCATTATTATATTTCCAAAACTCAGTAGTTTTAGTGATATTTATAATCGAAGGATCTGCCAATTCTATATCCAACAAGCCTTTTCCCAAAACTTAGTTGCTTGCTTAAGAATAAATATAATGTGGTGCTTTTTCAACCAAACCTGCTTCAATGGGATGACGAGGGATATAATTCAGTTGATCCCATAGGAAAGATAGCGTATAAATTTCTTCTGCGTTATTTCTATATTTCAAAAACTGACAATTTTTATTTGTGCCGTGAGTTTCGGTTGATTTTCGAAAACTTTCAACCATCCAATCACGCCGGATTTCTGGCTTCAACTGTATCCCACACCGACAACACCTCCAGCCCAAAAACATCTCCACCGGTCAATAGCCGCCCTTTCCCATGAACCGTCTGATAAAATGAAACCCTACCAACCGAAAACAAAATCCCGTTACCTTCCGGCATTTTATCGATAACAATCTCAAAAGAATCTTCTTTGAAATCAGGGGCGATAATCATTGGGGCCGCAAATACCTGTTGGTAAGCAAGCGCCTCAAAATCAAAACGGATCAAACCGACACGTACTTCCATAGCGTCTGCTTCCTCAGGAAATCCGGTTTCATCCGCTCTAAAGTCATGCACTTTTAAACTCCGGCTTTCCCAGTCAAATATATAGGGACACTGTAAAATAGCAGGCCGCTGAGGAGTGAAAATAAAATGCTCTAAAAGCTGTTTCCCCGATGTTGAAGAAATCCCATGAAAAACCGACCGCTTTCCTCTTTCTGAACTGTGATCACAATCTCTGATTGTTAAAAACAACTTCATAAGCCTCTGGTGTAATTTGCCGTCTTTATGACCGGCAAGAAAAGGTGCTATGGATTTTTTGAATTCCTTATTCACCTTAGAGCAGGCCGTAAACTCGCTGCAGGTTTCACGTACCCTCGCCATATTTTTACCGTTTCTGATCGCCTCACCGTTAAAACCGCCACCCGACATACGCGCCAGTGGTTCTCCGTCCTGCACATAAAAGTTCACCTCTCCTATCGTGCCTTTAAGTAAAATGTCCCCGATCTGCTTTGCCATAGTAATTTATTTTTAACATTGTTATAGTGATCGCTTCCTCTGGTCATCTCCATAGCAACCCGCAGTGTATGCTGACTGTATGCTGACTGTATGCTGACCTGACTCCTCATATAAACCTTATAATAAGCAGACAATTCTCTATCATCCGAACCCTGTTGAAGTTCCCTGAACATTTAATCCAAATCATTCACATGAAGAATAAATCCGCTTATATATCCAGACTAAATTAGTAAATTATTTTCAATTACACAGCAAATCAAACACTTATAAAGCCAAACACATGACAAAGTCACAAACAATACAAAAATATAATAACTTCTGTATTTAAAACGATATCTTACTTCCACAGCATTACCAACTTCGTGTAGAATTACAGTTTAAAGAAATCTACTTTGGCTAACAGCCTGTTTAAATTTCATCAAAATTTCCCCTACCCTTACTTCGGCTTCGCTCAGCATAAAAAAGGGAGTAATTTTGATGAAATTTTCAGAGAATTTTTCCACCATTTAGGGTTGGGAAAAAGAAAAATTCTTTGAAAGTTTCATTTTTGAATAATTTTTAAACAGGCACCAATTGTAAAGTCTTTACGCCGTAAAAAGCAAGAAAAAAGCCCGTTGGTAGATGAAATCTTGGCCTCGTCCACGACAGGATTAAAAATATTCATGATCTTTATAAAATGAATTCGACCTTTTACATCAATTAATTCTGGGATCTATCGTACAATACCAATGGTTTGACTTTACATTTACCCAAAAACAGGAGCTCATTCCGAAAGCCATTCGTTTACAGAAAATAACACAAAAAAAATCCTGACAATTAAATATTATCAGGATTATTACTATTGATTAAAACCACTAAAACTTTAGAAAGGGTATTCGTAAATTTTAGATTCGTGTAAGAAAGGGTTTCCTTCCGGAATTAATTTCAGTTTAGCCAAGGTGGTCATTACAACAAAGATGAAAGATCCTAATCCAAACAATACAGCCCCAAGATTGGTTAATAAACCGGTGATGTTTTGCCAGAAAGGTCCAACTGTTCCGGGCATTACCATATTATAATACACCAACCAGTGTCCGGTAATAACAATTACTGCCATCGTGGTCATCACGGTGTAATTTCTCTTGATGCTTGAACTTACCATTACCGCTAAAGGAACTGCGAAATTGAATAATAAGATGGACCAGAACGCCCATGAATAATATTCAAATCTACCGTAGAAATAATTTACTTCTTCAGGAATATTGGCGTACCAATACAACATAAACTGCGCAAACCAGGTATAAGTCCATAACATTGTAGATGCAAAAAGGAAAACTCCTAAATCGTGCAAGTGGTTATCATTGAACTGAGGCAAAAATCCTGCTTTCTTCAGATAAACACTGATCACCATAATTACAGCAATCGACGTTGCCAATGCACTTACCATCGCATACCAGATATACATTGTAGAATACCAGTGCGGGTCAATAGACATCAGCCAGTCCCACGCCCAGGCTGCTGAAGCGAACCCGAAGAATGCAATGTAGCCAACGCTCCAGCTGTAGTAGCTTGCATATACTTTTCTGCTTTTTGTTTCATCTACTTTTTTAGAAAGAGACTTCAGTTTCCAGGCAAAGAATGATGCTCCCAACACATAGATCAGCGTTCTTACAACATAAAAAGGAATATTTAAAAAGGTCTTCTTTTCAAAAAGAATCGGATCAAAATTAACGCTTTTCGGATCGGTCAACTCAGGATCCATCCAATGGAAAAGATGTCCGATATGACTGACGTTCAACAGCATTATAATAATAATAACTGCACCTGCCCATGGGATAAATGATGCTACCGCTTCCATCACTCTAAGGATAATAATGGACCATCCTGCGTGCGATGCGTTTTGAATACTGTAGAAAAATAATGCACAGCAACTTAAAGCAAAAAGAAAAACTGCAACCGTATGAACTGCTGCCAAAGGCTGATTTTTAAACTGCATTGTTGCATGCTCCAAATGGGCTGCGTGATCTTGTGGCCCCAACAGTTCGCTGGAATTGGAAGGAGTATTATTTCCGCCGGCGTGAACTGCCTCCATCATATGTTCAATCTGGGCATCATCAACTCCATGGTTCATAAAGTAACCTGCTCCAAAAAGAACTGCTCCCAGGAGAATGAATACGATTGAATATAATCTTAATTTAGGTGAAAAACTATACATTTTTTTTACTCTTTTTTATTTTTTAGGACTCGTACTAGATTCTGCTGTTTTCGCCATTGGGGTAGCATTTGCAACCGCTGGGGTTGGAGCAGCAGTAAGCCCTCCTTTAAATTCATTCATAATATACAAAGCGACTCTCCATTGATCACCAGGTTTTAATTGTCCCGCATAAGATCCCATTGAGTTTCTGCCGTGGGTCAAAACATAATGAACTGAACCAATGGTAATTTCGCGGTCTGCATATTTAGGAACTCCTGAATAAGCACCGCTTTGCACGATCGATCCCTGTCCGTCACCGCCGGTTCCGTGACAAGCCGAACAGGTCTTGTTGAAAAGGTCTTTCCCCCTTTCCAAATCTTTTGCCTGATTTGCAGGATCTAGTGGAGAAGCTGTTATTAATTTAGAAGCATCATATCCTTCATTATATTCAAGCACAGTCATTGCAGTATTTGCGGCTGCATCTGTAAGTCCTTCTGGATTTTGTGCCACTGTTCCGTCTACAGGTCCTAAGCCCGTTCCGCCTCCTTGTTTAACAAATGCCGGGATTTCGTTCTCATGGTCAGAATAGGCAATGTCAGCTTTCATCAGGGGGTCATAAGCAACCGGAAAATACATGTCGGGGAAATAGACCAAAGGTGGATTTCCCTTGCTGCAAGAACTTAAAGCAATTGCGGCACATCCTAAGATAGCTGTAATTTTAAATATATTCTTTGTCATTTTAAGCATCTTTTACAGTTATTTCTTCAACTCCGGTATCAATCAGAATTTGTTTTACTGCATCTACATTATCGGTAACAAATTCCATCATAAATTTATCATCGGTTGTTCTCGGATCAGGATTCTGAGGAGGACAGCCGGGATACATTTTATTTCTCGCCAGGAAAGTAAGGGACATCATGTGCGCCGCACAGAATACCATTAACTCAAACATCGGTACAACAAATGCCGGCATATTGGTTCCCCATTTAAAAGCGGGTTTACCACCGATATTCATCGGCCAGTCATGATTCATGGTATACCAGGTTACCAGAATCCCAATCGTTAGACCATATACTGCATAAATAAAAGCAGCATCAGAAATTCTTGTTTTTCTAAGACCTAAAGCTTTGTCAAGACCATGTACAGGAAACGGCGTGTAAACTTCGTTTATTGCAATTCCTTTATCATTGAACGCTTTTACGCCATCTAACAAATCATCGTCATCGGCATAAATACCGTATATTATTTTAGTGGTGCTCATCTTCTTCTTCTTTTGCTTTATAGGTTTCACCTGATATTTTCAAGATCGTCTTCAGTTCAGCCTGCGCAATGACAGGGAAGGTTCTTGCGTATAATAAGAACAGTACTCCGAAGAAACCAATTGTTCCTAAATAAACTCCTACATCAATGATGCTCGGTTTAAACATCGTCCAGGAACTTGGCAGGTAATCTCTCGCGATGTTGATAACGATAATATCAAATCGTTCAAACCACATTCCGATATTAATAATTAATGCAATGATAAAAGTTGCCATAATATTGGTTCTCACTTTTTTGAACCAGAATAATGCCGGTACGACCAGGTTACAAATAATCAACGCCCAGAATGCCCACCAGTACGGACCGGTTGCAGCTCCCGGAGATAGATACGTAAAGTCTTCATATCTTGAACCAGAATACCATGCGATGAAATATTCAGTTGCATAAGCTACCGTTACCATACCTCCTGTTACGATAATTACAATGTTCATAATTTCGATATGGTACATGGTAATATAATCTTCTAGGTGAGCCACTTTTCTTGCGACCAATAAGAGCGTCTGCACCATTGCAAATCCGGAGAAAATTGCTCCTGCAACGAAGTACGGCGGATAAATAGTGGAGTGCCATCCTTTAATTACCGAAGTAGCAAAGTCAAAAGATACCGTGGTGTGTACCGAGAATACAAGTGGTGTTGCCAAACCTGCCAAAACCAAAGATAATTCTTCAAATCGCTGCCAGTGTTTTGCTTTTCCACCCCAACCGAATGAAAGGAAGGTATAGATTCTTTTGGTCCAGGGTGTTTTTGCACGGTCTCTGATCATCGCAAAATCCGGAATCAATCCCATGAACCAGAATACACTGGATACTGAGAAATACGTAGAAATTGCAAATACGTCCCAAAGAAGCGGCGAGTTAAAGTTGGTCCAAAGTGAACCGAACTGGTTCGGTAAAGGGAATACCCAATATCCTACCCAAACTCTACCCATGTGAATGACCGGGAAGATAGCCGCCTGAACCACCGCGAAAATAGTCATCGCCTCCGCAGAACGGTTAACAGACATTCTCCATCTTTGTCTAAATAATAAGAGTACCGCAGAAATAAGAGTACCGGCATGACCGATCCCTACCCACCAAACGAAATTGGTGATATCCCAACCCCAGTTGTTAGTTCTGTTAAGACCCCAGGCACCAATACCGGTACCGATGGTGTACGCGATACAGCCGAATCCATAGATGAATAGAGCAAGTGCGATCCAGAAAGAAACCCACCATAATTTTCCTGCTCTTTCTTCTATAGGTCGCGCGATATCGTTTGAGATATCATGATAAGTCTTGTGACCAATTATTAAAGGTTCCCTTATCGGAGCTTCGTAATGTCCTGACATTTTTTACCTATTTATTATTTAAACAATATTTTCTTTTCTATTTCTCACTTTGGTATGGTAGAATACGTTTGGTTTTGTACCAATTTCCTCCAGCAAAGTATATCTTCTGTTGGTGCCGAAAAGCGCTCTTACTTCAGAACTCTTATCATTCATATCACCAAATTTCATTGCCCCTGTAGAACATGCATCCACACAAGCGGTAGAGAATTCCCCATCTCTGATGACTCTTCCTTCTTTCTTAGCTTCCAGAATAACATTCTGTGTCATTTGAATACACATCGAACATTTTTCCATAACCCCTCTCGTTCTTGTTACAACATCAGGATTCAAGACCATTCTGCCAAGATCATTATTTTGGTTAAAGTCGAATTTATCGTTAAGGTTATAAGTAAACCAGTTGAATCTTCTTACTTTATAAGGACAGTTGTTGGCACAATACCTGGTACCGATACATCTGTTATAAGCCATTTGATTCTGCCCCTGCTTACCGTGGGAAGTTGCTGCCACAGGACATACCGTTTCACATGGAGCATGGTTACAGTGCTGACACATTACCGGCTGGAAAATCACATCTGGATTCGTCGCAGGATGGTTTAATATTCCACTTTCTTTATCCAGGAAATGACCATACATTCCAGGTACATTTAGATCTGCCGTAACAGCTTCTTCCTGAGAAAGTTTACCGTCTTTATTTAAATCAATATGAGCGGGAATATCTGTAGTATAATACCGGTCAATTCTTAACCAGAACATATCTCTCGACATTCTTACTTCATCTTTACCAACGACAGGTACGTTATTTTCTGCCTGACAGGCGATAATACATGCACCACAACCCGTACACGAGTTTAAGTCGACTGATAAGTTAAAGTGAGGCCCATCGGTATCATCAAATGCATCCCAAAGGTCAATTTTTCCTGCAGCCGTAGCTTCTCCTCCGATTGTATGATATTCCAACGGTTTGTTCCATCCTAGTTTTTCGTCATCAAATTTTACGTTTAAGAAAGTATCCAAAAGAACTTCTCTCGCGATTTCATAACGACCCATCAGGGTATTTTGCAACTGCATTCCTGCAAATTCGTGCTCTTTGCCAGTGTTCTCAATTTTAACATCTGATAAAATTAAGTTTGAACCGTCAAAAATAGGATAAGCATTCACACCGGTTTCGGCAACTTTTCCTGAATTCTTTTTACCGTATCCTAATGCCAGTCCTACTGCTCCATCAGCCTGACCTGGTTGGATATATACAGGAACATCTTTAATACTAACACCGTTCACCGTAAGGTTAACTACCGAACCATCCAACTGCATTCTTCCGTTCAGATCATTTTTGATTCCTAATCTTGCAGCGTCTTTTGGCGAAATGGTTAAATAATTATCCCAGGTCATTCGGGTAATCGGGTCTGGCAATTCCTGTAACCATGGATTATTCGCCTGAGTTCCGTCTCCTATGGCTGTTTTGGTGTACAATACCAATTCCAGATCAGAGGCTTTGAAACCTGTCAATTCAGAAATGGCTTTTGCAGCGTCTCCGCCGGCATATGAAAGCGTAGTCGTATTGCCGCCATCGACAACTCCGCTATAAAGCGCTTTATTGAAAGGAGTACCACCAATTAAAGTAGCAGCATTTGCTTTCAGATAATCATAATAATTATTGTTCGGGCTGTCTTTTCCATTCATCCAAACCAACAGCGATTCTTCAATCTGTCTTGATTTAAAGATCTTTTGAATGGTCGGCTGCATCAAAGTATAAACACCAGTTTGCGGCGCCATATCTCCCCAGCTTTCTAACCAGTTCGCCACCGGAATAACAGCTTTCGCTGCCTTATACATTTCGTTTTTCTTATCGGCTACTGCGATAACATAAGGTACTTTTTCCAGAGATTTTCTGAATTCTTCACCTTTATTATTAGAATAAATCGGGTTGACATTATTGGCGATCAATACACCGACCTGTCCCGAATTCATCCATCCTAAAAACTCCTGATATCTTGCACCGTCAAACTCTTTTAAGAAGTTCGCTTTTCCGGTGAAAGCATTGGAGGCTAATTTTTGATTAATTAAATTGGCTAAAACATGAGCTGCTTTAGAACCGTCAGCGAAAACAACAGCGTTGCTTCCTTTTGCCTGTAATTCTTTTACAATCTCGCCTGCTTCTTTGCTTACGCTTCCTCCGTTAAGTCCGTTATAAACTTCTACTAAAACTTTATTTACAGCACTAGGCTTAAGTCTAACTCTTGTATCAGCATTGGCTCCGGTCAAAGTCATGTTGGATTCTACCTGAATGTGTCTCAACATATCCGGACCTGGTTTTCTTGCTGCGGCGTAAGAAGTTTCTAAAGAACCTCCGTTAAATTCCCCTAAGAAATCAGCCTGGAAAGAAACCACCAATTGGGTTTTCGATAAATCATATACCGGCAAAGATCTCTGTCCGAATACTTCCTGCGCTGCATCTAAAGCCGCACTGTGTGGAATCGCGTCGTACGTTACGAGTTCTGCCGTTGGATATTTTGCTTTGAAATCACCAAATAACTTTTTGAAAGTCGGTGAAGGGAATGAATGCGATAAAACAACGATTTTCTTTCCTCCAGCTTGCGCCTCTGTTAAACCTTTTAAAACAAAACCGTCTACTTTATCGAAAGTTTCATCTTGCCCGTCTAGTTTTGGCTGTTTAACTTTATCGTTATCATATAATGAAAGAACTGCAGCCTGAGCTCTTGCACTTGTTTTACCTAAATCTTTTGCAGACGGATTCGGTTCAATTTTAATTGGCCGGCCTTCTCTGGTTTTAACTAAAACACTTGCAAAATCGAAACCGTCGAAATAAGTGGAGGCATAATAGTTAGGAACCCCCGGAATAATTTCGTGTGGCTTTACCACATAAGGAATTGTTTTGATTACCGGCGCTTCACAAGCTGCTAATGTTACCGCCGCCGTAGAAAATCCTAAAAGCTTTAAGAAATCCCGTCTTGAAGGTCCTGATTCAGTTGATTGATTTCCATCCGGCTTTTCACCCACCGGAATTTCAGTCTGAAATTCTTTTCGAGCCAACTTACCGTTTAAGCTCGGGTCCTTCAGTTCTTGAATACTTCTGAATTGTATTTTATTTGAAGCCATTGATACTTCTAATTTTTGTTATTAATAATGACATTTACCACACTCAAGACCTCCAATTGCATCTACAGTGATTTTCGCACCTGACCCATACTGTTTTTTCAGTTTGTCATGTAGATTTTTGAAGTACTCTTTATTATAACCATTGTTCATATCTACCTCAGTAGTTCTGTGACATTCGATACACCAGCCCATCGTGAAATCATTGGCCATTTGTACCACATTCATGGTATCCACCTGTCCGTGACAAGCTTTACAAACGACATCGATTTTCGCATTAGGGTTTTTCTGATTGTAAGAATTAAGAATGGCCTGTTCTCCTGCCACAACGTGCTGTGCGTGGTTAAAGTAAACAAAATCCGGCATATTGTGAATTCTCGTCCATTCTAAAGGTTGTGTTTTACCGGTATATTTCTGCGAAGAAGGATCCCAACCGGTGGCAGCATATATCTTCTGTATTTCACCGTCATAGAACGCTTTGTCTTTTCCTGGCTCCATATACTTCCCGTTATATTCGGAAATCGTTCGGTGACAGTTCATACACACATTCATAGATGGAATTTCGGAAACCTTACCGTATTTCGCTGAAGAGTGACAAAGCTGACAGTCGATTTTGTTTTCACCTGCATGGATTTTGTGAGAGAAATAAATCGGTTGTTCCGGTTTATACCCTTTGTAAACCCCAATCCACATCAACCAGTTCCACAATCCGTACGCAGCAAATATGCCTAAAAGCACTAAGATTCCTTTACCTATGTAATCATATTTTCTATAGAGATCTCCGAAAGAAACCGCACGGGTAGCATTCAACCCTGTTAATTCGTCTGTTTGCTGCAGCTTAACCAATTGCTTTAATTTCAAAAGCAACCAAATCAAAAGACCGCCAATCGCCAAAAGGGAAAGCAGAATAATTTTTGAATTCATCGACTGCATTTTTGCCGCCTCTAAAGCAGCAACCGAATTGGTATCTGCCGCTCCTGCTCCAGTTGCTTCTGCTGCAGGTTCCGGCGCCGGTGGATTTGAAGTATACGCTAAAATATCATCAATTTCCTGATCCGTTAGATTAGGAAATGCTGTCATTTCAGTTTTATTGAATTTTTCGAAAATTTCGTTTGCGTACTTATCGCCTGATGCTCTTAAAGCTTTATTGTCTTTAATCCACTTATGAAGCCAATCAGTGTCTAAATTCTGCTCCTTTTTAATCAAGTCTACTATGCCTCCTAAAGCCGGACCAACAAGCTGTTTGTCCAGTGCATGACAGGCGGTACAATTTGCTTTAAAAAGCTTTTCACCATTCTTAGCATCTCCTTGAGCGTAAATAGAAGCACTGGTCGACAGCAATAGACCTATTGCGATGAGACCTCTTTTGTAATGCTTTCTCCAACTAATCATTTATAAAATCTTGGGTTAGTAAATTATATTGAGTTTACTTTCAACTTGGCAAAAATAAGGTTTTTAAGATAAATTTAACAGCCGTTGTAATTGCCATTATGTCATTTTGCCTAATTTGTAATGCTTCTAAATAACAAATGTTGGTATAATTTTTATTTGTTTTAAATTTGCTGAAAATAATATTTAATGAAATCATTTTTTAAAATAATTGCGCTCTTTACCTTATTGTCCTCAAACATCTTTGAAGCACAGCAAGTTGTGACGAAAGATACCATCTCCGGAACACCGCTTTCCATCATGATGGACCAAAAAGTAAGTGACTTATTGCGAAGTGTTGAAGATAAGTGCACCACCAATACAAGCGCATCCCCGACAAATTCGGAAAACGAATATTCCGATAATTCTGGAAAAACAACAATTCCTAAAATAACGGTACCCGAAAAGGAACTTACCAACGCAGAAATTTGCCGTAAAAATCCGAGAATCATGGGTTTCAAAATTCAACTCGCAGTCGTGAAAAGCAATGAAGAAGCCAGAGAAGTCGGAATGTTTTTCAGAAGAAGATTCCCGAATATGAAAGTGGAAACAGATGCTTCTTTACGACCAAACTATAAGGTACTGGCCGGAAGTTATTTCACCAGACAAAGTGCCGCCGGTGATTTAGCACAGATCAAAAAGTTTTTCAAAGACGCAGTGGCGGTTCAATACCGCGTTTTCTGTGTAGAAGCAAAATAACATTATTATAATAAATAAAAGCCGCCTCCCATATGGAAAGCGGCTTTTTTATGGGGAAAGGTTTTCACACCCGTCCGTTGTTTGCATTTAGTTCTTTACCAACAAACGGAATCCTTCTCCGTGTACGTTGATGATTTCCAAACCATCGTCTTCTTTCAGCAACTTCCTAAGTTTGGCAATATAAACATCCATACTTCTGGCGGTGAAATAATTTTCTTTCTTCCAGATCTTTCTTAAAGCCAAATCTCTCGGCATAAAATCGTTTCTGTGCTGACACAGCAATTTCAGCAGTTCATTTTCTTTTGGTGAAAGCTTGTACTCGTTATCATTCACTCTTAACTGACGCAACATCGAATCGAAGAAAATATTACTGATCTTAAACTGTTCCTGCTCATCATTTTCTGTCGTAGCACTTCTCTGCAGAATCGCTTTGATTTTATATAATAAAAGCTCCGTATCAAATGGCTTCGTGATATAATCATCAGCGCCCAACTGATATCCTTTCAAAATATCTTCACGCATATTTCTTGCGGTAAGGAAAATAATCGGTATGTTTTTATCGATTCTTTTGACATCTTCTGCCAAACTAAATCCATCTTTCTTCGGCATCATCACATCGAAAATACAAATATCGAATTCGTTTTCCGTAAATTCCTTTAGACCCTGTTCGCCATCTGTAGCCAAGGTTACTTCAAAATTATTTATCGATAAATAATCTTTTAAAACCGCACCAAAACTTTGGTCGTCTTCTACTAATAAGATTCTGTTGCTCATAATTTTTTGTATTTACTGTTCTAAGGTTCTCACCTCAATCTTTTTTTTAAGAATTTCCTGCTGAGTTTATATGTATTTTAAACATTCATCGGCAGTTTTATCGTAAAGGTACTTCCCTTATCTTTTTGAGAATCTACGATAACAAGGCCTTTGTGTAATTCCACTATTTTTTTCACGTAGGAGAGGCCAAGCCCCTGCCCTTTCACATTATGAATATTGCCGGTTTCTTCCCGAAAGAATTTTTCGAAAATCCGCAACTTATTCTCCGTTTCCATTCCCATTCCTTTATCAGAAATTTCAATCACGTACCAGTTGCCCTCATTTCTGGTCATTACTTTAATCTCAGGAGCATCAGGCGAATATTTATTGGCATTATCTAATAAATTGACCAGCGCATTGGAGATATGAAACTCATCAATTCTGAACTTGTACCGTTCGGCATTAAATTCCTGGGTTAAGGTTCCGTGTCTCTGAGCCACGATCAAACCAAAAGACTCGGTTGTTCTCTTGATTAAGGCCCGGACATCAGTCTCCTTTAAAAATAAATTGACTTCATTCCGTTCCAGTTTCGACATATTCAAAACGTTCTCGACCTGCTTTTTCATCCGCAGATTTTCTTGCTTGATCAGACCGGAATAGTATTTTACTTTATCGGGATTGGTCGCAATTTTATCGTTCGCCAAAGAATCAGTCGCCACAGAGATCGTTGCCAAAGGAGTTTTGAACTCATGCGACATATTATTAATAAAGTCAGTTTTGATATCTGCAATTTTTTTCTGCCGCATCATATAATTAATAGAGATAATATAAATCCCCAAAATCGTCAGCAAAGACATAAAGGTCCCCAACAGCATGGGTAAATTATTTTTCGCCAGGGAATAGTCTTTCCGCGGGAAAACTACTGCCAAAGTGTATAACGGCCTTTCCTTACTATCGGTAAAAAGTGGATAGGTATAATTGTTTTTTTCTTTTTGATCAGCGAAAGTAGCATTGACAACTTTTGTCATTTTATTGTTTCGATCCATCACCGCAAATCCAAAACTCGTATCGAGACCATTTAATTTCAACTCTTTGGCCAAAACAGAGTCTAAGGTTTTTGCATCAACCCTTTTATCAATCGGCAGATTCGAGGCACTCAGTTTTGCAAATTCCCGTAAAGCGTACGTATTATTATTAATATCCTTGCTCATCTGCGCCGTGAGCGGCTCTGAGCTGTTCGGCCCTTTATTGATTTTCAGAATCCCTTCATCGGTGTACAGTTTCGTCAATTTCAAACTGTCGCCTTTCTGCGAAATGGGAAAGTTTTGATTTTCTACAATGCTTTTCTGAAACGTAAGAGTTGACGTATTGGCAGAATCAGAGTTCTGCTGAATATAGGTTTGGGTAGGCTGATTGCTGCTGTCAACAACATTTTTACCGAAATTTTTAAAATCCTGGTTCAGATATTTATCTACTTCAAGCTGCGAAACTTTTAAGGCAGAAGATTCCAAAGAAGAATATACCTTATTGGAAAAATCCTGATTGAGCGCGCTGTATAATTCCTTGATCCAATACAATTGCAAAGTGACGAAGACGATCATCGAAATGGTCATCAATACAGATATGAACGGAATAAACTTATTGTTCATTATTTCTTTTTAAAAATGAATTGTTAAAATTAGTCATTTTAAGAATATAATAACAAAAGAAAGGCCAAAATATTGTGTTTAATTTCACAAAACACTTTTATTTAACAAAATATACTGAATCCTCTGTTTTTTATTCCATTTCACTACTTTTCTATTAAAAAACGATATATTTGATAAAAATCAAATAATGAAAACGAAAATAATTTTTAATAAAGATGACAATTCTGCTTCCATTTATATCATGAAGATTTTTCACACTTCCGTTGATAAAGTCTGGAATCACTTTACGCAGGCCGAATTACTCGATCAATGGTGGGCGCCAAAACCCTGGAAATGCAAAACTTTGAAAATGAATTTTCAGCCGGAAGGAATTTGGAATTACACGATGATCGGTCCGGAAAATGAGAAAAGTTTCAGCGGAGTGCAGTTTCATGAAATAAATTTCCACCGCTGTTTCGACTATTCTGCGTTTTTTACTGATGAAAACGGATCGGTAGACAGCAAATTCGCGCCAAGCAATTGGTTAATCGGCTTCACCGGCGTGGAAGAAGGAACGAAATTAACAGTAAACATTCATTTTAAAACAACGGAAGACATGGCAACCCTTTTAGAAATGGGCTTTGAAGACGGTTTCAAAATGGGACTTCATCAGCTGGAAGATTTACTGAATAAAAAAGACTGATTTCAAAAAACCAGTCTTTTATTTGTTTTAAAAAAGTTCTTCATCAATAAAATATTGAATAATCGCTTTCTTCATGAGAATCTGCTGCTCATTCGGTTTCAGCTCCGGGAGAGCAGTCACTTCATCGAAATGCGGATATCCGTCATCGTCGTAATGCGAAAATTTGTAATATCCAAAAGGTTCGAGTAAACGGCAAACTGCGATATGCAGAATATTCAGTTTATCATCTTTCGTATATTTCTGTTGGCCGCTGCCTAATTCCTGCACCCCGATCAAAAATAAAATCGTGTCGATCTGCGGATATTTATCGGTATCGAAGGTTTTTACGAAAAACTCTTCGACTTCTGCCCATAGCTGGCTTTCTGATTTACTTTCCATCAATTTTATTTTCTAATTTCATTAAAAACGCATATTCAAAAGCATCTTCTTTTAAAGATTCAAACCTTCCGCTGGCTCCGCCGTGACCGGAACTCATATCGGTTTTGAAAACCAGCATATTGTCATCGGTTTTCAGTTCCCGAAGTCTGGCCGTCCATTTTGCAGGTTCCCAATACTGAACCTGTGAATCGTGCAGACCCGTTGTGATCAAAATATGGGGATATTTCTTGGCCTCAATATTATCATAAGGAGAATACGATTTCATATAATGGTAATATTCCTTCTCTGTCGGATTTCCCCATTCATCAAATTCGCCGGTGGTCAAAGGAATTGTTTCGTCTAACATGGTGGTTACCACATCCACAAAAGGAACCTGAGCCACAATTCCGTTGAAAAGTTCCGGCTCCATATTGATCACTGCACCCATTAAAAGTCCGCCCGCACTACCACCCATCGCATAAAGATGTTTTGGGGAAGTGTAATGTTCTTCCACCAGAAACTTTGCAGCATCGATGAAATCATAAAATGTATTTTTCTTTTGAAGCATTTTTCCGTCTTCATACCATTCTCTGCCCATATATTCTCCGCCTCGGATGTGGGCAATCGCATAGATAAAACCACGGTTCAGAAGTGAAAGCCGCACATTAGAAAAACTGGCATCGATGGTAAGCCCATAACTTCCGTAGCCGTAAAGCAATAAGGGAGTTTCTGCAGATTTCACGGTGTCTTTATGATAAACCACAGAAATCGGAACTTTTTTTCCATCTCTGGCAGGCGCCCAAATTCTTTCTGAAATATAATTTTCCGGTAAAAAATCACCGCCCAATACTTCCTGCTGTTTCAGGAGTTTGGTGGTTTTTTCTTTCATATCGTATTCGAAAGTAGAACTTGGCTGAGTTAAAGAGGTATAACCAAAACGAAGTTTCTCGGTATCGAATTCCAAATTTAACCCAATATAAGCCGTATAAGTAGGATCTGAAAAAGGCAGATAATGGAAATCATTATTTTGGGTGTCGATAATTTTCAGCTGCAAAAGTCCCTCGATCCTTTCCTCCAGAACCAAATATTTTTTGAAAATCTCGAAACCCTCCAGCAAAACTTCTTCCCGATGCGGAATGACTTCAACCCAGTTTTCAATTCCGGGATGCGCAACTTTAGTTTTTACAATTTTAAAGTTCGTCGCTTCGTCTGCATTGGTAATAATATAAAACTCGTCTTCAAAATGTTCTACCGAATATTCCAGATCATCAATTCTCGGCTGAATAGTCTGCCAATCTGCCATGACATCATCTGCAGGAATAAAACGCTGCTCATCAGAAATCGTGCTCGAACTGGAAATGAAAATATATTTTAAAGATTTGGTTTTAAAAACATTCACATCAAAAGTGTCATCTTCTTCGTGAAAAATCAATACATCCTGTGAAGAATCGGTTCCCAACTGATGCAGAAAAACCTGGAAGGCACGCAAACTCTCATCTTTTCTGATGTAGAAAATATGCTTGTTATCGTTGGCCCATACTGCTTTTCCTGTCGTATTAGGAATCTGATCCTGTAGGATTTCGCCAGTTTCAAGATTTTTGAAATTAATAGTATAAATTCTTCGACCCATATTGTCAGAAGAATAACTCATTAATTGATTGTCCGGTGAAACTGCTACACTGCCCACTTCGAAAAACTTCTGACCTTCTGCTAGAATATTCACATCCAGCAATAATTCTTCTTTATTTTCTAAAGTCTGAAATTTTCTGGTAAATAAAGGATGTTCTTTGCCTTTCTCATACCGAACGATATACCAGTATTCATTAAAAAAATAAGGAAGCGATTCATCATCTTTTTTATACCGGGCTTTCATTTCATCAAAAAGCTGCTGCTGAAAATCTTCGGTGTCTTTCATTACCGCATCAGCATATGCATTCTCTTCTTCCAGATAGTGCATCACTTCTGGATTCTCCCTTTCGTTCAGCCAAAAATAAGAATCGTCTCTCCGGTCATTATGAATTTCCAGAGTTTTCGGTATTTTTTTAGCTTTTGGAGGAAGCCTGCTTTCTGAGATTTGTTCTTTATTGATAGAATCAGGATTGCTCATCTAAAGTTTTCATTAAAATATAAAAAACCGACTTAATCTTAGAAAAAGGCGGTTTTTTGATTATGTTATTTAAATCCGAAGAAATTATTTCTCCAAATTTCTGATATATTTTTCAATTGCCATGGTCATTGATGGCGTTTCTTTGCTGGGCGCCATTACATCAACTCTTAATCCTGCATCTTTTGCAGCCTGCTCTGTCGTTGCACCGAAAACAGCAATTTTTGTCTGATCTTGTTTAAAATCTTTAAAGTTTTCTCCTAAAGATTTGATTCCCTGGCGGCTGAAGAAGACCAACATGTCGTAATCGGCAATGTTAGTTTCACTCAGATCACTGCTTACTGTTTTGTACATGGTGGCTTTGGTCCAGTCAATTCCGGAAGATTCCAAAACTTTCTGAATGTCGGAGCTCAGGATATCTGAAGCCGGTAAAAGATATTTCTCAGACGGGAATTTCTTGAAAAGCGGAAGCAGGTCGGCAAAAGTCCGCTCACCAAACGCAATTTTTCTTTTTCTATAAACAATATGCTTTTGCAAATAGTTGGCAATGGCCTCTGACTGGCAAATATACCGCATAGAATCAGGCACCGCGAAGCGCATTTCTTCGGCAAGACGGAAATAGTGGTCGATCGCATTTTTACTGGTAAAAATTATACCGGTATATTGCGACAGATCAATTTTCTGCGTTCTGAGTTCTTTCGCATCTACTCCTTCCACATGAATAAAAGGCTTGAAATCTATTCTGATTTTTTCCTTTCGGGCAATTTCCAGATATGGAGAAGATTCATTTGGTGCGGGCTGTGAAACCAATATAGATTTAATTTTCATCATTAAAATTTCTTAAAGATATAATACTTTCCATAGAACCAAAATAGGCGCGAATTGGAGGGTGCAAATATACAAAAATTTATAATACCACTTTTCGGGTAACAGATGACCGGGAGAGAGCAGATAAAAGAAAATTTTAAATATAAAAACACCGATAAAACCTATAAAATAATAATCAAACAACTGTAAATCACTTACTTCATAAAAATACTGATAAACACACAAAGCCATTAACACAAATGAAAGCATAAAATAAAACTTCGAGGCAGTGAACTGAAAAAGCGCCCATCTTTTCATACTTCCGGTACCTGCATAAAAAACATAGGACAAGGTACTTTTAAGACCATAAAATGCAGAGAGTGAAAAAAGAGTGAAGCCAAACTTATTCAGCTCATATCCAAAGAAATGAATATCACTGATTTTTTTCGGAACAATGGGAACCGACCTCGAAATCAGCGCAGCAAACAAAAGCGTAAAAACCACTCCAATAATCAGCCAGCTCAAAAAATTATTAGAAGAATCCTCGAATTTCTGCATCAAAAAGACCCTCACAGAAGAATCACGGTGAAGATACAAAAGCATGAAAACATAAAGCAATATACAACCGACGATGATAAATACCACCCAATCGTTTTGCTGCACAATTCTTACCAAAAGTAATTTTTTGCAAAATTAAGAATATTAAAGGAGATGTTCAGAAAAATTAAGCCTATTTAATTTGGAATTAATCTTGATGCTCTAAATCAGCCTTTAATAATAACGGCGGAAAAGTTTATCTTTGCACCTTAAAATTTAAGATGAAAAAACTCGTCATCATTCCAACTTATAATGAGAAGGAAAATATTGAAAATATAATTTCTACGGTTTTTGCGCTGAAGGAGGATTTTCATGTCTTGATTGTAGATGATTCATCACCCGACGGAACAGCAGATATTGTAAAAAAACTGCAGAGCACCTATCCCGACCAACTCCATTTAATCATAAGAAAAATAAAAGATGGTCTGGGAAAAGCTTATATCCATGGATTCAAATGGGCTTTGCAAAACAACTACGATTACATTTTCGAAATGGATGCCGATTTCTCGCATAATCCAGCTGATTTAAAAAAACTGTTTGAAGCCTGCAAAAATGCGGACATGAGCATCGGCTCCAGATATTCAAAAGGGGTAAATGTCGTCAACTGGCCGATGGGAAGAGTACTGCTCTCCTATTTTGCTTCAAAATATGTTCGGATGATTTTGGGAATTCCCATTCATGACACCACCGCTGGATTCGTTTGTTTCTCACGAAAAGTCTTGGAAGAAATTGGTCTGGATAAAATCAAATTAAAAGGCTATGGCTTTCAGATTGAAATGAAATTCCGTGCGGTTAAAAAAGGATTTAAAGTCACAGAAGTCCCTATCATATTCACCAACAGAGAATTGGGCGTAAGCAAGATGAATGGCGGAATTATTCATGAAGCCGTTTTCGGTGTTTTAAATTTAAAGTGGAAATCGATGATCGGCAAATTATGAGAAAAGGAATAGTGGTGATTTTTTCATTTTTAATGTTGGCTTGTTCAGAACTCATCGACAAACCGAAAAACCTTGTACCCAAAGATACAATGGCCGAATTGCTGGCCGAATTTGCAATGAATGAGCAATTGACTGTGGTTGTAGAAAATGTTAATTTAGATAACGCAACCCGGTATGCGCTTCAACAAAAGAAAATCAAAGGAAACGATTTTGTTGAAAGCTATAAATACTACACCGCCACCGGAGAAATAGAAAAAATAGTAGACAACGCTCAGGATATCGTTTTAAACAAAGATCCTGCCGCGAAAATCTATATCGAAAAGAAATTAAAAGAAAATAAAAACTTACCTGCATTTGCAAGATAATATGAAGTCCCCATTTTTCGAAATCAACAATACCACGACCGGTAAAGCAAGAGCCGGCACCATCATTACAGACCACGGCACGATAGAAACACCTATTTTCATGCCGGTAGGAACAGTCGCCTCTGTAAAAACCGTTCACCAGCGGGAACTAAAAGATGACATCAAAGCGCAGATTATTTTAGGAAATACCTATCACCTCAATCTTCGCCCGAAAATGGACATCATGCAGCAGGCAGGCGGTTTGCATAAATTCATGAACTGGGAATTGCCCATCCTCACCGATTCTGGCGGCTATCAGGTATTTTCTTTATCAAAATCAAGAAAATTAAATGAGGCCGGTGTGAAATTTAAATCCCATATCGATGGAAGCGCTCATTTTATCTCGCCCGAAATTTCAATGGAAATCCAGCGACAGATCGGCGCAGATATTTTCATGGCTTTTGATGAATGCACGCCTTATCCCTGCGAATATAATTTAGCGAAAAAGTCAATGGAAATGACGCACCGCTGGCTAAAAAGATGTATCAAATGGACGGATGAAAATCCTGAAATTTATGGACACAAACAACACCTTTTTCCAATCGTACAAGGCTCCACTTACGCTGATTTAAGAAAAAAATCCGCAGAATTTATTTCGGAACAAAACGCTGTAGGAAACGCAATTGGCGGACTTTCTGTAGGAGAACCCGAAGAAGAAATGTACCGAATCACCGACATTGTCACCGATATTTTGCCGGTAGAAAAACCGAGATATTTAATGGGCGTCGGAACACCGTGGAATATTTTAGAATCAATTGGTTTGGGAATCGACATGATGGATTGCGTAATGCCTACCAGAAACGCCCGAAACGCAATGTTATTCACCTGGCAAGGCGTGATGAACATGAAAAACAAAAAGTGGGAAAGTGATTTTTCACCTTTAGACGAATTCGGAACAAGCTATGTAGATTCACACTATTCGAAAGCGTATGTCCGTCATTTATTTGTGGCAAAAGAATATTTGGGAAAACAAATTGCATCGATTCATAATCTGGCTTTTTATTTAGATCTGGTTCGCGTTGCGCGCCAGCACATCATCGCCGGAGACTTCTATGAATGGAAAACTTCAATCGATCCTATCCTCAGACAAAGACTTTAAAAAAAATACGCACCGGATTTATGAAAATAATCGACCTTTATATCATCAAGAAATACCTCGGCACTTTTGGGTTCATGTTGGGGTTATTGACGATTATTATTTTGGTCATCGACGTTCAGGCAAAAGCACCAAGAATTGAGTCAAACGGATATACCGTAACTGAATTCCTGATTGACTTTTACCCTTATTGGATTGTCAATCTCATCATTACATTCATGTCGATCCTGGTTTTTATTTCCGTTATTTTCTTTACTTCTAAAATTGCCAATAATACAGAAATCGTTGCCATCATCAGTTCGGGAGCTAGTTTTCACCGGTTTGCGCGACCTTATTTTATAACCTCTGGTGTTATTGCGGTTGCCGCTTTGCTGATCAATCATTTTATATTACCGCTGGCCAACATTAAAAAGAATGAATTAGAACCTTATACTTACAGCGCGAAAAACCGAGAAGAATTCACAGGAAATGCTGAAGTTGCCACCCAACTTTCGAAGACAGAATATATTTTTATTAAAAGTTACAATAAAAAAGAGAAACGCGGTTCTGGCTTTTTCTACCAGAAATTCGATAAAAACAGAAAGTTAATTTATCAGCTGAATGCGGCAGATTTCTATTGGGAAAAAGATAAAAAGCAATTCTTAATGAGCAATTATCTTGAAAAAACTTTCCTTAAAAACGACACCGAAAAATTAGCCCAGGGAAACTCAATGACCAAAAATTTCGGGCAGACACCGGAAGAACTTTTCCCTGATGTTTTATTAGGCCAAAACAAAACAACGCCGGAACTAATCAAATTCATCAATCGGGAAAAAGAAAAAGGAAATGCGAATCTGAATAATTATCTGAATGAACTGTACCAGCGCACCTCGATGCCATTTTCGGTCATTATTCTCACCGTTTTGGGATTGGCACTTGCCTCCCAGAAAAAACGCGGAGGACTGGGAATGAATCTCGCCATAGGAATTGCCCTGGCTTTTGTATTTGTATTTTCATTTGAAGTACTGAAAGTGGTTTCAGCCAATAAAACACTGTCACCATTGGTTGCGATGTGGCTGCCCAATTTGATCTTCGGACCGCTGGCTTTATATCTTTATTTCAAAAGAGCCAATCAGTAAAGAAGCGCAATTTCTTTATGAAAGAATTTCTGCAATCCATCATGTTCTAACTCCACCCAAAGAAACCCCTCTTTATCGACCGTTCGAATAATGCCATTTTGTCTTGATTGACCCATTTCAAAAACAGAGATCAAATCCTTTCGGAATAACCTGTCATTCAGTTTTTCAAGCACCGATTCCTCAGAAACTTCCTTTGTCAAATTTTCAACCAAATACTCATGAAGTGCTTCCGTTAAAATTTCAAGATTGAATCCAATTCCCGTTTGAGTAAGGAGTGATCCTGCTTTCGGAAGATGTTTAAAGTTTTCTTCCAAAACATTCAGCCCAATTCCGATCAGAAAATAGGGTTTCCCTTTCATCATTTTCTTTTCAATTAAAATACCGGAAACCTTTTTGTTTTTAATGATAATATCATTTGGCCATTTAATTTCAACGGCATGTTTTGTCAGAATGGCAAGAAAATCAGCCAATACTTCAGCGGTATGAAAATTGAATAAATGATTGGGTAATTTAATGAGTTCATCGGGAACTGCAACAGAATAAGCAAGACTTAAATTGTGGCCGGATTCCCAGGAATTACCATACTGCCCTTTGCCTTTGGTTTGATTAAAAGTGTAAACGGCTTGTATATCAAGAGTGTCATCAGAAATAAATTTCTCAATTTCATCGTGGGTGGAAGAACATTCTTTAAGGTACAACAAGCACATCATTTATGAAAACTTTAAGAGTTAGATTTGGTAAATTTGAGACTATTTAAATAAAAAAACAATAAATTTGCAGATTATACAAAATTTTTAATGAACAAAATCACAGAAAAGCAGCTACTAATCGACAAAATTGTAGAAGCAATACAAGATACAAAAGGGGAAGACATTATGATCTTCGACTTATCAAACATCGAAAATTCGGTAGCACAAACATTCGTCATCTGCACCGGAAACTCTAATACCCAAGTTTCAGCTATTTCAGGAAATATCCAAAAAAAGGTTCGGAATGACTTGCAGGATCGCCCTTGGCATGTAGAAGGAAGTGAAAACTCACTGTGGGTTTTACTGGATTATGTATCCGTCGTGGTGCATGTATTCCAGCGGGAAACCAGAGAATACTATGATATAGAGGAACTCTGGGGAGATGCAAAAATAACCAAAATCGAAAATTAATTACTGATAGTTGACGAAAACAATTTTTCGCCAAAACTTTTATAAAAAGATATGAACAACAATAAAGGATTTAACTGGTTTTTCCCAATCGCGATTATAGCCATTTTACTCTTTTTCTTTTCGAATATGAATGGGGATTCCTCAGCAAATTCATTAGACGAAGAAGGGTTCTATACCTTAATGACAGAGGGGAAAGTTCAGAATGTACTCATTTATAAAGATACCGAAAAGGCTGATGTTTTTCTTACACCAGCAGCTAAAAAAGCATTAGATGCGAAGCAGGTTGCAAAAGAAAGAAGTCCTTTTTCGGCATTTGACTTTTCTCCAAAACCAGACTATACAATCAGTTTCGGAGATTTACAGCTTTTCCTGGAGAAATTTGATAAAATCAAACAGGATAACCCCGCGATAGTTACTAAAAAAGACTACGGCATTGGCAAAAATCCGATGACCGAGTTACTGTTTACTGCAATATTCTGGATCGCAATCATGGCGCTTTTCTATTTTGTGATTTTCCGCAAAATGATGGGCGGCGGTGGTGGCGGTGGCGGTGGCCAAATTTTCTCCATCGGAAAATCCAAAGCTAAACTTTTCGACGAAAAAGATAAAGTGCAGGTTTCATTTAAAGATGTCGCAGGCTTAGAAGGCGCGAAAGAAGAAGTTCAGGAAGTGGTAGATTTCTTGAAAAACTCTGAAAAATACACCAAATTAGGTGGAAAGATTCCAAAAGGAGTATTGTTAGTCGGTCCTCCGGGAACAGGTAAAACCCTTTTAGCAAAAGCTGTTGCAGGGGAAGCGAAAGTTCCCTTCTTCTCCCTTTCAGGTTCTGATTTTGTGGAGATGTTTGTAGGAGTTGGAGCGTCCAGAGTAAGAGATTTATTTGCTCAGGCAAAAGCGAAATCACCGGCAATTATTTTTATTGATGAGATTGATGCCATTGGTAGAGCCAGAGGAAAAGGAAACATGACTGGTGGAAATGATGAAAGAGAAAACACATTAAATCAATTGCTTACCGAAATGGACGGTTTTGGAACCGACACCAACGTAATCATCATGGCGGCAACCAACAGAGCCGATATTCTGGATAAAGCATTGATGAGAGCAGGTCGTTTTGACCGTTCGATTTATGTGGACCTACCGGAATTACACGAAAGAAGAGAAATCTTCGATGTGCATTTGGCGAAAATAAAATTGGAACCCAATATCGACAGAGAGTTTTTAGCAAAACAAACTCCCGGATTTAGTGGTGCCGATATCGCAAACCTTTGTAATGAAGCCGCACTAATTGCAGCAAGAAATTCACACGAAGCCGTTACAAAGCAAGATTTCTTAGACGCTGTTGACAGAATCATCGGTGGACTGGAAAAGAAAAACAAAGCGATTAAGCCATCTGAAAAAAGAAGGGTCGCTTATCATGAAGCAGGACACGCAACAATTTCCTGGCTGGTAGAACACGCAGCACCATTACTGAAAGTCACCATCGTACCGAGAGGCCGCTCATTAGGCGCAGCCTGGTACCTGCCGGATGAAAGGCAATTGACGACCACTGAACAAATGAACGATGAACTGTGCGCTACATTGGGTGGAAGAGCTGCAGAGCAGACCATCTTCGGAAATATTTCTACAGGCGCGCTTTCTGATTTGGAAAGAGTAACCAAGCAGGCACAGGCAATGGTAACCATTTATGGTCTGAATGAGAAAGTCGGAAATATCTCCTACTATGACAGCACCGGCCAATCTGAATACAGTTTCGGAAAACCTTACTCAGAGCAGACTGCCAAAATGATTGATGAAGAAATTTCTAAAATCATTGAGACCCAGTACCAAAGAGCATTGCAAATTTTAAGAGATAATAAAGATAAGCTTGATGCGCTTGCCACAAAACTTCTCGAGAAAGAAGTAATCTTCCGCGAAGACTTAGAAGAGGTATTCGGCGACAGAGCATGGGATCCGGAATTAACTGAACATCCTGTTTCCAATAGCCACAAGGCGGAAACTCCAGTGGAGGAAGCAGAGGTTATCGCACCGGAATCCAATACGCAACTTTAATAAAATTAAATCCTGATTATTTAAATTCATATAAATAATCAGGATTTTTGTATTTAATTGATTAAGTAAACAAATATTTTCTATTTTTGTAGAACAATCGCATAATTAAGAGGAATTGAGTCTATTTAAAAAATTGGTCGGAAAAATACTGAATCAACCTGAAGAGGATGACGAGCAGGATTTGATTAAACTTGGGGATCAGTTGAAAAACGCTGACCTCGACTATAAGTTTGCTCAATTATTTACCCATTCCGGAGGTTTTTTCAACTATTGTGCAGACGAAGCAGAAGCGCTGCAGACTTTGAACCACATTCTCAAAATAGAAAGCGTAAAATCTGTTTTCTGCTGGGACAATGATTTAAAAAATTTCCTTGATGTAATTAATGTCCCTTATACTACCGAACTCGAATTGTTTAATGACTGCGCTTTTATCACTTGCGAATATTTAATCGCTTATGATGGCCGGATCATGCTTTCGCACAATAACATTCTGCATTATCACTCGTCACGGTTACCGGAAAAAGTAATCATCATGGCAAACGTGTCCCAAATTGTGACGAACCTGAATGACGCGATGAGCAAAATCAAACGCAACGGAAATATTAGAAACCTTACTTCAATCAGTGGAAGTAATTCTAAATTAGACACTCCGAACAAAGACAATACAAAACTTTTCTTACTTTTGCTCGAAGATTAAGCTCTTCGGATAAAGGATCTTTTACAATGCATATTTTCATCAATATTTAATCACATCAATTTTGGATAAAAATTTAGTGCTGCGACTTTTCGGTGGTCTTCTATACGGTTTGGTCGTTGTTCTCTGTACTACCTCATTGGGGGCAGAATTCATTAATGGTTTCTCGCCGGGTCTTGTTCAGCAACAAAATCTTTATTACGGCTTAATCACTTTTTTCCTTTTCATCGGCGCATGGGAATGCGTGAGGATGATGAAGTTCGATCCGAAAGGCTGGGAAAAATGGGTGGTTTTCCCGTTGATTCTTTTTGTGTTTTATCAGTTATTTTCCAAAAGGTATTTCAATCACGGTTTTTATTTCAATTTTAATTTATCCGAAATTTTGGCCATTGTACTGATAATCATTGCGGTAGTAACCTTGTTTCGTTTTCCTAAAGAACTTTATTATGACAGCGGGAAACTTATTTTTACCGTTATCTACACTGCACTTCCGTTCGGATTTGCGCTAGGTTTACCCAAATTTTCTACCATAGAACACACCTTTACTTTAGAAGTGTTTTTCCTGTTCGTTTTAATTTGGAGCAGTGATTCATTTGCCTATTTCACAGGAAAATTTTTGGGAAAACATAAAATGGCTCCGAAAATTTCACCTAAAAAAACCTGGGAAGGATTCGCTGGCGGCGTTTTCTTCACCATCATTCTTGGCTATTTCATCGAATTAAACTACCCTGATTTAAGAGGGAATTATATCATCGTCGGATTTTTAGTTTCCGTTTTTGGTCCTTTAGGCGATTTGGTCGAAAGCCAGTTAAAGCGAACTTTCGGCGTTAAAGATTCCGGAAATGTCATTCCGGGACACGGCGGTATTTTAGATCGGTTAGACAGTTTTATTATCTGCGTACCTGTCGTATATTTGTACTTTATTTTAGAAAAATTAATATAACATGAAACTACACAAAGAATCCAAAGGAACCATAATCGTAGCGAGTCTACTTTTTGCAGTCATTGGTTTACTGTCAATTTATTTCTTAGAGATGTGGAGTTTGGCCATCATCATTCCTTTACTGATTATTTATGGATTGATCTTCTGGTTTTTCCGCGTTCCCCATCGGGATATCCTGAATCACAAAGAAAACGTAATCGCTCCGGTGGACGGGAAAGTGGTGATGATCAAGGAAGTGGATGAAGATGAATTCATCCAAGGAAAAGCCATCCAGATCTCAATTTTTATGTCACCTTTGAATGTTCATATTTGCCGCTACCCCGTTTCTGGTGAGGTTATTTATAAGAAATACCATCCCGGAAAATACTTAGTCGCCTGGCATGAAAAATCCTCCACAGAAAACGAGAGAACAACCATAGCCATAAAAAGTTTAACCAATCATACAGTGGTTTTCCGCCAGATTGCAGGTTATGTGGCAAGGCGCATTGTATTTTATTGTAATGAAGGGGATCAGGCAAAAGCCGGTCACGAATTCGGTTTTATCAAATTCGGTTCCCGCATGGATATCTTCTTGCCGATCGATACAGAAATCACCTGCAAAATCGGCGACAAAACAAAAGGGGGAATTGATGTTATCGCCAAAATGAAAGAATAATTTCTGAGAAAATATACAACCTACCATCCCGGAATTTTTAATTCCGGGATTTTTTTTATACTTTTAAAGTCAATCATAAATTTTTTCTAAATGAAATCCCTTATATTATTTTTGTTTACGTTCACTTTAATGCTGACTTCCTGTAATAAACAGGGACAGGAAAACCAAATAAAAGAGCGGGAAGCAGCGCTTCTTATCAAGGAGGAGAAATTTGCTGAGAAAGAACAGGATTATGAAGCTTTGAAAATGCTGCGCGACAGTTTAAAACACCTTCCAACCGATACGATAAATGCCGTAAAAATTCCCGAAAAAATCCTCGGAAAGTGGAACGGCAAAATGATTTGCACCGAGTCTAACTGCTCAGAACACGTCATCGGCGACCTGAGAAATGACCTTTGGGAATTTACCGGAGATCATTTGAAAATTACGAATAAAAGCGGCGGTGAAAAAATATATACCGGGAAATACAACGGCTCCGAATTAAAATTAACTTCAGAAAACAATTCTCCGGCCACCAACCAGTCCGTCATTACTTTACAGCTGTCTGATCAGACGACGGGCAGAATAAAAGGCAGCCGTGAATTTACCGGCAACAACTGCATCTCGAAATTCTCTGTAGAATTAGAAAAAATCAAAAACTAAAATATGCTCACTCTCTTAAAAGTGTCTCAATTCGATCTTCCGTTAGAAGATCCGGTTCTTAAGTTTTTGGTTGTTTTAATCATCATTCTTTCGGCTCCTCTTTTACTGAATAAAATTAAGGTCCCACACCTGTTGGGGCTCATCATCGCAGGAGCAGTTGTTGGCCCGAACGGTTTCAATATACTCACGCGGGACAGCAGTATTGTCGTCACAGGAACCACCGGATTACTGTACATTATGTTTCTCGCCGGATTAGAAATTGATTTGGCAGAGTTTAAGAAAAACAAATACAAAAGCATGGGCTTTGGTGCTTATACTTTTATCATTCCTTTTATCATTGGAATCGCCGCGGCACATTTTATTATGGATTATAACTGGCTCACTTCCTTTCTGTTTGCCAGTATATTTTCTTCGCACACGCTTATATCGTATCCCTTGGTCAGCAAGCTGGGAGTTGTTAAAAACCGGGCAGTAAATGTTACCGTTGGAGGTACCGTAATCACCGATATTCTTGCCCTTTTGGTTTTAGCAATCGTTGTGGGAATGACAACCGGAGAAGTGAACGCTGCATTCTGGACCAAACTTTCTGTGGGAATCATCATTTTTGCACTGATTGTTTTAATAGGATTTCCAATCATCGGACGATGGTTTTTCAAAAAAGTAAGCGACAAAATATCGCAATACATCTTCGTATTGGTCATGATTTATTTCGCAGCACTTCTGGCTGAGCTGGCGGGGATCGAAGCGATTATTGGTGCGTTTCTGGCGGGATTGGCATTGAATAAACTGATTCCGCATTCTTCTTCATTAATGAACCGCGTCGAATTTGTCGGAAATGCGATTTTTATTCCTTTCTTTCTGATAAGTGTAGGAATGCTGATTGACGTTACCGTCTTTTTCAAAGATCTGGAAACCATCAAAGTCGCCCTGCTAATGATTACCATCTCCATTGGCGGAAAGTATCTGGCTTCCATTGCGACGCAGAAAACCTTCTCCTTTACCAAACCGGAAGGCGGAATTATTTTCGGACTGAGTTCAGCTTCGGCGGCAGCTACTTTAGCCACAGTAACAGTCGGTTACAATATCATCATCGGTGAAACAGATCTAGGCGAACCCATCAGATTACTCGATGAAAGTGTTCTCAATGGAAGTATTCTTCTCATCCTGATTTCGTGTACAATTTCGTCTTTTGTAACCCAGAAACATGCGGAAGAGTTGGTAAAAGCTGATAACGAAAACACCATTTCAGACAATAATCCCGAAAGAGAAAACATCTTATTGGCGGTAAACCATCTCAATACCGTAGATCCAATGACCAATCTTGCCCTGCTGATTAAATCCAAAAAAACGGCAGAAAATCTATTTGTCTTAAATATTATCAATGAAGAAAAAAATGACTCTTCAAAGAAAAACGCAGAAACTTTATTAAATAAAACAGTCGAAATCGGCGCTTCTGCAGATGTGAAAATAACGCCCATAACCCGTTATGACACTGACGTTATTGATGGAACCAACAATGTGATTAAAGAATATTCGGTCACCGATTTAATGATCGGCATCGATGCGGAAAAAGGGTTCTCACCAGGATTTATCTATAATCTATACAGTGGATACCTGAATAATAATGCCACCAATATTCTGATTTATCATGCCAGACAACCTGCATCGACTATTCAGAAATATGTGGTTATTTTGCCGGAAAACGCCACCAGGGAACCTCACTTTTTCCATGCATTATTAAAAGTTTGGAATCTGGCGCGAAATTCTGGTTCCAAAATAGAATTCTACGGAAACGATGCAACCATTGCGATGCTTGAGAAAATTAAAAAGAAAGTAAATATCGACGCCAGTTTTATTATTTTTAATGACTGGAATGAGTTGCCGAAACTCTTTGATAAAATGAAGGACGATGACGCTTTAATTTTGTTCATGGCACACCGCACGATGGTTTCTTATCAGCCGCAAATGCAGCTGGTTCCGGATTACCTGAACACTTATTTCCGCCAACGGAATTTCCTGTTGATATTTCCGGCTCACGAAGACGAAATAGAATACAGGAAAGATACGCGCGATATCGCTAATGCCGATGATTTTGTAGAAATAGGGAAAATTGTTGGGAAATTATTTAAATAAGAAACTAAAATTTAAAAACCTTTTTCTTGGTCGGCGCTTGTGGAACCTTACCCCGCAACGGCGTGAGAAGATCCATTAATCCATTCATTTTTATTTCGTAAATGGTGGAAAGTTGCATTCCTAACTTTCCGGGTGGCATTCCCTGGCGTTGAAACCATTCTAAATAATTGATGGGTAAATCCACCAACAGAACTCCCTTATGTTTTCCAAAAGGCATTTCGGTTTTACAGATTTCTTGTAATATTTCGGGGCGCAGTTCAGGAATCATCATGATTTTTAGGAAAGATGTATTAAATACTTAGATCTATTTTCTTTTCAATTTCTTTCGGTTCAGGCATGATAATCTCCCGGTCGTTTTCTGAAAATTCATCGCGGTAAACCTGGATTAATAAAATGGTGATTGAAATTAAGATCGGTCCGAAAATTAAACCCATAAAACCAAAAAGATTGATTCCCATAATAATTCCAAATACGGTGTTAAGCGGATGAATATTTTCAAGTTTCTTTAACAAGGTAAATCTCAGCAAATTATCAGTTAATCCTACAATGACCAGACAGAACACCGCCAGTCCTAAACCCGGACCTACATTTCCTTCGGCAATCATGAAAATACAAACCGGAATATAGACGATTGCAGCTCCAACAATCGGAAGCATGGAGGCCACACAAGTCAATGCAAATAATAAAATCGCACTGGGAGCACCAAAAATAAGATAACCAATTAAGGCGATCAATCCTTGCCCAATCGAGACCACCGGGATCCCAATTGCGTTAGCCATAACCATTTTTTGAATTTTCTCACCCAATAAATTCACGTTTGCTCTCTTTAAAGGAGCTGAACTTTTCAGTAATTTTTCAAAAAGAAGTGGCTTTTCCAACATAAAATATAGGATAAAATACATCGAAGCGACAACTGTTAAAGTATTGAATGTACCACTTAGCGCCGCAGTAGAAAATTTAGCGACGTTATCTTTAAGTTTGGTTAAATTTTCATTGCTCAGGATATCAACATGGGTTTTAGCATAAATAAAATCATGAATCTTATCGATGAAAATATTGAATTTTTCCATGTAAACCGAAGCATTCCCCAATTTCTCGATAAGCAAACCTCCGATAAAATAGATAGGCAGAATCAAAACCACCAGCGTTCCCAATATAATAACCATTGAAGCGACCCAGGGTTTCCACTTCAACGTTTCCTGTAAATACAGATTATACTTTCTCGTAATAACATAAAGCGTAATCGCACCTAGAAGCGATGGCAAGAATAAGGATAGATGAAAACAGATTAATCCAGCAAGGACAACAATCAACACAAGCAAAAAAAACTGCTTGATTTTTACTTCACTGATTTGATGTTTTCTATTCGGCATAATTGATTATTAAAAAAAGCAGTGGTTTAAGACCACTGCTGTCAAATGTACAGATATTCTTTAAAACACCGAAGTTTTATTTAAATTTTCACCATGATTGGTCGTGGCCTACCACAGAAAGCACAATAAGCGGAATACATGACTACCAGATAAAACAACATCGTGAAAACAATTCCGATTCCACATAGAAAAATGCCCGCAGCACTGATTAAGAGCCCAAGAAAACTCGATCCCAAAAATGTTCCGTAATTTTCTTTTGCAATAGAAAATGACTTGCCCAATGCCTCCGAAAAACTGGCGTTTTCAAATAATAAAATTGGATAACCTAACAGAAAGAAAGGAAGAATAAGAAATACTGGCAAAAAACACAACATCGCTGAAATGACCATCAAAATGCTGGTTATCAAAGAATACAAAATAATATTTAAAAAATTTTGTCTGAATCCGATAAACAGATCAGAGAACCTTATCGATTCCTGCAAATTGTATTTGTTGGTAATGTAAATAAGCCCTACATACAGCGGTGCAGAAAGCAAACTTACCAAACCTGAAAGGCCGGAATAAAGCCCAAATCTTGGTATCGACCATAAATTTGGAAAACTACCTTCAGAAGATTTTATTTCTTCCATCATGTCTGCAGAGTTAAAGCCTGAAATTGGCTGCACTAAGAGAGAAACAGCAAACGAAATAAGAACCGCTGCTATTGCATAAAGAAATACGCCTTTATACATTTCGAAGGCATGGGAAATAATTGCGCCCGCCGATTTTTCGGGTCCGGTCGGCTGATCAAATTCTTCAAGAGTATCCATAGTTTTATTTTTAATGTTCTCAAATTTATCATTAAAAATTTATATGGTCAAAATTTCGCAAAACATTCTACTCATTTTCTTTAAAAAACTGCTGATATAAAGCATATATCATCGCATGCCAGAAAGGAAAGGTGAGCAAAAACCCAAATCCGAACAGCAATATTCCGGATAGACTAAATAATACGGCAATCATCACCGAAATAAGAATCGTGGTGAAATCCTGTTTTAATCCTTTAAAAGTTAACTTAATGCCTTCAATGGTATTTACATTCATAAAAAACATCAGAGGAATTGAGAAAAGGGTGAGAATAATCCAGACAAGCCCCAGTATTACTAATGAGTTGGCATAAGAAAAGACAATCATCCAAAAAAGGTAAAATCCGAAAAACTTGAAGAAATCAAAACCCAGATAACCTGCGAATAAATCATTCAAACCTACTTTTTCCTTAAGATCTATTTTTCTGTAAATTTTATAAAAACCCACATTTAATGGATTTAACAAAGCGAAAAGAAAGAAAATCCCTAACAGGAAACCTTGAGTTTGCGGCAATTTTGCAATCTCTTCCATCTTTTTATTAAATGCCGGAAAATCGGTTTTTACCAATTCACTGTATTGGGTCACCTCATCCCACAGTCCAAAATATCTGAAGAGATAAAAATATCCCAGAAAAAACAGTGAAAAGTACAGCAAGCTAAACGACAACTGATAAAATAAAGTGCTGTTCCAGTACGTAAATGCCGTTTTTAAAATCTTCTGTATGCTGACCTTTTGCGGGTAATTATTTTCCATGCTGCAAAAATAAGCAAAACCTAAAGATTAACTCCTAAAAAGAGTATTTTTGCCCAATGCTAAAAAACAGTCATCCCAACTTTGATAAAATGGATGAACTTTCCCAAAAGAAAGTTCCCTTCTTTTTTATGGTTGATTTTTTAGTAGAGAACGTTCTGGTTTTTACGGAAAACGAATTAATAAAAAACAGCTTATATATTGATTTTCAAAACAATACAGATATCCCTGATCAACAAGAGAACCAAACCAATATTCAATTAAAATCATTTCCAGAAAGTGAAGAGATTTATAAAAAAGGATTTGATAAAGTTCAGCAAAATCTGAAACTGGGAAATTCATACCTCACCAATTACACGTGCAAAACCGAAATTGAAATCAACCTCACCTTAACGGAAATTTTTCATCGGTCAAAAGCAAAATACAAAGTTCTTTATCAGGATCAGTTCGTCTGTTTTTCTCCTGAAACTTTTGTTGAAATTATTGATAATGAAATCTTTACACATCCGATGAAGGGAACAATTGATGCCTCCACCGAAAATGCAGCTGAAGTTTTGAAAAACGACATTAAAGAAAAAGCCGAACATTATACAGTGGTCGATTTACTCCGGAATGACCTGAGCATGGTTGCTGATGAAGTGAAAGTCAATGAATTTCAACGAATCGATTTCATCCAAACCAATAATAAAGATTTGTACGCGATGAGTTCAGAAATTTCAGGCAAACTGAAAGCCGAATTTCAAAACAAAACAGGAAGCATCATGAAAAAATTACTTCCTGCCGGTTCCATTCTCGGTGCACCAAAACCAAAAACATTAAATGTCATTCTGGAAGCAGAAAATCACAGAAGAGGATTCTACACTGGCGTTTGCGGTTGGTTCGACGGTAAAAATCTGGATTCCTGCGTGATGATCCGGTTCATCGAAAAAGAAAACGGAAAACTTTATTTCAAAAGTGGTGGTGGAATCACTCATTTGAGTAATTTTGCCGATGAATATCAAGAAATGAAAAATAAAATTTATGTCCCAATTCATTGAAAGCATTAAAGTAGAAGACAAGCAGATTTTCTTACTGGATCAACATCAGAAACGCGTCAATGAAACGTTTTCTAATTTTGGCAAAGAAGTCACCATCAATTTAGAAGAGATTTATAAAAGCCTGGAACATGATGAAGATGGTCTTTATAAATTTAAAATCGTCTACGATCTGACGGGGAAATACAAAACACAGATGATCCCGTATGCGATGTCCGAAATTTCTGATTTTAAGTTAGTTGAAAATAATTCCTATGATTATTCCTTCAAATTTGAGGATCGGAAAGAACTCGAAAAGATGAAAATTTTATCGAAAGCCGCGGAAATCATCATCGTAAAAAACAATCACATTACCGATTCTTCCTATTCTAATCTTTTATTTAAAAAAGGGAAAGACTGGTTTACGCCAAAAACCTATTTATTAAACGGAGTTCAGAGACAACATTTACTCCAATCGAAGAAAATTAAAGAAGCGGAAATTACGCTGCAAAACATGAGCGAATATTCTCATTTTCAAATCATTAACGCAATGAATACTCTGGACGATAATTGCAGCTATCCGATAGAAAAAATAAAGAATTTACCTAAACAGTCTGAACACATCGGACTGTAATTCCGTTACGATTTCAAAAATTCGAAATAGCCTTTTAACACCTCAGCATTTTCTATATCCGAAGTGTCAACTTCCAGAATTTTCGGCTTCTCATCCTGTTTAAAGAAGTGATCTAAAACCCGCGAAAGCGTGTCCTCATCATCAACTTTGGTATAAGCAAATCCAAAATGTTTTGCTAAATATTCTGCATTTTTATGATGTTTTGTCAAAATAAATTCGTCCAAAGCATTGGTCGAGCTCGGTCCGGGAATAATTTTAAAAATATCTCCGCCGCCATTATTAAAGATAATAATCCGGGTATAAGGCGGAATATAATTGTTCCACAAACCATTGATATCATAGAAAAAACTCATATCTCCCGTTACCAGAACAGTTTGCTCTTGCGATTTCATTGCAAAGCCCATCGCGGTCGACGTGGAACCGTCGATTCCGCTGGTTCCGCGGTTGCAGTACACATTATTTTTCTGAAAATCAAAAAGTTGCGCATACCGGATCGCAGAAGAATTACTGATATGCAGATTGATTTTTTCCGGTAATTTTGCAGAAAGCAGTTCGAACAGTTTAAAATCTGAAAAACTTGTCTGCTCACAATATTGCGTGTGTTTCAAATCTCTTTTATCACGCAGAACATCCCACAGGTTGAAGTATGGACTAGGTTCCAGTGAAACAAACTTTAATAATTGAGCAAAGAATTTTTCAGGAGTTGCTTTTATTTTTTCAGTCAGGGCAAAGAAAGTATCAGGGTGCCAAACCTCATCAATATGCCAGTGACATTTTGGATTCGCTTTTCGCAGGAACTGTTTTACTTTTTTTGAAACTACATTTTGGCCAACCGTAATTAATAAATCAGGTGCGTAAGTCGTGAAATCCGCCTCTTTAAAATTAAAAATATAGCGGTCAATATGTGCGAAAAACTTATCGTGTTTCAAATTGGAATTGGCTTCCTTCAAAACAACAACACTATGATTTTTAACCAATTGCGACAACTGCATTTCCAGCTCTTCACTATAATCTCTTGTGCCGACCAAAATCATAATTCTTTTAGAAGTATTCCATTCTGCAATTATATTTGAAGGCAATTCATAAGCCGTTTCTCGGATTGTTTTTTCTACAGGCGGAAAACTCGGCAGTTCCGAAACCATATTGTACAAAGGTTCTTCCAGCGGAATATTGATATGAACCGGCCCCTGTTTTTCAAAACAGACCTCGATGGCTTTTTTAATTAATGCGAAATTATAATCCCCGGCATTTTCTTCTGAATCTTCCAACAACTGAAAATCTCCGTAGGAATGTTGCTGATATAGATCTTTCTGGCGAATGGTTTGTCCATCGAATATATCGACAAAATCAACAGGTCGGTCTGCCGTCAAAATTAAAAGCGGTGTATTTGAATAAAAAGCTTCCGTAATCGCCGGATAATAATTGGCGGCGGCAGAACCGCTTGTACAGGTTATTGCTACAGGTTTTTTCGCACTTTTCGCCATTCCCATTCCAACGAAAGCCGCACTTCTTTCATCTACAATACTGTAGCAGTTCAGTTCATCCATTTCGGAAAAGTGAATGGCCAACGGTGCATTCCGGGATCCGGGCGAAATAACGATATCGGAAATTCCGTATTCTTTTAATAAATATGCTAAAATCTGAATGCTTCGTTTGGACGAGAATTGTTTCATAATCTAATGGATTGTGGCAAATTTACTGATAATTAAAATTTTAATCTAAAAAAACTTAAATTTGCAGACGAATTCTTAATCAAACAAAATGAAACAGATCCCAAGTGTGGATTTGCGTGATTTCCTTTCGGGTGAACCGGAACGCAAACAAAAATTTGTAAATGAAATCGGAAAAGCATACGAAGAAATTGGCTTCGTTGCGCTAAAAGGTCACTTCTTAGACGACCGGTTGGTTGATGAACTTTATGGCGAAGTAAAACAATTCTTTGATCTTCCAGTAGAAACAAAACAGAAATACGAAATCCCCGGAATCGGCGGACAGCGTGGTTATGTAGGTTTCGGAAAAGAAACCGCAAAGGGTTTCAAAAAAGGAGATTTAAAAGAATTCTGGCATTTCGGACAGTATCTGGAAAACGGCTCAAAATACGCAGCTGAATATCCGGATAATGTAGAAGTTACAGAAAATCCCAAATTCAATGTTGTTGGAAAAGAAGCCTACCAAATGTTGGAAAAAACCGGCGTTTATGTTTTGCGTGCTTTGGCTTTGTATCTTGGTTTAGATGAGTTTTATTTCGACAAATTTGTCGCTGAAGGAAACTCTATTCTGAGACCAATCCATTATCCGCCGATTACGCAGGAGCCGGACAATGCAGTTCGTGCAGCTGCGCACGGCGACATCAATTTGATTACGCTTTTGATGGGCGCGCAGGGAAAAGGACTTCAGGTGATGAATCACGATGGAGAATGGATCGATGCAATTGCACAACCAGACGAACTGATGATCAATGTTGGCGATATGTTGTCGAGACATACCAATAACAAACTGAAATCTACGATTCATCAGGTGGTAAATCCACCGAGAGAAATGTGGGGAACTTCCCGTTATTCCATTCCGTTTTTCATGCATCCGGTGAGCGAAATGCCGCTGAATGCTTTAGAAAACTGTGTGGATGAGAACAACCCGAAATTGTATGAAGACACTACGGCAGGAGAATTTCTGCACGAGAGATTGATTGAACTTGGTTTGATCAAAAAATAAATTCATCTTTTGATAATTTAAGGAACGGGCAATTTTGTCCGTTTTTTTTATGATCAGGCAGTTCAATAATCAAACACAAGCCGTGCAATAAAAATGGAGCCTGAAACACTTAAGCAAAAATGGCGCTGTTTTCTGTTATTTTAAATTTTGCAAAACTGTGGTTAAATCTTCGTATTTTTGCAAAGTTTTAAACAGCATTTTCCAGACATCTAAAAAATGCTGAAATGAAGAACCACAATTAAATAATTTCAACGTATGTCTTTAATAAAATCAATCTCAGGAATCCGCGGAACCATCGGTGGGAAAGTTGATGAAAATCTAACCCCGCTTGATGTGGTAAAATTCACGTCCGCTTTTGGGACTTGGCTTCAAAATAATAAAAACAAAAAAAATTTAACCTTAGTCGTTGGACGCGACGCCCGAATTTCCGGTTCCATGGTGAATTCGTTAGTTTGTGCAACTTTGCAGGGCTTGGGCATTCACGTGGTAGATTTAGGACTTTCTACAACGCCAACTGTTGAGGTAATGGTACCCGAATTGAATGCAGATGGTGGAATTATCCTCACCGCTTCGCACAATCCAAAACAATGGAACGCGCTGAAATTATTAAATGAGAAAGGCGAATTCATTACCGGTGAAAATGGCACCGAAGTTTTAGCATTAGCAGAAAGTCAGGATTTTGAGTATGCCCAGGTTGATGATTTAGGAAAATACGAAACCAGAGACGACGCTTTCGATATTCATATTCAAAAGATTTTGGATCTGCCGATGGTTGATGCCGAAGCCATTAAAGCTAAAAAATTCAAAGTCGTTGTAGATGCTGTAAACTCTACCGGCGGAATTGCCATTCCTCAGTTGTTAGAACATTTCGGGTGCGAAGTCGTGAAATTATACTGCGAACCGAACGGCCATTTTCCACACAATCCGGAACCGTTAAAAGAACATTTAGGAGACATTTGCGAACTGATGAAAACCGAGAAAGCAGATGTTGGAATCGTAGTTGATCCAGACGTTGACCGCTTGGCTTTGGTGGATGAAAACGGTGAGCTTTTCGGTGAAGAATACACTTTGGTCGCTGTTGCAGATTATCTTTTGAAAAATAAAAAAGGCGCAGCGGTCTCTAACCTTTCTTCGAGCCGTGCTTTAAGAGACGTCGCGCGTACGTTGGATTCCGAATATTTCGCAAGCGCTGTGGGAGAAGTCAACGTAGTTACTTTAATGAAAGAAAAGAATGCGGTTATCGGTGGCGAAGGAAATGGAGGAATTATTTACCCTGAACTTCATTACGGTCGTGATTCTTTGGTGGGTGTGGCTCTATTTTTGACGCATTTGGCAAAAGAAAACAAAACGGTTTCAGAACTCCGGGCGACTTATCCAAGTTATTTTATGGGTAAAAAGAAAATCGAGTTAACTCCCGATATTAATGTTGACGAGCTTTTAACTAAAGTGGAAAAAGAGTATCAAAATGAGGAAATTTCAACCATTGACGGCGTGAAAATCGATTTTGAAAACAATTGGGTACATTTGAGAAAGTCAAATACAGAACCGATTATCAGGATTTATACCGAGGCATTTACACAAGAAGAAGCCGATCAGTTGGGAGATCAAATGATCGGAAAGATAAAAAGTCTGATTTAAAAATGAAAAGACAAAGTCCGAAGACAGATGTTTTCCGCAGATTTTTGATTTTTCAGATATAAATTATTAATTTTATTTAAATTTAAAAAAACAATCATCTCAATCAATCCGGAAAATAAAAAAGAATTGTCAAAAATCAGTACTTGTTCTTAAAGCTGTCGGAGTGGATTTTGTTGAGACTGGAGAATTTTAGGGTAAAGATTTTGTAAAAAAAATTAAAAAATCTAGACAAGAGATAAAAGAGGGGAAACCCAAAAAAAGTGCTCTTGAGATTTATGGAAATAAAAAAGGATAGTATTAATAAAAGAAAAAACTTTTTCAAAAACTACAAAGTAATTTTAGCAATTGAAAAAAGATAACAAATATTTTGGAAGAATTTTTTGAAAATGAACTTGTTGAAAAGTTCGAAGCAATGGTTGAGAATAACGATGAATTCTACTTCGAAACCGAAGAGTACGAAGAAATCATTATTTATTACCTCGAAATGGGGGATATCTCCTTCGCCGATATGGCAACGAAATATGGGTTGAAAATTCACCCGAACTCCCTTGATTTAAAAGTGAAACAGTTCGAAGTTCTTTTGGAACTGGAAAAATATCCTGAAGCCAAAGAACTGATGACGGAACTGAAGGAATCCTGTATGGATAATACAGACTTTCTGGTGTGCTGCGCCAAATACTATTCTAACCTTGGAAATCCAAGACGCTCCATTGAGTATTGCGAGAAAGGGCTGGAACTGGAAGAGGAAGAAAACTTCCTGCATAATTTCATCGCAGATGAATTTGTCAATTTGGAGGATCCGTTTAAAGCTTTGAAGCATTATAAACTGGCTCTGAATTTCGATCCCCAGGATGAGTATTCCTTAGAAAACGTGATGTCCTGCTATAACCAATTGAAGAGAAGCGATGAAGCCATCGAATTTCTGAACGGTTATCTGGATAAATTTGCGTTCTCAGAAACCGCCTGGTACGAATACGGACAGTTTTACTTTAACAGGAAAAACTACGAAGAAGCGATTAAAGGTTTCGATTATCTTTTGGCAATCAATCCGCAGTCCGTGGGAGTTTACGCCAACAAAGCGGCCTGTTTCGAAGCGATGGGCGAATGGCTGAAAGCCATCTCTGTGTACGAGGAAATGCTGGCGTTGGAATATACCAAATCATTTACTTTCTATAAAATTGGATTGTGCTACAAAGAAAACAAACAGCCGGTTTTAGCCTTGAACTATTTTCAGAAATCATTGCGGGACGATCCCCAGTTTTATCTGTCGATGATGGAGCAATCGTACGTTTATGAAGAAATGGGCGCAATGAAGGAAGCCCTACATTTTGCAAAAGAAGCGGTTTCTTTGAACGAATCGAATTTGGATTATCAGAAAAGACTTGCTTTTCTGTACATCGAAGGTGGGAAGTTTGAAGAAAGTTTAGTCTGCCTGAAAAGGCTGGTTGATTTCGAACCGGGGCGTTTCTACAATTGGTATGCTTATTCAGAGGTATTAATGTTGATTGGCGAGTTTGAAGAAGCTGTAAATGTGCTGGTAGAAGCGACAAAATCCCATCACAGAGCCGAACTGTTTTATCAGTTAAGCAACTGTTACTTCCAGCTGAACAGCCAGAAGAAAGGCAGGGAAGCATTGGCAACGGCTTTAAATCTCGATCCTCACTTGCTCGAAGATATGCAGCAAAAATATCCTTTTCTTAAGGAAGAAGTGGATAAAGTAAAAACCAAAAAGAAATAATTTTTTTTAAATAAAATTAAAACGCATTTTTCAATGCGTTTTTTTTTGTATTAAAACAGAACTGAAATAGAATTATCGATAATACATTTCCAGAAACTCAAAAAACTCAGCCATTCTGAAAATATTATTAATGATCAGGTAAAAGAACAGAACAGAAACAGTACCGTACAAAAACGACAGCGTTTTCGGCGAATCTTTATAACCATAAAACAGCCAGCCCAGAAGCAACGGAATTACAAATATAAAATGACCGCCGTAAATATAAGAAGTGTGCAATCCGAATTTTAAAATGCAGTGAATGACAATATCCACCAAAAAAGAAATCATCAGAATGTGAACGAATTTATTTTTAAAGTTTTTGGCAAAACTCCACAATACAAGTGTTAAAACCGCTGCCACAAAAAGATACGGAACCGCAGAGGAATACACATCCATGAAAAGCGCTTTGTACTGGAATCCTTTTTTATTGTGATAATCCCGTGTCGCAAAGCTGCTGAACAGTAAATTACCGCCAAAAAACCAGGACACCATCATGTCCCAAACCGGCGTAACTTTTGGGTTAGAAAACTTTTCGTATTGTTCACCGGATTTATTTAAAAAGTTTAAAAACTTAAAATCCAGACGGTACAAAAACAATAAGACAAATACAGAAACAGAGATTACTACGCGTAGAACAAGATTTCCAAATTTCCGCCAGTTGCGGAAAACCTTCTTTTCAAAAAGAAGCGGAATATAAACTTTAACAATATTCGTTACCGTTAATCCACCGATTGCAACGCCTGCCAAAGCCAAAGCCGCAGCGGAAATTTTTTCTTCCTTTCTCAATTTTAAAGCGGCATAATAATTAAACAAAACCAGAAATAACAAAGTGTAAGTGTAGGTTTCCGGGGTGAAGGAAAGTAAAATCGGCGTGGTGAAAAAAGAGAAAAAGAAAAGAATCAATAAAGAAATCTTTTGGGGTAACGCAATAATATTCTTTAAATATTTGTAAATCTGAATTAAACTTAAACTCACCGCAAAGTTGCTGCACCAAGCCAAAACCAGCCGGAAGGTTTCATCTTTCTTTCCATGAGAAAACAAGTACGCAAACTCCCGGATCCAGTTGAAAAAATAGTTTGCCAGAGGATGTCTCTCAAATCCCCCACCCGTCATGACAATTGCCCGGTTGTCAAAACTAAAATAAGCATCCCACGGAATTCGGTCATCAAAAACAATCCGGTAATTCAACGCAATTGTGGTTCCCAAGAACCCATACGCTGTAAGGAACAGTAGAAATAAAAACAATTCGAATTTTGTTTCCGGGAAAACAGTTTTCAGAAAACCGGTTAATTTTTGTTTCAGATTCAAGGTAATAATTTTGCGCAAAAGTAAGAAATTTTAAGAACTGCAGGAAAGGGTTGAACAACCGGTTTGTCCATCATACTGCGGAGGTCGTTTTACAGAAAACTCCGGGTAGATTTCCTGGTAAGGGTTTTCTAAGGCAGTAAGCAGTTTGTTCAGCAATTCTTTTTTTCCTTCATTCAGCTCATTGATGCATTCAAAAAGCAGATAATTTCTAAGAATGAATTTAGGATTTGTTTCTTTCATTATCATTAAAGACTCCGTTTTTGAAATTGAATTTTTCGCCAGCCGACTTAGATAAAGACTGAGAAATTCTCCAAATTTTTCAAATTGCTCTTCGGTTGTTTTTGAATAGAAAACCTCTTTAAAGTGGATTTTAAAATCAACATTTTCCGAGTATGCTTCCAGTTGTTTAAAAAATAAAGTATAATCAATTTCTAAATCCTGCATGAGTTGTTGTGCTTTGGTGAATAATTCGTCATCACCTTGCTGCAGCTTATCGAGACCGAATTTTCTGGCCATCATTTCATCATGCCTGATCCAAAAGTCGGTATTGAAATCATTCAGGGTTTTTTCTAATTTCTTTTCATCTTTAATTAAAGGAAACAAAGCATTTGCCAGTTGCCAAAGATTCCATTGCGCGATTTTTGCCTGATTCCCAAAAGCGTATCTGCGGCCGGGTAAATCGGTCGTATTTGGGGTAAAATTCAGATCATACTCATCCAGAAAAGAAAACGGACCGTAATCAATCGTTAAGCCGAGAATCGACATATTGTCGGTGTTCATTACTCCGTGAACAAATCCAACGCGGTACCATTCTACAATCATATCGGCCGTTCTATCGGCAACTGCCTTAAAGAATTCCGCATATTTTTCCGGACCGGTGCTGTGGATTTCAGGGAAGTAATTTTCAATTGCAAAATCGGCGAGTTGTTGCAAAGTTTGATTTTCACCTTGGGCAGAAAGCAGTTCAAAATGTCCAAGCCTTAAAAAACTCGGTGCGGTTCTGGTCATGACAGCGCCTTTTTCATAAGCGGCATTCCCATCATATAACATGTCCCGAACAACTTGTTCTCCGCTGACAGAAAGGGATAACGCACGTGTTGTCGGAATTCCCAAATGATACATCGCCTCACTCATTAGATATTCCCTAACGGAAGACCGGAGAACGGCTCGGCCGTCTGCGTGCCGGGAATACGGAGTTGCACCGGCACCTTTCCATTGTATTTCTGTGTTTTCACCTTGGGCATTTTTAATCTCTCCGGCGAAAATGGCACGGCCATCTCCTAATTGTCCCGCCCAGTTGCCGAACTGATGCCCTGCGTATGCTGTTGCGTAAGTTTTCATACCGCTGGGAAGAGATTTTGCATTTAAAAAATCTTCATCGGTCTGGTTTCCCATTTTTTCTAAACCGATTTCGATTGCAAGTTTTTCATTAAATACAATCAGTTCAGGGTTTTCAAAACCGGCAATTTCTACGGTAGAAAATACGGCTTTTGGTGTTTGCCTTTGCATGGGATTTCCAGAAAGATCGCCGGGAAAAAGCGTTAAGTATTGTTGGGTAATTTGGTCTAAATTCATGATTCAAAGTTCGTTAAAAAAAACATCCTTCCAAAAGATTGAAAGGATGTTTTCTATTTATTGTATAGATTGCTGTTATTTGTTAAAATCGATATCGTCGCCGGTATTGATATTTTCATTAACGTTATCTTCTTTTCTTGCCGACGGTTTTTTGACGGGATTTATGGGCTCTTCCTGCTTTGGATTCTTGATTTCATCGATGGTTTGCAAACCTCCATCGTCGCCATAGCCACCAAGTCCATTCAGATCGCCGCAATTTCCGGTCCAGTTAGATGGTTTCACAAATTTATCTTCGGGTGAAATTCCCAGTTCTTTATCTGCCCAAACTTTTTTCATGTAAATCGCCCAAATCGGTAAGGCCATTTTCGCACCCTGTCCTTCACCTGTTCCACGGAAATGCGTCGCCCGGTCTTCCCAGCCAACCCAAACGCCCGTTGCAAGATTCGGGGTAATTCCCATAAACCAACCATCGGAGTTATTTTGGGTCGTTCCCGTTTTACCTGCGATTTCAATTCCTTTCGGAACTCCTCTTCGCGCTAATTCTCCGGAAGCTGTTCCGAATTCTGTTACGCCTTTCATCAAATCGATCATGGTGTAAGCGTACAGTTCGTTCATCACTTCCCTCGATACAGGTTTTACTTCTTTAATGACTCTTCCGTTGGCATCTTCGATTCTCCAGATCATTTCGGGCTTAATGTAATTTCCGTAATTGGCAAAAGTACTGTAAGCGCCCAGCATTTCGTATATCGTAATATCTGAAGAACCTAATGCCACCGCATATTCATTCGGAATTTCTTCGGTTACTCCCAAATCACGGGCAGTCTGTATAACACTTTTCACACCGGTCATTTCTATCAACCGAACCGCTACGGGGTTTTTAGAATGCGCAAGTGCATCTCTTAAAGTTAGATTTCCGCCTGAACCCTGCACTTTCCAACTTCCTTTGACATAAGTCGCATTAGAAACGGTAGAACAAGGCGTCATTCCTAATTTCATAATTGCGGTGGCATAAACAAACGGTTTAAAGGTTGACCCTACCTGTCTTTTACCTTGTTTTATGTGGTCGTACTGAAAATGCTCCCAGTTGATTCCTCCTACCCAGGCTTTTATCTCACCTGTTGCGGGAACCATCGACATCAATCCTGCCTGTGCAATTTGTTTATGATACCGGATAGAATCCCACGGCGACATTTCTACTTCTTCTTCACCAGCCCAAGTAAATCTCGAAGTTTTGATCGGTTTTTTAAAATCGAGCATAATTGAATCTTCCGGCACACCAGCATTTTTCAATTGCTTGTATCTTCCAGTCCGCTTCATCGCACTGAGCATGATGGAGCTGATCTGACTATCATTAATTAAATAAAAAGGTCTTTGTTTTCTGCCTCTCTGTTCGGCATCAAATCTACTTTGCAGATCGGTTAAATGTTCTTTAATCGCCTCTTCAGCATAGGTTTGCATTTTCGAATCCAGCGTGGTGTAAATTTTCAGACCATCTTTAAATAAATTTAAAGTTTTGCCGGTATTCTTTTCATAATCTTTTATATAGCTCTCGATTTCTTTTCTCAGATAATACTTGTAGTAAGCCGAATAGCCTTCATCAATAGATTTAACGGGATGAAAGTCAACATCGATAGGCGTTGCCACCGCTTTTTCATAGGTTGACTGATCGAGATAACCCGTTTTCAACATCTGATCAAGCACCACATCTCTTCTGCGTTTTGCTCTTTCCGGATTCCGCATAGGATTATTTGCAACCGGTGCTTCAAGCATTGCTACAAACATGGCAGCTTCCGGCAAAGTGAGTTGACTTGCTTTTTTATTAAAATAAATTCGGGACGCCATTTCGATTCCGTTGGCGTTATTTACAAAATCAAATTTGTTAAAATAAAGGGTGATGATTTCTTCTTTGGTATAGCGCTTTTCTAAACTTACGGCAACGACCCACTCCTTTAACTTCTGAAAAGATCTTTGTACACTGTTTTGCGACGCTGCTCCTGTAAACAACAGCTTTGCCAACTGCTGGGTAATGGTAGAACCACCACCGCGTTTTCCGCCAAAGGCAACTGCACGCGCAACTGACTGCAGATCAATCCCGGAGTGCTCTTTAAACCGTTCATCTTCTTTTGCCTGCAAGGCATAAATTAAAAATGGTGGCAATTCCTTATAAGTAATCGGTTGCGTTTTTTCTTTTTCAAACTTGCCCAACATCTGTCCATCTGAAGAATAAATTTCAGATGCCACATAAATATCCGGATTTTCAAGTTCTTTTACATCGGGCATGTCACCAAGAAAACCTTGCGACACGGCAAAAAATATTCCTGCGATTCCCACGATGAGAAGAATGAGTGCAGTCCAAACAAATTTCACCCATTTTTTCCAGCCAGTGTTTTTGGCTTTTTTTGGAGGAAGCGGAAATTTTTGTTGCGGTTTACTTCCTTTGTTCTGTGTGTTTTCCATAAATAAGTTTACGGTTGTGCTGTTTCTATTTTTACGCCAATATCTTCAATTCCGGGCAGGTTATCATTTCTCATCGCCTGAATAATCCCGATGGAATAATCACCGTTGGCCGGAAATTTATAATCTAATTTATACTGAAAGAGGGTTTCTTTGGTATCGCCGAAACCTTTTCCTATCCACCTGCCGTTGGGTTCTGCCAAAATATAATTCAGGGTATCTGTACTCTTCTTTTTCGTCTGCCCATCATGGAAATTAACTATCAACCTGATATTGCTGTACGGATAATCGTTGTTATTTCTTACAACAAATATAATATTTTTTGCTTTTTGAGCATCTGTTACTTTAAAGTCAAATTTCTGTTCTGCTTTTTTGTCCCATTTTCCGTTGAGATTATTCAGGAATACCTGTTCAGCATCTTTGCTGCAACTGGCAAGAAAAAGCAAAACGAAAAAAGCACCCATTATCTTATGCATTGTCATCACGTTTTGGCTGAGGCTTCTTTTTAAAGTTTTTGGGCTTTTGTTGAGGTGGCTTTGCATTTGACTGGACTGGTTTATTAACAGGCTTTTCAGCTGGTTTTTCAGAAATTCTCTTTCTTTTTTCGCCTTGATTTGCCGCCGGTTTGTTCTCTGACTTTTGCTGGTTGTTTGGCTTTCTTTTATTTTGATTTTTACCTGTGTTTTTATTTCTTCTTTCGAAGCGGTCCATATTATTTTCCTGAATTAAATCTACTGATTTCACAGGGATATCATGAACTTTTACGTCTTCCAAAGGTGGTGCTTTCTCGCCTTTTTTATTTTTGGCAATCATCTTTTTCACATCCTGAACATCCAAATCATACCATGCCATTGAATGATCTGCATAAGCAAACCACATTCTCTTTTTGAAGACATCAATTTTAATACAGAATGCTTTTCCTTTTTCGGTATCAATCGTTGTTGACGATGGTGGAAAATCGCTCAGCGCATCCAAATAACTGTCGAGTTCATAGTTAAGGCAACATTTCAGCTTTCCACATTGGCCGGCTAGTTTCTGAGGATTGATGCTCAGTTGCTGATACCGTGCCGCATTAGTATTTACAGAACGGAAATCCGTCAGCCAGGTTGAACAGCACAACTCTCTTCCGCAGGACCCGATGCCTCCGACTTTTGCTGCTTCCTGCCGGAAACCGATCTGTTTCATATCAATCTTAGCGCGGAATAAAGAAGCGAATTCTTTAATCAGCTGGCGGAAATCCACCCGCGTTTCTGCGGTATAAAAGAAGGTAACTTTCGTGCCGTCACCCTGGTATTCCACATCGGTGATTTTCATTTCAAGATTGAGTGCATACGCAATCTTTCTGGCCTGAATTTTTACGCTTTCTTCTTTTCCGCGGGCATCCTGCCATACCTCAATATCTTTTTGGTTGGCTAAACGGTAAATTTTCAGAGGGTTTTCTTCAGAGACATTTTTCTTTTTCATCTGAATTTTTACCAATTCTCCTGTAAGGCTTACTACACCTATATCGTGACCCGGACTAGATTCTACTGTGATAACGCTTCCCATATGAAGCGGTAATTTATTGACGTTTTTATAAAAAAATTTGCGATCGTTCTTGAATCTTACTTCCACAAAATCTGTTTGAGATTGAGATGGATTGTTAATATTCGAAAGCCAATCGAAAACACTTAATTTATAGCTATTCCCGCAAGTATCTACACTTCCACAGCCATTCGCGGATTTTGTTCCGCATGAATGGGACGAATCGCCGGATGTTTTACATCCACAACTCATATTTATATTTTTATTATATGTTGCAAATTTACTATATTTTTTTTTGTATATTCCAATGAGAGTGAATTTAACAGTGTACATTTTTTAATTATGCACAAATAAGTCAGTATTTTATGAATAATTTAATGTTTTTTAAAATACTATGCAGATAATACAATTTAAAAATAAAAATACTTTTCGCCTTTATTGATTTCATTTAAATTAAACAAAAACTATATTTTGGGGTAAATCAATTTCATAAATGCTATTAATTAAGCATTTGCAGCTTTACCAAATAACGATTAGAATTAAACATTAGGCATGAAATAGCATTTGTTTAAAATAAATTAAGAATAATTAACATTTGTTTAGAAATTAATTTTATATTTGGAACATTAATAATGATTTTATGAAAAAAATAGTTTTAACAACAGCATTGTTGGCTGGGGTTCTTGCTCACGCCGGAGGCTTTAGAGTTTCTTTACAAGGTGTAAAGCAATTAGCAATGGCTCACACAAGCGCACATGCGGAGGATGCAAGTGTGACATTTTTCAATCCTGCAGGAATGTCTTTCATCCCTTCTAAATTAAGTGTTGCAGCTGGTGGTTTTGGTGCCAAATCAATTGTAACCTACCAAAATTTATCTACTCTTGAATCTTATGAGACCAATAACCCTCTTGGAACTCCGGTTTATGCTGCGATAGCGTATAAAGTTTTAGACAATGTTTCTGTAGGATTTAATTTATCTACACCGTTCGGCAGTACTATTGAATGGCCTTCTGACTGGGCTGGCCGCGAAATCGTACAGCGCCTGGAGTTGAAAGCCTTTTATTTTCAACCGATGATTTCATTTAAATTAGCGCCTTGGGCTTCTGTGGGTGGTAGTTATATCTATGCAAAAGGAAGTGTAAACTGGGACAAAGCGGTGACTCAGTTAGGAGGAACCCTTAACCTGACAGATGATAAAGCGTCTGGTAGCGGTTTTGGCATTGGTTTTTATTTCCAACCTGATGAAAAATGGGACATAAGCATTGCTTACCGCTCACCGATAGATATGGAAGCGAAAAATGGAAAAGTAAGCTTCGATATTTCTCCGGCTCTATATCCTTCTTTAGGTCTTGATGCCGCCGGAACAGATTCTTTCAAAGCAACCTTGCCTTTAGTAAATGAATATACTGTAGGTGTTACTTACAAGGTGACTCCGAAATGGTTGGTTTCTGCAGACTTTAATTACAGCGGTTGGGACCGATACAGCCAGCTTACTTTGGATTTTGCAAATGCACCGATTGGGAATCAGCCGAACGATCCAACAGTTTTGGTTAGTCCGAAGAATTTCAAAAGCACCCAGACCTGGAGAGTGGGAACTCAGTATAAAATCAATGATATGATTGCAGCACGTGCCGGATATTATTATGACCAGTCGCCATATACGGATGAGAATTTCCAGGCGGAAACACCATCTTTCGACTCTAATGTTATTACGGCCGGTTTAGGATTTAACATTGCTAAAGGATTTGGAGTAGATGTCGCAGGAGCAATTGCACTTCCAAAAAGCAGAGACGTGAAAAACTCTTTTAACAACTTCTTCGGACAGGCGAAAGCGAAAGCGTATTATTTCGGTTTAGGTCTCTCATATAACGTATTTTAAGATTTAATTTAATTATGAAAAAAATATTAATTTCAACAATCGCTGTTTCAGCATTATTTTTTACAATAAGCTGTGAAACAGATTTTGATACCGATGTAAGCAGCATTCAGGTTACCAATGGAGAAGCAAACTTTTCCAAATATGTTTCACTGGGAAACTCTTTGACCTCGGGATTCAGAGACAACGCTTTGTACATTGACGGACAAAATGATTCCTACCCAAATATCATGGCCCAGCAAATGAAACTTGCAGGTGGCGGCGCTTTCGTGCAACCATTAATGGCGGATAATAACGGTGGATTGATCCTTGGCGGAACTGCAGTACAGGCTACCAAATTATATATTAAATCATTTACAAACGGTGCTCCTGATATTGTGAATGTAAATGCGACGCCAACTACAAATGTTGCTACAAAAATTACAGGTTCACTAAATAATATGGGAATACCGGGTGCGAAATCCTTTCACCTTATCACTCCTGGATACGGAAATATTGCAGGCGTCTCAACAGGAACAGCAAATCCATATTATGCAAGATTTTCATCAAGTGCAACTTCCAGAGTATTGGATGATGCGATTGCTCAAAAACCAACTTTCTATTCTTTGTGGATTGGAAACAATGATGTTTTAAGTTATGCTACAACCGGTGGAATGGGTACAGACCAAAAAGGAAATACCAACCCAGCGACTTATGGTCCAAATGACATCTCTGATCCGGCCGTGGTTGCAGGGTCAATTCAAACTATTTTACAAACTTTTAAAAATTCCGGCGTCACCAAGGGAGTTATTGCAAACATTCCTTCTGTCACTTCAATTCCTTACTTTACTACTGTTCCTTACAATCCGCTAACACCGGCAGCTTTAGGAGCAAATCTGAGTGTTTTGAATGCCAGTTTGTACACCCCATTAAAACAAGCACTTACCGCTTTTGGGGCTGGAAATAGAATTAATTTACTTTCTGCTACTGCTACCAACCCAGTTTTAATTAAAGATGTGTCTTTAACTAATCTGTCTGCGGAACTTACCCTTGCATTAACTCCATCATTGGGAGCACCAACAGCAGCTGCTTTTGGTCAGATTTATGGTCAGGCAAGACAAAGCACCCCAGGGGATTATATCCTGTTGCCAACGAAATCAGTAATTGGTTCTACAGTGTCGGGAGCACCAGCTTCGATCAATGTTTATGGTATTTCATATCCTTTGGAAAATCAACATGTTTTAACAGCAGCAGAAGCAGCTAAAGTAAAAGCAGCTGTTGATGCATATAATGCTTCTATAAAATCACTTGCAGACAGCTATGGATTAGCTTTCGTAGATGCAAATGCGAAAATGAATGAATTGAACGGCCTGTCCGGAATCCAGTTCGATGGTGTGAAATATACCGCAAAATTTGTTACAGGAGGAACTTTCTCTCTGGATGGAGTTCACCTAACAGGAAGAGGATATGCAATTGTTGCCAATGAATTTTTGAAAATGATTAACCAAAAATATAAATCCACTTTACCAATGGTAGAGGTGAATAAGTATCAAGGAGTAACATTCCCGAAATAAATAAATAAAAATCATTAAACTTAAAACCACTTGAATTCTTCGAGTGGTTTTATTTTTTTTAAATTTGCACATCTAAAAAAAAGTAAAAATGGCTGAGCAGGCAAGTTATTTATTCTCTACCAGGACGAGCAAAGTTTTGGCGGAAAAAATTGCACAATTTTATGGGCAAGAAATGGGGAAAATTAATTTCCAGGAATTTAGTGATGGGGAATTCGAACCCGTATTGGATGAATCTGTTCGTGGTGGGCGGGTTTTTTTAATTGGATCCACTTTTCCACCGGCAGACAATCTTCTTGAGTTACTGCTCATGATTGATGCAGCCAAACGAGCATCTGCAAAAAGTGTCACGGTAGTTTTGCCTTATTACGGTCTGGCAAGACAGGATCGAAAGGACCAACCCAGAGCTCCAATCGGAGCAAAACTGGTTGCAAACCTACTCACCGCAGCTGGTGCAACCCGTGTGATGACCATGGATTTACACGCAGATCAAATCCAGGGATTTTTTGAAATTCCGGTAGATCATCTCTATGCCTCTACGATTTTCATTGAGTATATCCAGCAGTTAAAGTTAGAGGATCTTACGATCGCTTCACCGGATATGGGCGGTGCAAAAAGAGCAAAAAATTATGCAAGTCATCTTGGGGCAGACGTGGTAATCGCCTACAAAGAAAGAAAGAAAGCCAACGTTATCGAAGAAATGTTTTTGATTGGTCATGTAGAAGGGAGAAATGTAATCCTTATCGATGATATGATTGATACGGCGGGAACCCTCTGCAAAGCGGCAGATATTCTGATGGCTAACGGAGCGAAAACTGTCCGGGCAATGGCAACACATGGTGTGCTTTCGGGGAAAGCGTATGAAAACATTGAGAACTCCAAACTTTTAGAAGTGATTGTCACCGATACAATTCCTATCAAAACAGAATTATCTTCTAAAATAAAAGTATTGTCCTGTGCAGAACTCTTTGCAGACGTGATGAAAATGGTTCATGAACACAAATCGATAAGCGATAAATTCATTATTTAAAAAAATAATTATATCTTTGCAACCTTAAAATTTTTTAATATATTATAATGAAATCAATTACAATTCAAGGTACAAAAAGAGAAAGCGTAGGCAAGAAGTCTACTAAAGCCTTACGTGATGCTGAATTAGTTCCTTGTGTTGTTTACGGAGGCGCCGAAACTTTAAATTTTTCTGCAGAAGAAAAATCTTTCAAAGGTTTGGTATATACTCCTGAAGCACACACGGTATCTATTGAGGTTGACGGAAAAACCATTCCTGCCGTACTTCAGGACATTCAGTTCCACCCACTGACAGACAAAATCCTACACGCTGATTTCTATCAGTTGTCAGATGATAAACCTGTGGTGATGGAAGTTCCGGTAAAACTTACAGGACGTTCAAAAGGTGTTGTTGCCGGTGGTGCAATGAGACAGTCTTTCAGAAAACTGAAAGTGAAAGCAATCCCTGCAAACCTTCCAGACGAAATCGTGGTAGATGTTACTCCACTTAAAATTGGCAGCAAACTTTATGTTGGCGATATCAAAACAGAAGGATTCTCTTTCATGCATCCTGCCAACGCAGTAGTAGTTGCTGTTAAGATGTCCAGAACTGCAGCCAAAGGCGGTATGTCTGTTGACGAAGATGAAGAAGAAGAAACTCCAGCAGGAGACGCTCCAGCTACGGAAGAAACAAGTGCAGAATAAATCTACACTCAGTGATATAAAGTCCCGCCCAGCAATGAGCGGGACTTTTTTATAGATTCTGATGAGCCGTTTTATTTGGGCAGCTTCATCCGCCCTCCACTCCCGCTTTTTTCACGCCACTGCGTTCTGTGAAAAAGAGCTCCGTTCAGGTCGGGCTGCAAGATCTGGCATTTTTTCGAAACCCGGCCTTAACTTAAAAGCCAGTTTCTAACTTTAGTAGTCAAGCTTCTCATTTATTTTAATTATTTTTACTTTTCAAAACAAATTGTTGTGCTCACAAAACGGCTAAGTTTATTTTTTATATTGATTTTCTTTTTTTCTTCTGCTCAGCAGAACGAAGAATTTAAAATGGTGAAAAATTATTTTTATTATCAGCGTTCCATGCTGAACACTGAATTCCGGAAGCGATTCGATAATGAAGTTACCACCAATGATAAAATGGCGGTTGAAAAGGATTTTCACGAGTTTATGCGAAAACTCGACAGCCTTCAGAATAACGCTTTGATTCACGCTTTAGTAAAGGTCAAAATACGGGAAGATTTAAACCAACTTCAAAAGCAGGTGCCATCTTCCGGCAATAATCCGGAAAAAGCTAAAGTAAGCAGCAATGCAGCTTATCCCGGCGGTTTCAATATCATGCGCCAGCAAATCGCAGAGCGGTTTTATACCAATGCGGTTCTAGCTGACCATAAAATGATGAGAACAGACTTGCTCTTTGTTGTTGAAAGAGATGGGTCAATAACTTCCGTAAAAGCAGAAGGAGATAATTCCACCTTTAACCGCCAGGCCGAAATTGCCCTTTATCTTCTCCCGGAAAAATTTGCTCCGGCTTTCATTAATGGAACAGCGGTGCGATACCGTTTCAGACTGCCTTTGTCCATGAATTTCGAATAGCTTAATAAATTTAATTGCAATAAACATTTCGTATTGGAATTAACTTTATATTTGATAAAAAAATATGAAAAACTTTTTACTGATTGCCACTCTCCTCCTTGCATTTAGCGTCCAGGCACAAAACACTGCTGACCAAAGACAAAATGACATTATAATCAGTCCGATTGAATTAATCGCAGGACCGGCTTTGAACGTATCTTACGAAAGGTTGCTGAATAAAGATTCCGGTATAGGTATTAACGCCTTGTTGCTTTTAGATAATAAAGACAATGGAGATGGTTTGCAATCGCAAATTTCACCTTATTACCGAATGTATTTTGGCAAAGGATATGCTTCTGGATTTTTTGTGGAAGGTTTTATACCGATTACCACGTCAAATGACTCGGTGTACACTCCTTACGTTGGTCCCGGTTATTATGCATCTTCTTATACATATCAAAAGAATACGACCGTAGGAGCCGGAATTGGTTTTGGTGGAAAATGGGTTGCCAGAAGAAATATTGTTTTCGAAGCAAGTATAGGAATTGCCAGAAGATTTGGGATGAAATCTGAATATTCTGATACGCCGGTTACAGGAAAAGGAATGCTGGGAATTGGTTATCGTTTCTAGTAAGATAAATATTTTAGAAAAAGGTTTAGTTTTGTACTGAACCTTTTTTTGATTAAAAGTATCCTTTTAAATTTACAACCAAAATCCATCACCAATCTGTTAATTATGTTTACCGACGAATACTATATGAAAATGGCGCTACAGCAGGCGCAGAGCGCTTTTGAAAAAGAGGAGGTCCCCATCGGCTGTGTGATCGTTTCCAATGACCGGATATTGGCCAAAACCCACAACCTGACAGAGACTTTGAATGATGTTACTGCGCACGCGGAGATGCAGGCGATTACCTCTGCAGCAAATTACCTGGGCGGCAAATATCTGCAAAACTGTACGATGTATGTCACGCTCGAGCCTTGTGTAATGTGCTCCGGGGCGTTAAGCTGGTCGCAAATTTCTAAAGTCGTGATTGGCGCGAGAGATGAACAAAGAGGTTTTATCAATAAACATTTACAGCTGCATCCAAAAACAGAAATTGTTGTAGGCGTGATGGATCATGAATGTTCCGTAATTGTAAAAGAGTTTTTTAAAAATAGAAGATAGCGAATCGCTTCTGTGAATTCTTTCAGGTCAATTTCTTCGGGTGAATTTTCAACAGAGAGGATTCCACGCGCGGATGCTTTGGAATAATTCACTTTTGTTCACCGCTCATCCTAAAGCGATTCGCTATTCACATTTATAAATCTTTTCCTAAATAATACAATCCTTTCAAAGTATGCAATCGGTCCGCAATCTGAATCTTGTCCGTTAAAGGTTTGTAAACATGGGAAACACCGCCGGTTGCGATCACGAAACATTCATCTTCAACTTCATCATTAATACGGTCCACAAATCCTTCAACCATTCCTAGATAACCATATACCATCCCGCTTTGCATACAGGAAACGGTATCTAAGCCCAAAACGGATTTCGGTTTTACCAGTTCGATTTCCGGCAGTTGTGCGGTGTCGTGAATTAAAGAATTCAGAGCAGTAATAATTCCCGGAGCGATAATCACTCCGAGGGTTTCTCCGCTTTCATTAATGCAGCTCGCCGTTAATGCTGTACCGAAATCAAAAATAATTTTCTTTTTACCAGCAGGATAAAGATGATGTGCGGCGACCAAGTTGGCATAAATATCGGTACCCATTTGTTTTGATTTTGGCTGAACTTCTGACGGAGTATTTCGATCAACAACAGTTGGTTTTTTACCGTGAATTTTCTGAATCGCTCTTGAAACGTCGTAAGTGAGCTGAGGAACTACCGATCCAATAATTATTTTGTCGATATTTTCAGCTTCAATTCTATGCGTTTGATACATCATCATAAACTGCATCTGCATTTCATCGCTGGTTCTATACGGTTTAGTATTTAAAATCCAGGATACATCGCAGTTGTCATCATTAAAAAGTCCGAATCGGATGTTGGTGTTTCCTATATTGATTATGATCGAATTCATTTCTTCTTATTTTCCCGTAAGTTTCTCTTACGGATATTGCTTTTGAATGTTCGGATTTCTCTTCGCCGTTATTTTACTTCTACCAAATTATCTTCCAGATTCACATCTGCCAACCGTTGAGAAAAATCAATTCCCAAGGCAGAAATCTGTGATTTGGTATAAGGAACCGTCAGCGTATATTCTTTCTGAGTCCACGGCCAATAAGCTTCGGTTTTGAAATCACCGTAAATATCTTTGGTTTTCCAGGTGTGCGTCATATTTAAAGGAATCTGGTAATTCACGACTTTTTTATCAGTCGTTAAAATGGAAAAGTCAATAGGCATCGGAATTGTTCCTTTATTTTCTAAAATAATGGTGGTCGAGGTTTCGTTGTATTTCACCTCTTTAATTCCGTAATCAATGGTTTTGGTGGTGTTGATCCAATAATTGAGGAACCACTTTAAATCCATTCCCGAAACTTTCTGTGCGATGTGCATGAAATCTCTGTCCGTTGGATGTTTCAAGTGCCATTCATTATAAAATTCTTTCATGACCAAAGCCAGGTTTTGTTCTCCCATAATATAGCCCAGCTGGACCAAAAAGAGTTCACCTTTTACATAAGTTGCGAAAGAGTAAGCGCTTCCATTATCGTGATGGTCTCCTAACCAGACGGCAGGTTCTTCAATTCCTTTTTTCACAAAATTCCTGTACCGGTCCAAACTTCCCGTAAACGGATTTGCCTGTGGTGTTTTTGGTGGAAATAACTGGTACATCACAGAATCATCATAATAACTTGTAAAACCTTCATCCATCCACGGCCGGACACTTTCGTTGTAAGCCATAATCTGCTGGTTCCAGGAATGCCCGCCTTCATGAACCATTAAACCTACAAGACCGTCTAAACTTTTCGCTTCGCCCAGAATCATGGTGCACATTCCATATTCCATTCCGCCGTCGCCACCCTGAATAAAAGAGTATGAAGGATAAACGTATCTGCCGAAAGTAGCATTCATTATTTGGAAAAATTTGGTCACATATGGTTTTGCCTCGTCCCAGTATTTGGTCTTTTCAGATTTTTGATAAACGAAATAAACTTTCGGTCCGTCTAAAACCACAAATGAATCTACGGTATAATCACGGTCTGCAGCCCAGGCGAAATCCAACATGTTTTTGGCAGTCCATTTCCAGGTGGTTTTGTTATTTTTATCGGCTTTAATGGTGGCTTTCTTATCATAACCTTTTACTTCCAAAGGGTTTTCTAAAGTTCCGCCCGCTCCGATCACATACTCTTTATCGATTTTAATGTTGACTTCAAAATCAGAAAAAGGGGCGTGAAATTCTCTTCCAATATAATCAAAAGTTGCCCAGCCATCATAATCATATTCTGCAATTTTCGGGTACCACTGTGTGACCGTCATATCGATTCCTTCGCGGTTGTTTCTGCCGGCACGGCGAATCTGCATCGGAATCACTGCGTCCCATTCCATCGTAAATATGGTTGACGAATTGGCTTTTATCGGAGAATCAAGATACACTTTCATCACCGTTTCCTGGATTTCAAATTTCAAGTTTTTTCCATTTTGCTTGATCCAGTGGATGTTTTGCGTACCTTCTTCATCTTTGGGAATTGAAGCTAAACGCGAAATGCCATTATTCTGTAATCTCGAATCCCCATTTTTACCTTGACCCGCAATTCTTTGATCCATCATGGATCCCGGCTTAAAGGCATTCCAATAAAGGTGAAAATAGACTACATCCAATTCATCCGGGGAATTGTTGGTGTACATCAACGTTTGATTTCCGTTGTAGGTGAAGTTTTTCGCATCCACATCAATATCCATTTTGTATTTGGCATATTGTTGATAATAAGCGTTTTTCTGCGCTGATAATATTCCGAAAAATAAAGTAAGAATAATGAGAAACCCTTTGTTCATAATGATTTTTATTTTAAAACGGAAAGATAAGAATTTTTGATTTTATGGAAAGGATTAAGAAAAGAAAAAACCCTTTCAGCATTTTGAGTCGCCGAAAGGGTTGCTTTTATATTTTATTAAAAATTATTTTTTAGCAGTTGTTCCGCTTTTTAAAATTTTCTCTAATATTCTTAACGTAATTAAATAAGTCGGCTTCACACCTGTTAATCCTAAACCACCAGAAGATAGTGTAGAACCGGTTTCCAGAGGGTTATCCGACGCATAATACGCGTACATTACGAAAAGATCTTCTGAAATATGGTGGCGGATTTTCGAGGCAACCTGAATGGCTTTCTGATAATGTGCACCTTCCATTTCCAGCCCAATCGCTTTCCAGGAAGTGTCCATGAAATAACGGAGAATATCTTTATTCTGAAGAGAAGTTCCCAAAACGGTAACCATCCCGCCTTCGAATGCCCGTAATTCGTCATCTTCGAAATCTGCTAATTTCAAAGCATTTTCAAATGGATAATTATCTGCAGTTCCTTCAAATACGTGAGAAGTAGGAATCATAATATCTCCTTTTCCGCCCATCAAAATTCCGGCTTTCCCCATAATCGAAATAGATTTTACCTTCATCGTATAGATTTCGCCGTTATAGTCATAAGGACGTAAAAGTTCGTCCATCACTTCGTAGGCCTGCTCACCGAATGCATAATCGAAAACCATAATTACATCGTCTCCAGAATATTTCAAATCTGCAAAAGGTGTATTTTTCAAATCGGTTTTTGCTAGATCGATAATTTGAACATCGATATTGCTTCCGCTTTGATCGTGAATGTAAATCAAACCAGCCTCCTGAGAATGTGCGAGTACTTTTTCCTGCAAGGCTTTCTTGTTAGAAATCTCTTCGTACATTTTATAATCTACATTTTTAGTCACTTTTTTTCCGATAGCATCATTGGCAAAAAGCATGTTTTTAACGGAATGCATGTTGGCAGAAATAATATGTAAAGGTCTCATCTGCAGATTGTTTTCTGCCAAAACCTGTTTTACTTTATTCGCCCATTTTTCTCCAAAAAAATGGTGGCCTACTCTTTCTCTGAGAATTGCCGAGAAATGAACTTCTCTTTCTCTGATTTGTTTATAATCATTAAAACTTTCGTTTCCTAAATGATAAATGATTTTGAAAAGACGGTCCGGATTTTTATCATCACCGAAACTGTTATAAGCATTTAAAGTTTCATCAAAGGTTCGTCCTAACAATGAAGAGAGGTGAATCAGCGCCACTTCTTTCTCTTTTCTGCTCATTTTTTTATCGCCTGTTGCAACTTCTTCGATAATTTTCCAGGCTCTGCTTGGTTTGTCGCTGCGTTCAGAAAGGAAGGCTAGTTTGCGGATTTTGTCCGCTTCAATATAAAGGAAAGTAAGGTGAGTGAGAATATCGTAAATTTCAGAACGGCCCAAAAGAACTTCGATGTTCATTTGATGTTCGTCGATCCGATAACAGTTTCTTCTTCTTTTTTTAGGAACAATAACTTCGAAGCTTCCTTTGTCGAAACCTTCATCAGAAGTAAGATGAATGAATGAGCATTCCTCAATCCCTTCGGGAAGTCGGTCTAAAACATACAGAAGTCCGTCTAACTCTATTTTGTTCGGAACTCCCATTGTTCCATAAATTTCCGGGTTGATGATCATAAGTAGTGACCGGAGGCTTTCTCCGGAGATCCCGGCAGGTTTGAAAAAACCGCGATAGAATAAGTGCCGCATAGAAACATAAAGTCTTTCGATTGCTTCAGTGGTTTCTCTTGCTCGTGAATTTACCATAGTGTAAAATTTCATACAAATATAAGGAAATAGTTCTAATTTTTTACGCTCCCCAATGGATTCTGTTCATTCTTAATCATTTGTTAATGATAAAGATTCATTCTACTCTTTATCTTTTTCATCCGACCGGGCCAGACTGTAATTATCTGCAAAACATTTTCCGCTGACTTTTTTCAATAAATCATCGTATTCATTATAGTTAAAAAGCATGGATTCAATATTAAAACTTATATTTTACAAATGACCCCATAAAATTTATAGGCAAATCTATTTTGTTTATCTATTTTTTGTAATTTTACCCCATCAAAAACACACCAAATGTCAAATTTAAGATTTAAAGCATTAGAATTACTTTCTCAGAAAGATTATAGAAAAGAAAATGCAGTGGAAGTTCCTGCAAAATTATCTTCCCTTTTTTGTGAAAACGTTTTCTCAGAAGAAACGATGAGAGAATATTTAACCAAAGAAGCATTTATGTCCATTCAGAACGCCATTAAAAGCGGACTGAAAATCCAAAGGGACGTCGCAGATCAAATCGCAGTGGCCATGAAAGACTGGTCGATAAGCAAAGGAGCTACCCACTACACTCATTGGTTTCAACCTTTGACTGGATCTACCGCAGAAAAGCACGACTCCTTTTTTACTCCATTCGAAAGTGACCGCGCCATTGACCGGTTTTCAGGGGGAATGTTGATTCAGCAGGAACCGGACGCCTCCTCTTTTCCAAACGGCGGAATTAGAAATACTTTTGAAGCACGTGGTTATACAGCTTGGGATCCAACTTCGCCCGCGTTCATCATGGGAACAACTTTATGTATTCCTTCCATTTTCATTTCCTACACCGGCGAGACTTTAGATTACAAAGCGCCTTTGCTTAGAGCATTACATGCCGTAGATGAAGCTGCGACAGATATTTGCCGTTCTTATTTCGACAAAAATGTAACCAAGGTGATTCCGACTTTAGGTTGGGAGCAGGAATATTTCCTGGTTGATTCTGCATTGTATCAATCAAGACCGGATTTGGTCATTACCGGAAAAACCCTTTTGGGGCATTCTCCCGCAAAAGGCCAACAGTTAGACGATCACTATTTCGGCTCGATTCCTACGCGGGTGATGAACTTCATGAAAGAACTGGAAATCAAATCAATTCAACTGGGAATTCCTGTAACGACGCGTCATAACGAAGTTGCCCCGAATCAGTTTGAATTAGCTCCGATGTTTGAAGAAGTAAATGTCGCCGTGGACCACAATTCATTATTGATGGATTTAATGGCAAGAGTTGCACACAAACATCATTTCCATATTTTATTCCACGAAAAACCATTCGCAGGAGTGAATGGAAGCGGAAAACACAACAACTGGAGTTTGGCCACCGATACCGGTGAAAATCTTTTAAGCCCAGGAAAAAACCCTAAAAAAAACCTACAGTTTTTAACCTTCTTCGTCAATACGCTGAAAGCAGTTCATGATTACGCAGATTTATTAAGAGTGAGCATTGCTTCCGCAGGTAACGATCACCGTTTAGGTGCCAATGAAGCGCCGCCTGCTATTATTTCTACCTTTATCGGTTCGCAGTTATTTGGCGTCCTGGAAGAACTTGAAAAAGTAAAAGACGGGAAATTATCTCCTGAAGAAAAAACAGACCTTAAATTAAATGTGGTGGGTAAAATTCCAAATATTTTATTAGACAACACCGACAGAAACAGAACTTCCCCATTTGCCTTTACCGGCAACAAATTTGAAATCAGAGCGGTTGGATCCTCTGCGAATTGCGCTGAAGTGATGACCGTGATGAACGCTATTGCCGCCAAACAGTTTAAAACTTTTAAAATAGAAGTCGATGCTTTGGTGGAAAGTGGCTTGAAAAAAGACGAAGCAATTTTTAACGTATTAAGAGAATACATAAAAGATTCTAAGAATATCATGTTTGAAGGCGACGGTTATTCCGAAGAATGGGCCATCGAAGCCGCCAAAAGAGGACTGAATAATTTGAAAACAACTCCAGAGGCACTGAGCAGAGAGTTGGATCCGAAATTTATTGCATTATTTGAGGAGCTTGGCATTTACACTCACCGTGAAATGGAAGCGAGAAATGAAATTAAATTAGAGAAATACTCAACAGTAATCGCTATTGAAGCAAGAGTAATCGCTGATATTGCAAGAAACCACATTATTCCCTGCGCCCTTAAATATCAGAACCGCCTCATTGAAAATGTGAAAGGACTAAAAGAAATTTTCGGAGATACCGAGTATCAAACTTTGGCTAAAGAACAGATGAGTCTGATCAGAGACATTTCAGGGCATGTAAGCATCATTAAAGTAGAGGTTGAAAATCTACTTGAAGCAATTGAAAACGCAAAATCAAAAAGCAATTCCCGGGAAATGGCCGAGTCTTTTTGTGAGGAAGTCATCCCATTTTTTGCTAAAATCAGAAACTCTTCTGATGAGCTTGAAATGATGGTTGACGACGAATTATGGCCACTGACCAAATACAGAGAACTTTTATTTACAAGATAAAACAATAGCTAAATTGACTCCAAAGCCCTATTTATAGGGCTTTTTTCTGTTTACAAAACCGCCTTTTCCATTCGATAGAGCAATACAATAAAGTCAATAGATTAAACACATAAATGTTAATGAATCATAATATAAATAAAAACGCAACCCCTTAAATAAAGGGATTGCGAAGAATATTCTTTTAACATTAGGAAAAATAATGTTAAAATGTGTTAAAACAGGTGACAACGTAGGGTGTTTTCACCCTCGGTTTTACCCGATTACTTACTTTTGTAATGCTTTAAAAAACAAATAATAAGTTTTAACACAGGTAATCAAATATATATGAAGAAAAGAGTTTTGTTTTATTGTGCTGCTGTGTTCACTACATTATCAATGCAGTCTTGCGTAACCAATTATGTAGTTTCTACACCAACGACTTACGCTAATGAATACAAATCGAATGCCAAACTAGCAGCGATAGACAATAAGAAACTGGCACTAGCAAAAGAACAATTATTAAGCAGCTTTAAGGATGAGCAATTGGTAGCATCCAAAAACTTAGAAGCTATTGTGAAGAACGAAGAAATTGCAAAAGCAGTTCGGTTCTCACAAAAGATAGATGATATCCTAACTGAAGCAGAAACCTATTTAGGAACTCCGTATCGATACGGTGGGATGACCAGAAAAGGAATTGACTGTTCCGCTTTCGTTCTATCGGTTTTCGGTGCAACTGCAGGCATGAGCTTGCCTAGAGTAGCAGCCTCCCAAGCACAGGAAGGAGAGAAAGTAGAAAAAAGCAACCTTCAGAAAGGAGACTTGGTATTCTTTTCACATGGTAGAGGTAGAATTTCACATGTAGGAATCGTGGAAAATGTAACAGAAAATGGCACAGTCAAATTCATTCACGCCGCAACGTCTAAAGGAGTAATGATTTCTTCGCTCGATGATTCTTATTGGGGACCCAAATTCAGATTTGCCAAAAGAATTTTATCACAAGACGATTTCAACAGCAACATCGCAAATAATTAAAAATAGATAATTGATTTTTTAAGAAAACCACCTTTTTAGGGTGGTTTTCTTATTTCTTAGGAGCAACGGAGGCATCGCTTCTTACCCATCCCAACCCGCTTGTCCCCTGTGTCCATTCATCGCTGTCGCAAATTCATGGGATGCCGCTCCCATCGGGGCTAGAATAACTGGTGGGACTCATATTCAAATGATTTCTGAACGGGAATTTTTTTAGCAACAACCATCAGCAAAAAAAATGAAATGGGTATCTGTAATTAGTAATAGTAAAGATTTTTTCTGCTATTTTCTAAGTGTAAGTCTTTGGGTCTTTAAAAAAACCAGAAAAAGCATATTATAAATAAAATCTTCGACGAGATTAAAAAATTTTATTTGTGATTTAAGACGGATATACATTAAAAAGAAAATTGTTCTCGATCAATTTCAAAACCGTTCATTTTCATATAATAACAAAACAGTTCAGGCTTTTAATAAATATTTAATTATAGAAAAATAGATATAGTATCTGGCTGATTTTAAGCGGCTGCTCAGATTTGATACTATTCTTCTGCTCTTTAAAATCTTAATATTTAAAAAAGGTCATATGAATAGAAAATTTTGTATTGCCCCAGCGGTCTTTTCTTTCTGCAATAAAATAAAAATCAATCAGGAATTTAAAATAAATTTAAACCTTTTCTAAAGGCAATAGAAACCTCTTTAATTTTGCAAATTGCAATTAAACCAAACTGTTTCGGTCCGTGTAATTCAGTTTAAAGAAAATAAAGGTCAACATCGAAAATGCCAGCAAAGAGCTCCCACCATAACTGAAAAACGGCAGCGGAATCCCCACCGTTGGGAAAAGCCCCATCACCATACCCAGATTAATCGAAAAGTGCATCAGCAGTATAGAAGCGAAACAATAACCAAAAACCCGGTTAAAGGTAGATTTCTGCTTCTCTGACAGATAATAAATTCTTCCAATAAATACCGAATATACGATGACAAGCATGGCGCTGCCAAAAAAGCCCCACTCTTCGCCAACGGTACAGAAAATATAATCTGTGCTTTGCTCAGGAACAAATTTCCCTTGCGTTACAGAACCTTCACGGTAACCTTTACCGAAAAATCCGCCTGAACCAATCGCAGTTTTCGAATAAAGTAAATTATATCCGGACGTATCCCGAAAAGCTCTTTCACCTTTGTATAAAACTTCTATCCTTTCTCTTTGGTGTTTGGGCATTTTCTCTAAAATAGAGGGAGCTCCGTATGCTAATCCACAAAGAATTCCGACGCCACCAATGATTGCCGCTACGGACAATACATTCCAATGAATTTTATAAGAATTTAAAAAGAGAACAATGGCGGTTATTACAACGATGGCGGCCACCACATAAATAGGATCAATGGCAAGCGCGACCAGAAAAACAGCAGCGAAAATCAGTCCCACACCGAAAACCCATCCCGACATTCCTTCCCGAAATAAGGCGATGAAAAAAGCGGTGAAAACCAATAAGGAACCCACATCTGGGATTGCCAGAACCACCACAGCCGGAACTCCTATAATTGCTAAAGAAGTCCAGAGGGATTTCTTATATTTTAAATTAAAATCAGGACCGGAGACATAGTTGGCCAACATTAAAGCAGTACCTATTTTTGAAAACTCCACAGGCTGCAAACTCAACGCGCCAAATTTGTACCAGTTTTTCTGTCCCAAAATTTCTGTCCCAAAAGGGAATAGACCAATGAGCAAAAGAATACCGCCGATATAGATGATGCCAGACATATTCTCGAAGAACTTTGCTCTCGTCGTAAATATTATGAGCCCCACAAAAACAGACACTCCAAGCCAAACAGCTTGTCTTGTTCCGCTCGCAGGTTCCACACTGTAAATATTTGCTACAGCAAAACCGCACAGCAGAAAATAAAGAGAAAGTCCTAATTTATCAATACCCTGTGCCCACTTCATCTTTTTGCGCTGTTTTTTAATTTCTGTACAATAGAATCCCTCTTATAAAGCAGTTGTTTTTTCTGTTCAGTATCTTTGGTGATTCTCAGGCGATCCTCAACTTTTTTCAGATTTACGGAATCTTTATTCGGCTCTTTATAAAGCCCTTTTCTTTTAAGCTCTACATCCCACTGTCTTTTGTACTCGGGCATAAAACTCGCATTCACTAATTTTTTATAAAGGTGTTCCCGCTTTAAATCTCCGGTTAAATACTTCTCTGCAATGACTGCAGCTGCAGGGCCTGCCCAGGTTCCACCGAAGCCTGCATGTTCCATAACAGCAGCAATTACAATTTTAGGATGATCTGCAGGAGCTGCCAAAACAAATATTGAATTGTCTTTTCCCTGAGGAACCTGTGCGGTTCCTGTTTTCGCCAGCATCGTAAAATCATTGGATTTTAAACTTCTGGCTGTTCCGTGCAGCACCACGGCTTCCATTCCTTTCATAATCGGATCGAAATATTTCGGATCTACCAATGTTTTATGTTTTACCTTAAATCTTGGATCCGGATTGGGTTTTCCGTCAATTGCCTTTACAATATGGGGCGTAAAATACCAGCCGCGATTAACAATTGCTGCCACAGAATTCGCCATTTGCAGTGGAGTTAACAAAACATCACCCTGTCCCATACCATTAAAAATAGAACCATTCATGGTGTAGGCCGAACTCCAGTCTTTTTTGCCACCACTTCTTTTCTGGTAAAATTCACCGGTCGGAATTCTTCCTTTAGAACCTACCGCCAAGTCATTATTAAGGAATTCCCCGACACCGAAACTGCTCATTATTTTTTTCCACTCATTCACTCCCCTCGTTGGATCGCCTGGATATTTATTCATAATGGCAATAAAAGCATACGAAAAATAACAGTTACTTGAGACCTGAATAGCCGGGATTAATGGATCAGCTCCACCATGACCTTTCACGCGTAAACCCCTATAATTAAACCCGCCTCCACACGGAAAAACCGTATTTTCATCCATCACTCCCATTTGCATAGCAGCGGCAGCAGTAAGCAATTTAAAAGTAGATCCCGGCGGATAAGCTGCCTGAAGAGACCTGTCAAAGGTGGGCCGGTTATTATAAACCGTATCCATTTGTAAACGGTACAGGTTTTTTGTTTTTTCAGAACCCGAAAAAAGATTCGGATCAATATCCGGACCCGTGGCCAGCACCAAAATCTCGCCGTTGCTGGGATCAATTGCCACAATTGCACCTTGCTTATTGACGAGCATTTCTTCTGCCATACGTTGCAAATCGTAATCAATCGTCAGCTTGATGTCTTTACCTGTAATGACCTCTTTGTCTAAGGCTCCATTTTTATAAGAACCGATATTCCGCAAACGGATATCTTTTTGGATATACTGAATGCCCTTTACGCCACGAAGTTCATTTTCATAAGATTTTTCAATTCCCGTTTTCCCGATGAAATCTCCCGGAAGATAATACACAGAATCTTTTTTCAGCTCTCTTTCATTGACTTCATTCGTGTACCCCAAAAGGTTTCCGGACGTAGAAACTTCATATTGCCGCTGAGGCCTTGACACGATACTGAATGCCGGATATTTGAAAATGATTTCCTGTATTCTTGCAATTTCCTCACGACTTAGATTTTTCATAAAAGTCATCGGCGTTAATTTCGAAAAATATTTTTCCTTTTTAATAGCATTGATATTTTTGATGAAATCAGCTTTGCTGATTCTCACCAAATTACAAAAATCGATGGTATCGAAGTCCGGTTTTAATAATGCCGCCGTAAAAGAGATTTCATAAGCCGGCTGATTTCCTACCAGTATTTTTCCGTTCCGGTCAAATATGACGCCACGCTGGGGAATAATGTACTCGGTTTTTATCGAAGTATTAGCAGCGTTCAGCGCATATCGGTCTGTGAATAACTGCAAATAAGCAAGCCTTGCTATAAAAATTATAGCAATTAAAGATAAAACAACGGAGATTTTTAAAAATTGCGGTTTCAGACTTTTTGTTTGATTTTAAATGCTAAAGCATAAATAATGATAAAGATAAATGAAATCCCACTCGTTGCCAAAACATTAAGGAAGATATCGAAAAATCTACTGAATTTAAAGATTTCAATATATTGAACAAGTGCCTGATGAATAAAGATACTCATAAAGATAAAAAGAAAAAACTGAGACCACTGCAAAGAATGGAAAGAGAAGAAATCCGTAGAAGTATCCGTAGAAGTTCTGAAAATAAGGGTTCTAAAATAAGCAATGACCGTTGTCGCAAACGCATTGATTCCCCAAGTGTACAAAAAGGCATCAATTCCTAATCCCAAAATAAAACTCAACAGCAAAAACTGGTATTTATTTCGAAAGAAAGGATAAAACATAACGAATACCGGATATATAACAGGCGTATATTTTCCAAAAAGGGTGATACGGTTAAGCACAAAAATTTGTAATGCGATGAGCAAAACAATAATCAAAATATCTGTAAAAAGCGTTCTACTTATCATTTCTCTCTTTTTATTGTCGCTTGCAAAGTATCTTCAATTTTACGGACTTCTGCTTTTTTCAGGTTTTTAACTACGTATATTTTGTTGAGCTTTCCCATTTTTTCACTCAGTTCCACCGAGATATCCCAGAAGCCTGTTTTACTATCTACTTCATAACCGGCAATTTTACCAACCATAATACCTTGCGGGAAAATAGCAGATTTACCGTCCGTTACAATCGTATCGCCAACCTGAAGCGGAACATATTTTGGTATATCCGACAGATGCATAATTCTGGAATCATCTCCCCGCCAGGTGAGTGTTCCGAAATAACCGGATTTTTTGAGCGACGCATTGATTTTAATTTTATTTAAACTTAAAATCGATTGTACCAAAGAAAAGGAATCAGTAGTATTAATGACAATTCCGGCAATTCCCCCGGGCGCCATAACACCCATTTTGGGCATCACTCCATCTCTTTTTCCGCGGTTGATGGTAAAGTAATTATCTTTTCTATTGATGCTGTTAAATACGATTTCGCCATCGACAAAAGTATAGATTTGTCCACCTCCGACGGTGTCGTGCACTTTACGGAATTCAGGATTAGTTGCTGCATCTTTGCCGTAAAGCTGCATCATTAAACTTTTATTTTGTGCAATCAGCTGATCATTGGTTTGTTTCAGTTTCAGATAAGAAGCCCCTTCATCGATATATCCAGAAACCCAGGAATTAAAGGCAGCAGATTGCCCTGCAATCCACGACTGTTGCATTGAGTTTCTACTGAAAATCAATACCACAGCTATGAGTTGCAGAAATATAAAGAAGACGAATAAACCGTTCTTCGAAAATAATCTCAGCAAAAATCCCATCTGTTTAGTTTCGTGAAAAAACGATTAATTACTTAATTAAGAAGTTGAATTTATCCATGTTTTTCAAGGCGATTCCGGTTCCCCGAACTACAGCTCTTAACGGGTCTTCGGCAACAAAAACAGGCAAGCCGGTTTTCTTATGAAGTCTGTCTGCAAGGCCTCTTAACAAAGCACCACCTCCGGCAAGATAAATTCCAGTTTTGTAGATATCAGCGGCCAATTCCGGCGGAGTCAGTGAAAGGGTTTCCATTACGGCATCCTCAATTCTAACAATCGATTTGTCCAGAGCCCGCGCGATTTCTTTGTAGTTTACCATGATTTCTTTTGGCTTACCGGTAATTAAATCACGGCCTTGAACCGGAATATCTTCAATATCAACATCAAGATCTTCAACGGCAGAACCCACTTCGATTTTTATTCTTTCGGCAGTTCTTTCACCAATATATAAATTGTGATGCGTTCTTAAATAATAGGCGATATCATTGGTAAATACATCTCCGGCAATTTTCACAGATTTATCACAAACGATCCCTCCAAGAGCCACAACAGCGATTTCGGTCGTACCACCACCTATGTCGATGATCATATTCCCTTCTGGTTTCTGCACATCGATTCCTACACCGATTGCTGCGGCCATTGGTTCATAGATCAAACGGACTTCTTTCGCATTTACTTTCTGGGCAGAATCTCTTACCGCCCGTTTTTCTACCTCGGTAATTCCGGACGGAATACAGATAACGATCTTTAAAGTCGGCTGAAAAAGTTTTCCTTTGATACCGGGAATTTGTTTGATGAATTCTTTGATCATGTGCTCAGAAGCATGGAAATCAGCGATTACGCCATCTTTCAAAGGCCTGATGGTTTTGATGTCTTCATGCGTTTTCCCCTGCATGTGTTTTGCTTTCTCCCCAACTGCAATTGGTTTTCCTGTCGAACGCTCGATTGCAACAATCGATGGTTGATCTACTACAATTTTATTATTGTGTATAATTAGTGTGTTCGCAGTTCCTAAATCAATCGCAATGTCTTGCGTGAACATATCAAATAACCCCATTTTTATGCTAAATTTTTAAAGTGTACAAAGATATAGATTTAGAACCGTTCTAAAAATTAGATCGCCCCTAATTTTGGTTAAAATTTTATTAAAATTTCTGTATTTTATATAGATAACTTTTTAATTACCATAATATTTCATTTCTGAAAAAAAAATAGTCTCAAGAATCGGGATATAGATTTTAGTGATAATCTTCATATCTGATATCCTTCACCAATTCAATTTAAAACCTTAAATTTGCGATTGCTCTATGACTAAGGATAATAACATTCACCAAACTGCTAATTTTGCCGTTCTCAGCGTCAGTTTCGAAAAAGCTGATGCAGAAATACGGGGCAAATTTGCTTTCTTTGATGAGCATGTAAAATATTTCGTCAACCAAATTCATGATTTGAATTTGGGAGATGCTTTTGTGGTTTCTACTTGCAACAGAACCGAAATTTATACGACCACTCAAAATTATCTTCTGATTGCAGAATTGTACTGTAAAATCGTAGGCGTAAGCATCACCGATTTTATGAAATATGTAAATATTCTGAAACGGGAAGAAGCCCTTAATCATCTTTTTCGGGTAGCAGCAGGTTTAGAGAGCCAGATTATTGGTGATTTCGAAATCATTGGGCAAATCAAAAATGCCTATCACCGGTTTAAAAAAGAAAAGAAAAATTCCAATCCTTTTTTAGAGAGATCGATCAATTCTGCCATCCAGATTTCCAAAAGAATTAAGAACGAAACAGGAATTTCTAATGGAGCAGCCTCCGTTTCCTATGCTGCAGTTCATTATATCCTGAAAAATCAAATCCAAATTTCCGATAAGAACATTCTGCTTCTCGGGGTGGGAGAAATTGGGCAGAACACCGTGGAAAATCTGGTAAAGCATGTTTATAAACCCAATGTGAAAATTGCAAACAGAACTGCAGAAAAAGCAGAAAAAATTGCCGAGAAATACAAAATCCCCCATATCGAATTCGACCAGCTACAGGACGAGTTGACCAAAACAGACATTTTGATTGTCGCCACCGGAGCACAGCATCCGATTATTAATAAATCGCATTTCCCCAATGGTAAAGAAACTTTGATTATCGACCTTTCGATCCCAAACAATGTGGAGAAAAATGTTACAGAGAACGAAAATGTAAGTTTAGTCGATATCGATCAGCTGTCCCTTCATATTAATGAAACCATGGTTCAGCGTCAAAAAGAAATTCCAAAAGCGGAAGAAATCATCAAAGAAATGTCTAAGGATTTTCTGGAGTGGGAAAAGAAAAGAAAACTGGCGCCCAACATCCATCATTTCAAAGCCATGTTGAAGAATATGGAGCGGAATGAAATGCATAAAATTCACAAAAAACATCATTATGTGGAGGTAGATGATATGCAGCTTTCAGAAAAAATGATTCAGAAAATCACCAACCGTTTCGCAAAATACATCATCGATAATCCCTGGAAGGCCGATGAAATCAGTAAATTAATGCACGAGATTTTAGTAGAACAACCAAATAAAGAGTTCAATGAGAAGCATTAAAATAGGCACAAGAAACTCGCCGCTCGCATTGTGGCAAGCAAGAGAAGTTGCCAGAAATCTGCAAAATAACAATTACAAAACCGATATCACTCCGATTGTTTCGACCGGAGATAAAAACCTTACCGAACCTCTTTATGCAATGGGGATCACCGGAGTTTTTACTAAAGATTTGGATATTGCTTTATTAAATAATGAAGTGGACATTGCCGTGCACTCTCTGAAAGATATTCCGACTCAGCTTCCTCATAATATAGAGATTGTCGCTGTATTGAAACGCGATTTTCCACAAGACGTTCTGGTAAGAAAATCGACTTCCAAAAATAAAGAACTGCATGAGTTGAAAATTGCCACCAGCAGTTTAAGACGCCGCGCGTTCTGGGCAAAATATTTTCCGGAAACCGAGTTTTGTGATATCCGCGGAAATGTACAGACCCGTCTCCAGAAATTAGAAGATCAGGATTTCGATGCGACTTTGTTTTCATTAGCAGCAATTGAAAGAATGAATTTAGCAGTAGATTATGAGTTTCTTCCAATGATGATTTCTGCGCCGGCACAAGGTGTGGTTGCTGTAACCGCAAGAGCTGATGATCATGAAATAAAAGAATTATTCGAAAAAGTAAACCATCGGGAAACTCAGATTTGCATCGACATTGAAAGGAATTTCTTACGAACTCTGGAAGGAGGTTGTACCGCACCTATTGGCGCTTTTGCAGAAATCAATGACAAAAATGAAGTGAGATTTATCGGCAGACTGTGTTCATTAGACGGTAAAAAATGCATGGAAATCGATGAAATTTTCACCTGGAATGATCAGGAAAATTTTGGAGAAAAATTAGCTCATATCATTTTAAAAGACGGCGGAAGAGAATTGATGCAGGAGATTAAACTGCACCTTCAATAAAATCTGCAACAGTATTATATAATAGGAATTATTGATAATTTATTTGTAATGAATATTCTGTTTACAAAAATGCTCGATGAAAAAGAAGTTTCCGATATCCTTGGAAACCATTTTTCAAGTCATTTTTTAGAGGTGATTAAAATCAAACTTCTTCACCTTGCGCCATTCCCTCTCGGGAATAATTCGCTGATTTTCACCAGTGTAAATGGAGTAGAATCATTTTTTAAAAATGGTTTTAAACCTCATGAAAATTTCGCCGCAAAAAATTATAACAAGATTTACTGCGTCGGCAGGAAAACCAAAATGCACTTGCGGAAATATGGTTTTGGCGTATTTAAAACGAAAAAAAACGCAAAAGAACTTTCAGACTTTATTATTGAAAATTGCTCCAAAGAAAAATTCATTCATTTCTGCGGAAATTTAGCCTTGGATATTCTTCAGGAAAAATTACCCCTGCAAAATATCGCCTATAAAAAAGTAGTCGTGTACGAAACAGAATTGTTGTATCCTAAATATGAAGGAAGTCATGATGCCATTGCTTTTTTCTCGCCAAGTGGCGTGCGGAGTTTCATTAAAAACAACAGTTTAGACTTTCAGCAAATCTATGCAATTGGTGAAACTACTGGTGCAGAGGTTAAAAAATATACCACCCAAAAAATATTTACAGGCAAAGACAATGACCTGAATGCTTTGCTTAAATTAATTAAAAAAGAAGGAGAAAAGATAAGCTCCTGTTAAGAAACGTCGGTTTCTGATTTTATTTAAAGATTATGATTAAAAACGATTTATATTTAAAGGCATTAAGAGGAGAAACCGTTGAGCGGCCTCCGGTTTGGATGATGAGACAGGCGGGAAGGTTTTTACCCGAATTCCGTGCAATGCGTGATGAATATGATTTCTTCACCAGATGTCGCACGCCGGAACTGGCTTCAGAAATTACCATGATGCCGATTCGCAGATATCCATTGGATGCGGCGATTTTGTTCTCAGATATCTTGGTTGTTCCCCAGGCAATGGGAATGAATTTCGAGATGCGGGACGGAATTGGACCTTGGCTCGAAAAGCCGATCCGTACTTTAGAAGATGTGCAGAATGTTATTGTTCCTGATGTTGATGAAACTCTGGGATATGTTTTTGATGCCATCGAACTGACTTTGCATAAATTGGATAATAATATTCCATTAATCGGTTTTGCCGGTTCGCCATGGACGATTTTATGCTATTGTATCGAAGGAAAAGGCTCCAAAGCATGGGATGTTGCAAAGAGTTTCTGTTTCAGAAATCCTGAAGCCGCCCATTTATTATTACAGAAAATTACAGATACTACGATTGCTTATCTGAAAAGAAAAGTAGAGAAAGGTGTTTCGGCTGTTCAGGTTTTTGATTCCTGGGGCGGTGCCTTGTCCCCGGAAGATTATCAGATTTTCTCCTGGCCTTATATCAACCAGATTGTAGAAGCGTTAAGTCCGTTAACTCACGTGGTTGTTTTTGGCAAAGGATGCTGGTTTGCTTTAGAAGAAATGACTTTATCTAAAGTTTCTGCGTTGGGCGTTGACTGGACAATTACTCCGGAACTGGCACGAACGCTGACCAATCACACCATGACTTTGCAGGGAAATTTCGATCCTACAAGATTGCATTCGTCACCGGAAACGGTCACAAAAATGGTCACCGAAATGATTAACCGTTTCGGAAAAGACCGTTATATCGCGAATCTCGGTCACGGGATTTTACCGAATATTCCTCTGGAAAATGCAGAAGCATTCATCAGAGCAGTTGTGGACTGGAAACCAAACTAGAAATTTAGTTTAAAAATATTTGCCACGAATGCACGAATTTTTTATTTGTGAATTCGTGGCTTTATTATTTATCAAGTTCGTAATACAGCAATTCTACCTCATCATCAGGAAGGCGAACAGTAGATTGGTATTGAAGTCCCAGCTTTTCAATGAGTTTTTGAGAGGCTATATTTTCTTTTGAAGTAATGGCAGAAATCTTTTTTAAACCAAATTCTGAAAAGGCAGTTTCCAGTAACTGACGCGCAGCTTCAAAACCGTATCCTTTTCCTTCAAATTCGGGTAAAAATGAAAAACCGATATCGTGAACTTCCAATCCTTCTCTTTCAAAAATCCCGACGCTACCGATCTTCTGACCTGTAGCTTTCAACATGATGAGATAATTCCCATAGCCTAATCTTTCGGCCTGAGGAAGAAATTTAGCAATTATGTAATTTTCAGCATCTTTAACGGATTTAATATTCCGGTCCCCAATAAATTTTATAAAGTTCGGTGAGTTATACAGTTCGAAAATAAATTCGGAATCGTCTGTTGACATTGGCTTTAGCAACAATCTTTCTGTTTCTGTCATTTCTGTTTTTTTTAAATTCCTTTTTTTCCGTCAAGAATCATTTCTATCATTTTAATTTTTCTTTTTTCGCGGGTTTCCGGTTTTTTCGCTTCTACGATCCAGCGGATATATTCTTTTCGGTGCGTATAACTCATAGCGTCAAACAATTCTTTAGCCTTTACATTTTCATTAAAAACCATTTGAACATCTTCCGGAACAATCACGATTCTTTCCTCTTTGTCTTCCCAAATTCTGACCGAAACTTCATCACCGAAAGATTTCCCAAGTTGTTTCCGGACTTCCTGAGTTAAGCCCAAAATATGACCCTCGCTTTGCATCTTTACTAAACTGCCGCGATATTCAACTTTCTCATCAAACAGCGCTTTTATTTTCACTAACCCTTTTTTGCCAAAGCATTCTTCGGTCGGGAAAGGGAATTCAACATACGCCGCATTGATTTCTCCGCTTTGTAAAACAGGACCTTTAAACGAAATAAAATCTGTCATTTTTAAAAAATTAGATTCAAATTTATAAAAATTGATGGCACAGATATGGATTAAATAAAGAAAATTTTAAAATGAAAAAAACAGTATCAGGATTCATCGCCATTTTCGTCCTTTTATTCCTCGCAAATTGTACCGCTCAAACCAACTTTTCCGAAAATATAAAAAGAAACTGGATGTTGGTGGAATTTCAGGACTTCAGCAAAGATTTCATGGTGAGCAGCAAAGCGCATCTTAATTTAACTGATCAAAAAGAGCCGGGACGTTTCTCCGCAAATATGGGTTGCAACAATATGTTTGGTTCCGCAAATTTCAATGCAAACGGGACGGTGAAATTTTCAGAAATTGGGAGTACGATGATGTTTTGTGATAAAGCGATGGAGTTGGAATCTGCCTTTGGAAGAGAACTTCCGAGAATGACGAACTATAAAGTTAACGGGCATTACCTTACTTTAACCAATGCTGCGGGAAAGAAAATGAAATTTGTCGCTGCTGACTGGGATTAAGAATTATAAAATATTTCTAAAAAATCTCTGCTAATTTGAGCTGAGATTTTTTAATGGTTAACTCAAAGTATTATCTTTGTACAAATGCCGAAAGGAAATTTATGCTAGAAAAAAAAGAACATTTATACGAAAAAGCCGTTTTAGTCGGCTTAGTTACACAAAATCAAAGTGAAGAAAAGCTCGTAGAATATATGGATGAGCTGGAGTTTCTGGCTTTGACAGCAGGAGCGACTATTGACAAAAGATTCGTTCAGAAATTAACGCAAGCGGATTCCAAAACTTTTATTGGAAGCGGAAAAGCGCAGGAAATAAAAGAATACGTAAAAGAACACGGAATCGGAACGGTGATTTTCGATGACGAACTTTCGCCTTCACAACTGAAAAATCTCGAAAGAGAAATGGAAGTGAAAATTCTCGACCGAACCAATTTGATTCTCGATATTTTTGCTCAGAGAGCGCAAACTTCTTATGCAAGAACTCAGGTGGAACTTGCTCAGTATCAGTATTTACTCCCGCGACTGACCAGAATGTGGACTCACCTTGAAAGACAGAAAGGGGGAATCGGAATGCGCGGTCCCGGTGAAACAGAAATTGAAACCGACAGAAGGATTATCCGCGACAGAATATCATTATTAAAGGAGAAATTAAAAACCATTGATAAGCAAATGGCCACCCAAAGACAAAACCGTGGCAAAATGGTTCGTGTAGCGCTGGTTGGCTATACCAATGTCGGGAAATCTACACTGATGAACGCGATTTCTAAATCTGATGTTTTTGCGGAAAATAAGCTGTTTGCAACTTTAGATACAACTGTACGAAAAGTGGTCATTGGGAATTTACCTTTCTTATTAACGGATACTGTAGGGTTTATAAGAAAACTTCCAACCCAATTGGTAGAGAGTTTTAAATCAACTTTGGATGAAGTCCGTGAAGCCGATTTATTGATTCATGTGGTTGATATTTCCCACGAAAGTTTTGAAGATCACATCAATTCCGTCAACCAAACTTTAATGGAAATCAATGCGCATCAAAAGCCGATGATCATGGTTTTCAATAAAATAGATGCTTTTGCTTACGAGAAAAAAGACGAAGACGATCTGACTCCGGAAACCCGAAAAAATATTTCTCTTGATGAGTGGATGAAAACCTGGATGTCGAAATCTCAGTATCCAACCGTATTTATTTCTGCGCTGAACAAAGAAAACTTCCCGGAAATGAAAAAGTTAATTTACGACGAGGTTCTGAAAATTCATACCGCCAGATTCCCTTATAATGATTTCCTGTTTGAATATCATGATGATGACATGGAATTGGAAGACTAAAATCTAAAAGAGCGTGAGAGTTCGTTTCTTTAAAAATGCTTAATTTGTTTTAAGCATTTTTTTTAAACTTAAAATGTAAATAGTCCTATTTTTATTGAATGAAATTAGATTATCAGAAAATTACTTCAAAAGTGTATGCGGATATTATTGCCAAAGAAAATCATGGTAAAGTCCCAGACTATATTCCTGAACTCGCATGCATCGATGAAAATAAATTTGGCGTCAACTTTACCGATTTAAAACACAACAGTTTTGGCTGCGGTGATTTTGAAGAAAAATTTTCCATACAGAGTATTTCCAAAGTTTTTGCATTGTCTTTTGTTTATGAAAAACTGGAAGAAAAACTTTGGGAAAGAGTAGATGTAGAACCTTCAGGAAGTGCATTTAATTCTTTGATTCAGTTGGAAGCAGATAACGGAATCCCCCGAAATCCTTTTATCAATGCGGGCGCTTTGGTTATTTGCGATATATTATTGGAAATTTGCAACAATCCAAAAGAAGAATTACTTTCTTTTATTCGAAATCTCACAGAAGATGAAGAAATTTTCTTTAATGAAAAAGTAGCTTCGAGCGAGATGCAGAACAGTTTCAGAAATGCAGCGATGTGTAATTTCATGAAATCTTTTGGAAATATTAAAAATAAACCGGATTCGGTTATTGAACTTTATTGCCATCTTTGTTCGATAGAAATGACTTGCAAACAACTGAGCAAAAGCTTTTTATATTTGGCAAATGAAGGTAAGAAACCTTCCGGCGGAATGCAGATTTTATCTTCGAGTAAAGCCAAAAGAATTAATGCAATTTTGCTCACTTGTGGATTTTATGATGAGTCAGGCGAGTTTTCTTTTCTCGTAGGATTGCCAGGGAAAAGTGGCGTTGGAGGAGGAATTATAGCAATTTATCCTCAGCATTATTGCATCACCGTCTGGAGTCCGAAACTCAATGAAAAAGGGAATTCGTACCGCGGCATGAAATTCCTGGAAGAATTTACAACCCTAACCGGCGAAAGTATTTTTTAAAATGATTGAAGAAATTAAATCCGCGCTACAAGATCTTTCCATTCCCGAAAAGAAAGCGTTTTTACCCAGATTTTTCAAAGCCGGAAAAGGCGGATATGCAGAAGGAGACCAATTTATCGGCGTTACCGTGCCCGATCAAAGAAAAGTTGCCAAAGAATATTGGAACAGAATTTCATTAAATGAATTAGAACAGTTGCTGTCGTCAGAAATTCATGAACACCGCCTCTGCTCATTATTAATGCTGGTTTCTAAATTTGAAAAATCAAAGGATTCAAAAGAAAAAAAAGAAATCGTCGACTTTTATTTAAAAAATAAAGAGCATATCAACAATTGGGATTTGGTCGATACTTCCTGTTACAAAATTTTAGGCCGATATTGTTTTGAAAATCAAGAGGATTCAATTTTAATAAATTTGTCTGAAGAAGATAATTTGTGGAGCAAAAGAATCGCTGTGGTTTCAACGATGTTTCACGTGAAAAAAGATTCTTTTCAGCTGCTTAAGAAGCTGGTCATCACAAATCTAAACCATCCACACGACCTGATGCACAAGGCGAACGGCTGGCTTTTGCGGGAAATGGGCGGGAGAAATGAAGAGCAACTTTTGGATTTCCTCCAACTTCATTATCAAAAAATGCCACGGACAACGCTTCGGTATGCCATTGAAAAACTGGACGAAAATCTTCGTCAGGATTATTTAAAAGGAAGGATATAATGGAAAACGTTTTTTACATCAGAGAAATCATCCATTATTTGATGCACTTTATTGTGCCGCTTTTTATTGCAAAAATTTTCTTAAAAAATAATTGGAAACACGCCTATTTTCTGATGCTCGCAACGATGCTTGTCGATTTGGATCATGTCTTCGCCGATCCCCTTTTCGATCCCCATAGAAACAGTATTGGTTATCATCCGCTGCATTCTTACTGGGCAATCGCTGTGTATTTTCTGGGAAGTTTATTTCTTAAAGGGAATTACAGAGTCATCGCAATTGGTTTGCTTTTTCACATGTTCACCGATTTTCAGGATTATTGGCTGTGGAAAAATTGAGTTCGGCTAAGTTGAACTCCATTATCTATATCTCTAATAACGATATGAAATTTGAAAAAATAAAAAGGATAAGCATAAAATTTTTTCAATTTTATTATTTATTTTAAATTTAATTTTTCTATATTATGACAAATCGAAATATGAAATTAAAAAAGTTTATTCACTGGACGGTACTTGTACCGCTTTTATCTGCTGCTTTCTATCTTTTGGGCTTCTTAAATAACACTCCTCTTACCAATATTATAGGGGCTTTGTTATTATTTTCAAGTGTGATGGCAGCAGTGCATCATGCCGAAGTTATAGCGCATAAAGTAGGTGAACCTTACGGAACCGTCATTCTCGCAATTTGCATCACGATTTTAGAAGTGGGATTAATTATTTCCTTCATGCTTTCCGGTAGCGAAGGCGCGCTCACTTACGCCAGAGATACCGTTTTTGCAGCGGTAATGATTATTCTCAATGGTATTCTCGGTATTTGTATCTGGGTGGGGAGCAGAAAGTATAAAGAACAGTTTTTTATCGCTAATTCGGCAACAACTTATTTGGTAAGTTTGGTGGCGATTTTGGTGCTCACACTGATTTTACCGAACTATACCTCAACGAAACACGGTCCTTTTTACAGTAATGCGCAGTTGGTTTTTGTTTCCGTTGCCTGTCTTACTATTTACGGAACGTTTTTAATGTTCCAAAACGTTCGGCACCGCAATTATTTCGTTGTCGAAAAGGAAGATCAAACTCCTCACGAAGCAGATCCGCCATCAGTTCCAAAAGCTTTAGTCAGTCTGTTTTTATTGATTATCTGTCTGGCAGTCGTTATTTTTATGGCCAAAGGACTTTCGCCGGTGATCGAAGAATTTGTAGAAAGTATCGGCGCACCGCATGAATTGGTGGGAGTAATTATTGCATTTGTCGTTTTGCTTCCCGAGGGTTTAGCCGCAATACGTGCTGCCCGGAACAATCAAATTCAGTCTTCCATTAATTTAAGTTTAGGCTCGGCTCTGGCCAGTGTGGGTTTAACGATTCCTACCGTATCGGTCGTGTGTATTATTTACGACATTCCCTTTGTTTTGGGACTCGGCATGAAATCAATTATCCTCTTGGCGCTGTCCGTATTTATTGTGATGCTGTCGCTAAGTCGGGGGAAAACGAATCATTTGTACGGAACCGTACTTTTGGTCAATTTGGCAGCGTATATTTTTACGGTAATTGTACCTTAATTATTTGGTTTTTCGGGCAATTTCCATTTTGTTAGCCATGAGGTTTGCTATATTTTTTGCTTTGTAAACAGCCAATTCCGCCATTTCGCCGGAGAAATTTTCTTCGACCGTTGCAGTCCATAACGTAATCCAATGCTCGAAATGAAATTTTTCCATAGGAACTTCAGCATTGATGGGGAAATGCACTGCCATGGGATTTCCTTTGTAAGAAATCTGTCCAAATAAAAGCGTTTCCCAAAAAGAATACATCTTGGGTAAATGATGCGCCCAGTCGACTTTTGCCACGTCATTAAAGAAAAATCCTATCGTGTCGTCACTTTGAACTTTATCATAGAAACGATTCACCAAATCCTCAATATCCTGCCGTGTTTCCAATTTTTTCATAGTCCAAAATTAGGCAAAATTTTCAGGTAAATCTTATGACTGTAATCACTGTATCCGATTTGGGCGGACAATTCGTGCTATCCGCTCATACTCCTCAGTCGGCGTCTCCACTTCGTTCCGTCGCCTCCTTGTGGGGTAACCGCTTCTATCACGGCCGCAGATTTCGCAACAAAATCAACTTCAGTTTCCCGATTTTCGACTAATTTTGCAGTATGGCAACTCTAAAAAGTAAGTTTTCCCATTTACAGTCCCGTGACGACACTGGCTTCAGTTCCAATGCCAGCGGTAGATTCGTACATAAAAATGGAATGCCGAATGTTAGAAGAGCAGGTTTATCAAACCCATTACAGAAATACAGTTGGTACCATACCATGCTGGATTTACCTTCCTGGAAGTTTATTCTCCTTCTGATTTCAGGATATATTCTTGCCAATCTGTGTTTTGCTACGATTTATTACAGCATTGGTATCGAGCACCTTACCGGAATTGATGAAAGTACGCCTCTCAGTGAATTTACCGATGTTTTCTTTTTCAGTGCCCAAACATTTACCACGGTAGGATACGGTCGAATTGCGCCGGTCGGATTTTTAGCAAGCATGGTTGCTACTTTCGAAGCTTTTTTAGGATTGCTGGGTTTTGCCATTGCCACCGGTTTATTCTATGGAAGGTTTTCCCGGCCTCAGGCGTTTTTAAAATTCAGTAAAATTGCATTAATTGTTCCTTATGAGGGAAGTAGCGCTTTAATGTTCAGAATGGCACCTTATAAAAATAATCTTTTAACAGATGCTCAGGTCATCCTCACCTGCGCTATCGATGATACAGATGAACACGGGGAATTAAAAAGCAAGTTCTTTACTTTAAAGACGGTCATCAGTCAAATAAATATCCTTTCCCTAAACTGGACGGTGGTTCATAAGATCGATGAATATTCTCCCTTCTTTGAATTGACCAAAGAAAACTTTGAAACGATGGATGTTGAAGTATTTGTGCATCTTCGTGCATTTGATGAAGTATTTTGTAACACCGTAGTGCAGCGGACTTCTTATTCGTCTCACCATCAGGAAATTATCTTCGCTCAAAAATTCAACAAGATGTACGCGCCATCCAAACGACAAAAAACAACAGTCTTGAATCTGGACTTAATCGATTCTTACACTCCTTATTCTCCCTATTCCATTTAGTAATTATGAATTTAGATTTCTATAAAACCCAGGCTATTCAAAAACAGAAAGAACACAAAAAATTTCTGGACTGGATGAAGAAAAAACCACCCAAAAATCTCGATTATACCGTACAGGAAACTCATGATGAGGTTTTCGGAAAAATAGATTGCCTGCAATGTGCAAACTGTTGTAAAACGACAGGCCCCCTTTTCACTCCAAAAGACGTTGAAAGAATCGCCAAACATTTAAAAATGAAAACTGCGGATTTCGAAGATAAATTCCTCAGAACAGATGAAGACGGCGATCAGGTTTTACAAAATCTTCCGTGTTGGTTTTTAAATGAAGATAATACGTGTTCTATCTACGACGTCCGTCCCAAAGCCTGTCGGGAATTCCCACACACCGACCGCAAAAAAATCTATCAGATTAATAATTTAACGATACAGAACACCGTCGTTTGCCCCGCTGCTTTTGAATTTGTAGAGCGGTTACAAGAAAAATTAGAAAAGAAATAATCGTTATTAAATTCTCTTAAACTTTAAAAAAGCACATTATTATCGCGCAGAAATCCAGAAAAAAAAGTATAGAATAAAATAATGGAGTGCAGCTGTAAAAAGCACTTAATTAAAATAATAAAAAGCATTGAAAAATCAATGCTTTTTATCCTTTCACTTTACTTTTTTTCCCATTTTCCCGGGACAGGTTTAAGAAAAAAGCCGAAGTATAACTCCGGCTTCTGTTTTACACGACACCTTGCGCCAGCATTGCTTCGGCAACTTTCACAAAGCCCGCAATGTTCGCACCTTTCACATAATTTACGTAGCCATCTTCTTCGGTACCATAATCGCGACACGCTTTATGGATTCCGATCATAATTTCCTTTAATCTTGCATCAACTTCTTCAGAAGACCAGTTCAACCGAATTGAATTCTGAGTCATTTCTAAGCCTGATGTTGCTACGCCACCAGCATTGGAGGCTTTCCCCGGCGAGAACAAAACTTTGTTATCCAAGAAATAGTTGATTGCATCCAAGGTAGAAGGCATATTCGCCGCTTCGGTTACGCAGATTACACCGTTGGCAACTAATGTTTGTGCATCTTCCAGGAATAATTCATTCTGCGTTGCAGCCGGAATCGCAACATCACATTTTACACTCCATGGCCGTTTTCCTGCATAGAACTTAGCACTCGGGAATTTCTTTGCGAAATCTTCGGCCCGGTTATTTCCAGAAGCACGAAGCTGCAGTAAATAATCAACTTTTTCTCCGGAGATGCCGTCTTCATCATATACATAACCATCAGGTCCGGAAATCGTCACTACTTTTCCGCCTAACTCATTTACTTTTTTTACCACGCCCCAGGCAACATTTCCAAAACCGGAAACAGCGAAGGTTTTACCTTTAACTTCCTGCCCGATTGTTTTGAGCATTTGTTCGCAGAAATAAACAACACCATATCCTGTCGCTTCAGGACGGATTAATGATCCGCCGTACGCCAGTCCTTTCCCGGTTAATACACCGGTAAACTCATTTCTGATTTTTTTGTACTGGCCAAATAAATAACCAATTTCTCTTGCTCCCACTCCGATATCTCCCGCGGGGACATCAGTTTCAGGGCCGATATATTTGCACATTTCAGTCATAAATGCCTGACAAAAACGCATCACTTCCATATTGGATTTTCCTTGTGGATCAAAGTCCGAACCGCCTTTCCCTCCGCCCATTGGCAGGGTTGTCAGCGAGTTTTTAAAGGTTTGCTCAAAAGCAAGAAACTTAAGCACAGATAAATTCACGGTTGGATGGAAACGGATTCCTCCTTTGTACGGACCGATTGCAGAGTTCATTTGAATTCTGAACCCCCGATTCACCTGAATTTCACCAGCATCATCAACCCATGGAACGCGGAAAATAATGGTTCTTTCTGGCTCTGCCATTCTTTCCAGCAGTTTCATGCCATCATATTCTTTGTGCGTTGCAATGAAAGGAATCACTGTATTGGCAACTTCTTTTACGGCTTGTAAGAATTCCGGCTCGTTTGGATTTTTCGCTTCAATGTTTGCGATAAATTCCTGAATTTTTTGCTCTGTGTTATAATGTTCCATATGCTAGTGAGAATTATTACTAACAAATTTAATTTTTTTTTCAGAACATTCAATAAAAAATTTAAATATTAGGAAAATATCAATAATATTAATGTTTATTTTTATTAAATTCATAAAAACATCATTAATAATGTTAAAAATTTAAGGTTAATTGTTTTTTAGTATTTTTTTAAAAATGAAAAAAAGCTAAAGCGCAAGATATTGTCTACCCGAAAGTGCTTTTATTAAACCCAGAATTTCTAATTGTAATAAATCAGGCAAAATTTTATAGGTTGGTATTTCTAACCGTTGTGATATTTCGTCCAAGGAAAACGGAGTTTTTTTATCCAGTATAGCAAGGATATTTTCCTGCTGTTCAGGCAGTACAATCTTTATTTCAGAACTGGGAAAAAGTTCGCCGGTTTTTGCCGTTCCGTTTTGAAAACCAAGCTGATCGACGAGTGATGGAATCGTAGAAATCACCGCCGCCTTGTTTTGAAAAATAAGCTGATTGCAACCTTGGCTGTATTTCTCGTCGATTCTGCCGGGCAACGCATACACTTCTCTGTTGTAATTATTAGCAAAAGTTGCTGTGCTGATCGAGCCGCCACCAAAAGCAGTTTCTACAACAACCGTAGCAGGCGTTAATCCTGCAATGATGCGGTTTCGCTGTATGAAATTCTCCCGATCCGGCTTTTGAGAAGAATTGAATTCAGTAAACAAAACGCCGTTTTCTTCGAGAATTTTCTGCGAAAGTTTTCGGTTTCTGGAAGGATAAAGGGTGTGAAAGCCGTGCGCCAGAACGGCAACAGTCTGAATTTTATTTTTTATGGAAATATCGTGAACCTCAGCATCGGCTCCCAGGGCCAAACCACTGACGGTGGTGATGTTTTCATTTTTAACCGCATTTAAAAAGTCTTCAATAAATTGTTTTCCGTAGTTTGAAATATTCCTGGTACCAACGATGCTCACAGCTTTTTTTGAAGAGTCGAAATCTCCTTTTTGATAGAGAATAGCGGGCGCGTCGTCACATTCATTTAAAATTGCCGGTAAATCTCCGAGATGACGCAGGTTAATTTTAATATTGTTTTTGAGGCAAAATTCAATTTCTTTCTCTGCAAATTTTAAGTGGTCGGGATTTCCGATTTCAACTGCAATTTTTCTTCCGATACCAAAAATAGTTTGTAAACCTGATTTTGAAAGATCCCAAACCTCTTTCGCCGAACTAACCTCTGCCACTAATTTTCGGAAAATCACATCTCCGATTAAAGGGCAGCGCCGCAATGCGATAGCGTAAAGGGTTTCTTCGTGACGCATAATGAAGTTTTACCAAAATTATCAAAAATTATTCATTTTTACGGAGTTCATCTAAACGTTCCCATACATTTTCTTTCTTTTTATAAGGAAGCTCCATAAAATCTTCAGGATGATTTTCTTTGTATTCCTGCCATAGTTTATCGTCTTTTTCACTGTAATAGTTAGGAAATTCCCAAATGTATTTTACTTTTTTTTCACCTGATTTCCGGAAAATAAATGCCATTAATATCCCAATAGCTGCACCGGATAAATGGGATTGCCAAGACACCCTGCTCGGTTCTGGCAGCTGAGAAAATAACTCCTCTGGCAAAACGCCCCAAATTAAACTGCCGTAATACAACGCAACGAGCATCGAAACGGTTAAGAATTTCACATTCCATCGGAATATACCACTGAAAAACAAGAAAAAAGCCAGTACGTAAACAATTCCACTTGCACCGATGATACAGACATGGTTGAACTCTCCGTTGTAAATATCAATCGGAGGTAAAAGCCAAACTAAAAAACCTGTTAAAACCCAACCCAGAAATAATATTTGTTTTGCAATAAAAGGATAAAATTGAAATAACAGAAATATTAAAACAAAAACAGGAATGGAATTGCCAAAGATATGATCAAAGTTTCCATGAAGAAAAGGCGACAGGAAAATACCTTTCAGTCCGTATGGATTTAGCGGAATGATGGCGCCTGAACAACCACTGAACCAACCGATGTGTTGTAAAAAATATCCCAGCCACATCGCCGCAACCACGATGGCTGCGTAAAGTAAGGCTTTAAAATTAAGTTGGTTTCTGAGCATGGTTTATTTTTTGACAAAACGCTGACCAAAATTATTATTAAGTAATTATGGCTAAATCTTTTATAAATGTAATTAAAATCAGACAAAAAGTACGAAATAGTAAGAGAGTGCGTTTTTTAAATTTATTTGTTTGTCTTAAATTTGCCAACTATGAGAAAGTTGTATACTGTTATTATGTCATTGGGTTCATTGGCAGCTTATTCCCAGAAAGATAAAAATATCCTGATCGAGATTGATTCTATTTCACAAAGCAGATGGAAAGCTACTGCGCTGAATTTAGACAGTCTGGCTAATCCGAAGCTGGAAAAATTCACTCCTGTATTTAGGGATACAATTGTTATCCGCGACCGCGTCACTATTACCGGAAGCGAGAACGATATCCCCGTTACTCCTTATAATATTTTACAATTAAAAGATCCTATTAAATGGTTTTATTATGGCCAGAATAACCTGATATTCAACCAGTCTTCATTTTCCAACTGGAATTCCGGGGGCAACAATAATATCGGAATTATCGGGAAAATCAATTATACATTAAGTTATAAAAACAGAAAACATTTCTTAGACAACAATATACAATTGGGGTACGGTTTTGTATCTTCTCAGGGAGAATCATCGAGAAAAACAGAGGATTATATTAATATCATGACCAATTACGGCTACGATATCGGAAAGAATTTCTACTTATCCACCGGTTTTCAGTTTCTATCGCAATTCTCATCAGGATATAATTATGCAATGACGCCAAATCCTTCTTTCGGGGACCGGATTTCCCGCTTTATGTCACCGGGCTATATCTATACCGGGGTCGGGATTTTGTATAATCCAAACGAAAATTTCCAGATGATCGTCAGACCTGTAAATGGTAAGTTTACTTTTGTCACCGACCCTTTACTGCAGCAGGCGGGCAGATATGGTTTAGAGAAAGACGGCCAGTCGGTGAGAGCTGAAATTGGTGCTTTGGTGAATATTGTTTACCGATTAAAGATTTACAAAGACATTAATTTAGTGAATCAGCTTAATTTATTCAGCAATTACGCCTTTCACCCGGAGAGAGTTGATATTGCCTACAATGGTTCTCTCAATTTTAAATTCAATAAATTTATCAACACCACCATCGCCTTAGATCTGCTTTACGATCATGATCAAATCAAGAAACTTCAGTTAAAACAAACTTTGGGTGTTGGCTTTTCTTATAATTTTGGTTTCGAAGTTAAAGAAAAGAATAAAAAAATGATCAAGCCTTTCGTTGCGAATTAATCTGCGAATACTGTGATTTAAAATCATTAAAAGATAATTTACCGCTTCATTTGGAGCGGTATTTTTATACATTCCAAAACTCACGGTCTAAACTGCGGTACTGAATTGCTTCTGAAATATGAGTGGCATTTAATGCGTCTGCCTGTTCCAAATCTGCGATGGTACGGGAAACTTTTAGAATTCTGTCAAAAGCACGTGCAGACAAATTCAGTTTTTCCATCGCTGTTTTAATAAGCAATTGGGAATCTTCATCGAGTTCGCAAAACTTCTCAATTTCCCGCGGCCCCATTTGCGCATTATAGTGAATATCGCATTCTTTATAACGGTTGCTTTGAATTTCGCGCGCCATCAAAACCCGCCTTCTTATTTCATCACTCTGTTCTCCTCTTCTTTTATCGGCGAGTTGCTCAAATTCTACCTTCTGTACCTCGATATGAATGTCGATTCTGTCGAGCAACGGGCCGGAAAGCCTGTTCATATACCGCTGCATCTCGAACTGTGAAGAAGTATTATTGGGATCATCCGGAAAAAAACCACTGGGACTGGGATTCATGCTCGCTACCAGCATAAAACTTGCCGGATAATTCACCGTGAACTTCGCACGGGAAATAGTGACTTCCCGATCTTCTAAAGGTTGGCGCATCACCTCTAAGACCGTCCTTTTAAATTCCGGCATTTCATCCAGAAACAAAACACCGTTGTGCGCTAATGAAATCTCGCCAGGTTGCGGATAACTGCCGCCTCCAACCAAAGCGACATCTGAAATGGTGTGATGTGGACTTCTAAACGGGCGAACCGTCATTAATGAGGTTTCTGCTCCGATTTTCCCCGCGACAGAATGTATTTTAGTTGTTTCCAGAGCTTCCCTTAAAGTCAAAGGCGGAAGTATGGTAGGAACCCGCTTTGCCAGCATCGTTTTTCCACTTCCGGGCGGCCCGATTAAGATAATGTTGTGACCACCTGCCGCCGCCACCTCCATCGCGCGTTTTGCGGTTTCCTGGCCTTTTACTTCTGAAAAATCATTGGGGAAATGATGTACTTTTTCCTGAAACTCTTTCCGGATATCAATCGTCGTCCGCTCCAGTGGAATCCCTTCATTAAAGAAATCCACGACCTCTTTGATATTGTCAACGCCATAAACTTCCAGATCGCTCACGATGGCAGCTTCCCGAATATTAAGTTTGGGCAGTATGATTCCCTTAAACCCTTCTTCTTTTGCTTTGATGGCAATCGGAAGTACTCCTTTTATGGGCAACAGGCCCCCATCCAGCGACAACTCGCCCATGATGATGTATTTGCTGATTTCTTCGGCGTTAATTTGTTCAGAGGCGGCAAGTATTCCCAGAGCTATACTCAGGTCATAGGCCGAACCTTCTTTCCGTAAATCAGCGGGCGCCATATTGATCGTTATTTTCTTGCCGGGAATTTTAAATCCGATATTTTTTAATGCTGCCGATATCCGGTAACTGCTTTCCTTAATCGCATTATCCGGAAGACCGACCAAATGGTAACCAACGCCGCCGGTATCTACATTAACTTCAATGGTAATAGTCTGCGCAGAAACTCCGAAGATGGCACTCCCGTAAATTTTTACTAGCATGTTCTGTGTTTTGAGATTAAAATTAACAAATTAATCTCAATCTTTTGAAAAAGAATTGCGTTTGTAAAGTTTAAGTTTTTACAGGAAACGATTTAAAAGCAAAAAATCCCACAGATAGTGAGATTTTTTGAAGTGGGTGGTACTGGGTTCGAACCAGCGACCTCTGCGATGTCAACGCAACGCTCTAAACCAACTGAGCTAACCGCCCTTAATTAAAAATAAACCTCAGATAGTTCTGAGGTTTATTGGGTGGGCCCTGAGGGATTCGAACCCCCGACCCTCTCGGTGTAAACGAGATGCTCTGAACCAACTGAGCTAAGAGCCCGATACCATCTTATGATTTTTCAAATTTTGGTTTTGCAAATATACACTTTTTTTCTAATCTTCAAAATGATTAATTTAATGATCAAGTATAAAACTTGGAGAGAAAGATAGAAATATTTAATTTTGAAGAATGTTACTTCTTAAATTACTGCTGATCTAAACAACCAATAAAGAGGAGCCAGACCTTCAATTATTCTCCGAATACCAATATTCACATCCTTAAACAATGATAGGAGTCAGCATACAGTCAGCATAAGGTCAGCATAAGCCAGGGGTTGGTATAGGGATGAGTGCACTTTGGTTATCTGGAGAAATGGGTGCAAATGAACATAGCTTGCGGTGTCCCAATATCTTTTTAGCGCCTGCACAGAAATCCGATTGCTGACTAAGGATTGTATCATTTTCAGACTATCCAAAACTTTTTGCCTAGTCCCCAAGTTTTGAAACTGATCCGTTTTGATACTGATCCACCAACTGCTTTACATAAAAAAAAACCTCAGAATAAACTGAGGTTTCCTGGGTGGGCCCTGAGGGATTCGAACCCCCGACCCTCTCGGTGTAAACGAGATGCTCTGAACCAACTGAGCTAAGAGCCCGATACCGTTTTTGATGTCTCAAATTTTGGTTCGGCAAATGTACAAAAAAATTCTAATCATCCAAATTTTTTTCTAAAAATTCCCCGACCACAAAGTTGCTTCCGCCAATGAAAATCATTTCTTCTTTTTTAACTTCTTGTTTTGCAAAAAGATAAGCCTCCTGAACCGTGGTAAAAATTTTATAATTTATTTTTGATTTTTTCAATAAATCTTCATAATCCTCTGGGTGACGTCCCCGGTTGTTAGTCGGTTTTGCAAAATAGAAGGTGGAATGCTCCGGAAGAATCTGTAAAACTTCATTAATATTCTTTTCAGAAACAAATCCTAAAATGATATGTTTGAATTTCGGGATCGAATTAAGCTGTTCAAAAACCTGTTCCAAGCCAGCCTGATTGTGTGCAGTATCGCAAATAATGAGCGGATCGTTTGAAAATTCAAACCAGCGGCCGATAAAGTTGGTGTTTTTGTAAACGTTTAAAAGTCCGTTTTGAGTATTTTTATCTGAAATATCCAGTCCCAAATTTTTTAATTCTTTAATTAAAGCCAATACCACCTTAATATTTTTCTGTTGATAATTTCCTTTTAAATCAGATTTGATATTACTCCTAATCACGGTCGCATCTATGAATTGAGCGTTTTTTTCAATTGCTGTGTTTTCAATGATTTTTTCCACTACTGCATTTTCAGCACCTGAGACCACAGCAATGCCTGGTTTAATAATTCCGGCTTTTTCGAAGGCAATTTCTTCAATGGTGTTTCCCAGTAGATCCTGGTGATCCAGAGCGACATTGGTAATCGCAGTGATCATCGGTATAATGATATTGGTAGAATCCAATCTGCCGCCCAAGCCAACTTCGATAATGGCGTAATCTACTTTTTTCCGGTAAAAATATTCAAAGGCCATAACCGTAGTGAACTCAAAAAAAGAAGGCGTAATTTCCTGAGGTAAATTTCTCAGTTTTTGAATGAATTGGTACACGAATTCTTTGTCGCAGTTTTCACCATTAATTTTTATTCTTTCGGTAAAATCAATAAGGTGTGGTGAATTGTAAAGTCCAACTTTGTAGCCAGCTTCCTGCAATACCGATGCAAGCATATTGCTGGTCGAACCTTTCCCGTTGGTTCCACCGATATGAATCATTTTCAGTTTTTCCTGTGGATTACCGAACAGGTTACAGAGCTTTGTGATATTCTCCAGTCCCGGCTTGTAAGCCTTTTGACCGTCGGTTTGGTAGCTCGGCATCTGTACGAAAAGCCAGGCGATTGCTTCTTGATATTGCTGATTTGTCATGGTACAAAAATCCTGAATATTTTTGGTATTTCATTATTTTTGTTTTGATTCTGCTCTTTATTTTAGAATGGCGTTGTGGCCGACTTCTGCGGAGCTCTTCTTTTTAAAAAGTAAAAGAAAAAAACAGGTCATTATTTCATAAAAAGGCAGGAAATGGAAAATGAAAAATATACTTTCAACAAGGTTAAATTGTCGCCCAAAGATATTAAAAAGTAATGCTGTACACTCCTGTAGATGAGGTGTTGGATTTTTCTGCTTTCACATACTGCTTTACCCAACTCACAGAAGCTGAAACAACGCACGGATCAGAAATACCGCCCGAACGCCTTGCAGAACTTACATTTCCTGCTTTGTCGACCGTATAAGCGATACTGATGCTGCCACTTGCAGAACAGCTGTGAGAAGGTTGCGCACCGCCACGTCCCATGGTTCCGGGAATAAAACCGACCAGTTTTCTGTCGATGCCGATTTTACTGTCACCGTTACCTTCGCCGCCTAAAGGATCGCCAGAATTGCCTGGAGCAGTTGAGGTTCCCTGGGTGCCGGTTTTGGTTCCGCGACCTTTCAAAAGGTTTCCAATTGCCGCAGTTCCTTTGCCATCACCGGTTCCCGTATTTGCATTTGGAGTTGTTGCCTTTGCGGGATTTGTTTTTGCGGGAGTCACTTTCGCAGGAGTGTTTTTGGCAGGCATTTTTGCTTCCACTTTTACCACTTTCTCTACTTTTGGAGTTGAGATTTTCGTATTGGTTCCGGTAATTATTTTTTCTTTAACAATGGGCTTTGCCACTTCTTTCACCGGCTCTGGTTTTACTTCGGGAGTAACTTCGGTATTCGCTGCCAGGCTTCCTTCCTGGTTTGCAGGTTCCTCTACCTGAGCTCCTTCTTTATTGTCACCAAAATTGATGAGCATTGTCGTGATTTGTTCCGGTTTTTCGGTAATTTTAGTAAACTTATAGAAGAACATTCCCAAGAAAAGCAACAGCGAAATAAGAACCGTAATGACTGCGCTTCTTCTTCTGTCTTTTTCTTCGTTTTTTTTATGCTGAATGATATAATCCATTTTTTAAGGAATTCTTTTCGAAAGAATGAACCGCTTATTTTTCCTGAGTGGTTGCGATTGCTAAATTAAACTGATGATTTTCTGCAATTCCCATTACGAAAACAACATCTTTGTGTTTGGTGTTTTCATCTGCCCGGATGGTGAAAGATGGTCTCTCTTCCCCTTTCAAAGTGTTGACCAAATAGTTTTCCAGCTGTTCTTTTGGGATTTCCTTATCATTTACAAAATACCTGCCGTCTTCTTTAATCGTCACGACTGATGGATCCTGAGTGCTCGGATTGCTGGTATCGGCTGTTGGCAGTTTTACTTCAATAGCGCTTTGGCTGATAGCAGAACTGGTAATCATAAAGAAAATCAACAACAGGAAAATAATATCTGTCATCGACGCCATGCTGAACTCGGCATTGACTCTGTTTCTTCTTTTCAACTCCATTACAGCGGGGTATTTAAAGTATCCAGAAAGTCATTCACATGGGTTTGAATTTTTAAAACCAAACGGTCGACATTGGTTACTAAGATGTTATAGAAAAAGTAAGCAGGAATGCCGATAAACAAACCAACAGCTGTAGTTGCCATTGCTGTATAAATCCCGGATGCCAACAGTTTTGGACTTACCGCGCCGGTTACATTTGAGATTTCAAAAAACGCCATTATCATCCCGACTACCGTTCCCAGGAATCCCAACATCGGAGCTGCACCGGAAGCGGAGGCTAAAATATTGAGGTTTTTTTCCAGTTTCGAAACTTCTAACTGACCTTGGTTTTGCATCGCATTGGAAATATCGGAAATAGGTCTCCCGATTCTGGCTAACCCTTTTTCAATCATTCTTGCTTCCGGAGAATCGATGGTTTTACAGTAATCAATCGCGGTTGTGATTTTGCCTTCCTGCACGAAATCTTTAATATTTTCTAAAAAGTTAGGCGTTTGCTTGGACGCTCTTTTAATGAAAAAATATCTTTCCAGGAAGATATAAAGCGCCAAAATTCCCAACAGAAAAATAGAAATCATAATAATATTCCCGATGAATCCTCCTCCGAAAAGAATTTCCCAAAGTGAAAAAACATGTGTTTCTGTCGTGGTATTGATGATTGGCGTTGGAGTTTGTAAAAACATATGTTTGTTTTGATTTTAAAATTGAACGTCAAAATTACCTTAATATTACAGGATTTAAGGTAATTATTTTATTAGTGTGAAACAAAAAAAGAACTAATCTTCTTCTACAACGATTTCGTCCTGCTTGAAATTGCATTTCAATTTAAACGGAATTGGCTGCTGGGAACCGGTGTAGAAATCGGTAATTTTTCCTTCCCAGAAAAGCTCAAGTTCGTCAGATGAATTATTTTTAAAGGTGAGTTTACTGTCTCCAAGGAAAGCATCTTCATCGTCGAAGAGATCTACCGCTGTGAAATTATCTGCGTCTGAATCACTAATTTCGAAATATTTTTCAACGAGTTCTGCATCTTCTATCGGGAAGTCGAAAACATTCATTGAAACTTGCGGGAAATTATACTGCAAAGAATCATCGTCTACATGATCCAAAGAATCATCGGTAATGATTTCTACTTCCAAAAAATGTTGAGTATTGCTGTAAACCGCTTTGCAATAGGTGTTCTGGATGTGGTATTTAAGGGTTTCATCCGGATGATAGATTTTTAAAATCCCTTTCATTTCTATAAGGAAAAAATTGAGTTAAATAATTGATCAGCGAAACTGACAGAGCAAAGATAAAAAATAGATTGATTGCGCAAAATTATTTATTGTAAATTTCATTTTTCGGTTTGCGGTTGAAATCAGAGGAATCCTGTCCGGGTAAATGAATTGAACTTTTGCCACGCATTTTTAAATAAATCTAGGATTTCTAATTTTTAAAAGTAAAAGGGAATGCTTTCAACAACGCTTTTCGTGAATTGGTGGCTTTATTCACGTCATTAATTTCATTTCATTTGGTCTTGAGTTAAATTTATAATAGCTAAACTTTAAACAAAAAACTTAATTTAGCATCTTCAAAATATAAAAAATGAAAAACTTAATATACACTGCTTTTTTTGGCGCAGTTTTCCTGACCGGATTTACAGGTTGCAAGAAATCAGACTCTCCGTTAACCAAAGTCACTCCAATGGAAGTTGATTCTATTGCGGCCGATTATTATGAACAATATTTAAAACTTTACCCTTTAGAAGCTACTTCCCAAGGAGATTTGCGTTATAACGACCAGCTGCCGATCAATATTGACAAAGACTTTATTTCTGGTGAAATTTCTTTCTACAATTCGGTACAGAATCAATTAAAAAAACTGGATTACAAGTCGCTGAGTGATGATGATAAAACGGTTTATGATGTACTCGATTATACTTTAAAAGACAAAATCGAGCGGTATGCCTATCATCCGGAATACATTCCTTTTACTCAGTTTGGCGGATTGCCCCTCGACTTTCCATTATTAGGAAGTGGCGAAGGAAGTCAACCCTTTAAAACAGAAAAAGATTATGAGGACTGGCTGAAGAGAATGGAAAAATTCCCCGAATGGATGGACACTGCAGAAGGAAATTTCCGCGAAGGCATTAAAAACAGTTTCGTTTTACCGAAAAAACTTGTCGTGAAAATGATTCCCCAAATGAAAGCCGAAGAATTGACAAGTTCTGATTTCGATAAAAATATTTTCTTCGGACCTGTAAAAAATTTCCCGAAAAAATTCAGCAGTGCGCAAAAACAAAAACTAACTGCATTGTACAAAGACGTAATCTCTAAAAAAATAATTCCGGCCTATACCAAAATGGCAGCTTTTCTGGAAACCGAATATTTGCCCAAAGCAAGAAATACCGATGGGATAAATGCGTTGCCAAAAGGAAATGAGATTTACACCTACTACACCAAGAGTTGGACTACCACAACAAAAACACCGGAGGAAATCAATAAAATCGGTTTAGAACAAGTGGCAATGCTCCGCACAGAAATGGAGAAAGTAAAACAGGAACTGGGTTTTACCGGAACGTTGGAGGAATTCATCACTCACGTAAAATCTGATCCCAAAGCAATGCCTTACAAAACCGAAAAAGAAGTCATCGCTGCGTTCAACCACATTTTAGCTAAGATTACTCCAAAATTAAAAAACATGTTTGGGGTAACACCAGTAACGCCATTTGAAATTCGCCAAACCGAAAAATTCAGGGAAGCTACTGCAAGTGCAGAATATATTCAGGGAACCCCAGACGGAAAACGGCCGGGAATTTTTTATATCCCGATCCCCGATCCTACAAAATTCAATGTGACTTCCGGGATGGAATCCTTATTTCTTCACGAAGCAATTCCGGGACATCATTACCAGATTTCGTTACAGCAGGAAAACACCCATCTTCCAAAATTCATGCGGTTTGGTTGGTTCGGTGCTTATGGCGAAGGTTGGGCGCATTATTGTGAAACACTGGGACCAGAATTTGGGCTCTACACCGATCCTTATCAGAAAATGGGATATTTGAGCGATCAGATGTTGCGCGCTGTGCGGCTGGTAGTCGATACCGGAATCCATAGCGGAACCATGAACCGTGAAGAAGCTATTAAATATTTTCTGACGAACATCTCCTACGACGAAGCAGGTGCAACCGCAGAAGTAGAGCGATATATGGCCATGCCGGGACAGGCTTTAGGCTATAAAATTGGCTCGCTGAAAATCCGTGAACTGCGGGATTTATATCAGGAAAAATTGGGAAGTAAATTCAGTTTAGCCAAATTTCATGACGAGGTTTTAAATCAAGGTTGTCTGCCTTTGGATGTACTCGATCGGAAAATGCAAAACTGGGCAAAAAAACAGTAAAAATTTTTATTAAATAATCAGATTAAATCCGTTGAATTGTTCAACGGATTTGTTTTTATGCTGACAGTATCTGCAATTAGCACAGTGTTTTAAGTGAATTCTGAAATCGAAACAGAAAGGGTTTTATTCTATAAAGAAAGTTAAAATAGTTTAAGGCAATAGTAAATAAATGAGTATTTTTACCAGTTAAAATTCAACTTATATGAAAGCCAATTTTCCTCAAATTCCAATCTCGTTGAAAGAGAATGTTCTGGAGAATGTTCTGCAAAAAACACCTTTTGGATTTTCACTGGTAAATGAGGATTATGTCTTCGAATTTGCAAATGATGAATGGCTTAATATTGTTCAGAAAACGAGGCAGGAAGTATTGGGAAAGAAAATGTTCGATATTTTTCCTGAAACTGAAATTCAGCTGCTTTCCATCTTTGATCATGTAAAAAAAAACAAAGAGCCGTTTTACTCCCCTGAGCACAGTATAAAACTAAAGCGTGCGGGCGTTTTACAGGATGTTTTTTTCAATTTTGTCTATCAACCTATTTACAGCGAGTGCGGTGAATTGCAGTGCTTTGCAATAGTGGCGATAGAAGTAACAGGTTTGGTAGGCATCCGGAACAAAATAAAAGACGAGGAAGAAAGGCTGCGATTGGCAACCGAAAGCTCACATACAGCGACCTGGGATTTAAACTTGAAAAATTCCGAAATTATTCATTCATCTTACCTCTCTCAAATTTTCGGATATGAAAATGATGATGAAATCAGTCATCTTAAATTAAGAACACATCTTGTAGAATATGACCGGATAAATATTGTAGATAAAGCTTTTCAACGTGCTTTGAAAACGGGTAAATATCAATATGAAGCCAGAATAATCGATAAAAAAGGAAATTTAAAATGGGTTTTTACCAACGGTAAAATATTCCCGGACGAAAAAGGCCAACCGGCCAGAATGCTTGGCGTAATGCAGGATATTACCGAAAGAAAAAACAATGAAATACTGCTACAGGAAAGCCATCATCAATTAAATACCGCTCTGGATGCTACCAAATTAGGCAAATTCGATATGGATTATGAAACGCAGCAAAAATATAATTTTTCTCCCCGGTTTTTATCCATTTTAGGATATGATGCCGATACAGAAACAATTGATTCTAAAGTTTTTGAAAGTCATATTCACCCAAAATATCTGAAAATTCGTGCCGCAGCTTTGAAGCAGGCAAAAGAAACCGGCGACCTTTTTTATCAAACAAAAATAATTCTGCGGGAAGGACAGGTGAAATGGATCGAAATATACGGCAGGCTTTTAGAAAGTTACAAAGGCAGTAAACCTTATATTTCGGGCACCATGCGGGACATTACAGACCTTAAGGAGTTTGAAAGCAGCATTAAAGAAAGCGAGAAAAAATACCGTTTCCTCGCAGATGCCATTCCCCAAATTGTCTGGATTGGCGAAAGCGACGGCCGGCTCACTTATTTTAACCAGGCCACCATGGATTATTCCGGCAAAAACTACAATACCTTTCTGGAAGAAGACGGTTGGCTAAGTATTGTACATCCCGATGAAAGAGCTGAAAATCAGAGACTTTGGATGAAAAGCGTCACTACAAAAACGCCCTTTACCTATGAGCACCGATTTTTAGGTAAAAACGGTGAATACCGGTGGTTTTTAAGCAGGGCAACACCGCAGCTGGATGAAATGGGAAATGTAAAGAAATGGGTGGGAACCAGCACCGATATTGATGAAATGAAGCGGCTTGATCAGCATAAAAATGATTTCATTAAAATTGCCAATCACGAATTGAAAACGCCGGTCACCACCATAAAAGGCTACGTGCAACTGCTCAAGAAAATGCGCGGCGATTCCGAAGATAAATTTCTGGTCAACTCTTTAAATACCATCGAAAATCAAATCAACAAGCTTAATCAGTTAATGGGCGAGCTTTTGGATATTTCCCGTATCGAATCCGGGCAGCTTCCTTTACATAAAGGCGATTTTTCGCTGGTAAAACTGGTGACAGAAACCATAGAAGACATCAAGGCTGCCGACCAAAGTCATCAGATTAATTTTGAACTGAGCCATACGTCAGATGTCGAAGTATTTGCAGATAAAGACCGGATTACACAGGTTTTAAATAATCTTCTGACCAACGCAATCAAATATTCCCCTAATAAAAAAGAGGTACATGTGAAACTTTTCATTGATGGAAAGTGTGCGGTAGTTTCTGTCGAAGACTTTGGAATCGGCATGAACGAAGAGGAATTAAGTAAAATCTTCGAGCGTTTTTATCGCGTTTCCGGTAAGGATGAAGTTACTTTCCCGGGTTTTGGCATCGGATTATTCATTGTAAAAGATATTTTGGATCGCCACCACGGAAAAATCTGGGTCGAAAGTGAAAAAAACAAAGGCAGTAAATTTTACTTCTCATTGCCTCTTTTCAAAAATTAAATAAATTATGAAGATATTAATAGTTGATGACAATAAGGATATATGCCAGCTTATCGAAAGCATTTTGCTTGCTGATGGTTACGATATTCAATCATGCTGCAATCCTTCAGAGTTCCATGAAAAATTAAAACATGCTAAGCCTGAACTAATTATTACCGACATGCTCATGTCTGGTTTTGATGGGCGAACTTTAACCAAAGACATAAAAAACAATTCCGAAACTGCAGATATAAAAGTGATGCTAATGTCTGCTCATCCCGATGCAGCGCTGATCTCCAAAGAGATAGGCGCTGATGATTTTCTGGCTAAACCTTTTGAGATAGACGATTTGGTCGATAAAGTAGAGCGTCTTTTAAATTAAAACCACTCCCTGAATTTTAGAAATTCACGCTGAGAAAATTTATTCAAATAACATTTTCGTAATAAAATCATTTTCCTTATTTCCTCTTGCCGGTGAATATTCGCGGCCGTAGAAAATGATTTGCAGGTGCAATTTATTCCAGATTTCGCGGGGGAATAATTTTTTCGCGTCTTTCTCCGTTTCTATCACGTTTTTTCCGGAAGTTAATTTCCACTGAATCATCAACCGGTGAATATGCGTATCAACCGGAAAAGCAGGAACACCAAAAGCCTGACTCATCACCACAGACGCCGTTTTATGGCCGACGCCGGGAAGATTTTCCAGTTCTTCAAAAGTCTGCGGCACGATTCCATCATGTCTTTCCACCAGAAGTTCAGCCATTTTTTTTAAATTTTTAGCTTTTGTATTGGCTAAACCGATTTCTTTAATTAAATATTTAATTTCATCAACTTCTAATTCTTTCATTTTAAAAGGATCGCCCGCAACTTCGAAAAGTTTTGGCGAGATCTGATTCACTTTTTTATCCGTTGTCTGAGCGGAGAGCGCGACTGCAACCAATAAAGTAAACGGATCACTGTGGTCGAGCGGAATGGGAACGATGGGATATAATTTTTCCAGTTCTGTCATCACTATTTCTGCTCTTTGCTTTTTCGTCATTTTAATTCTAAATTTGAACAAAATTAAACATTATGTTGAAAGTAGGCGATCAATTACCAGAATTCGAAAGTATCAATCAGGACGGTGAAACGGTAAAGTCATCCGATTTTTCCGGAAAAAAACTTATCCTATTTTTTTACCCAAAAGCAAATACGCCTGGCTGTACCGCAGAAGCGTGTGATTTAAACGATAATTTTTCACAACTTAAAAAAGAAGGGTACCAATTATTAGGCGTTTCTGCAGATCCTGTAAAAGCCCAAAAGAAATTCCATGAAAAATTTGGATTTCAGTATCCATTACTCGCCGATGAAAATAAGGAAGTCATCGAGAAATTTGGTGTTTGGCAACTGAAGAAATTCATGGGCAAAGAATTCATGGGAATCGTCCGTACCACATTTATTTTTGATGAAAAAGGAATCTGCACGCTCGTTATCGAAAAGGTAAAAACCAAGGAAGCTGCGAAACAGATTCTTGAAACCGTTTAAATTAAAACAAAAACTTTCGCCACGAATGCACGAATTCTCTTTATCCGTGCATTCGTGGCAATTTTTACATCAACATTCGCTGTGCTTTTTTCACGCCTTCTGCCAAAATATCGATTTCTTCAAAAGTATTATAAACCGCGAAACTCGCACGAACCGTACCGGCAATATTGAAAAATTTCATAATCGGTTGTGTACAGTGGTGACCGGTTCTCACCGCGACGCCGAGTTTGTCCAGAATCATTCCGACGTCGGAAGCAATACCGATTCCTTCCAGATTGAAAGAAACCACGCCGGTTCTATTGGCTTTTTCGCCGTAAATTTTTAAACCTTCAATTTCCAGTAATTTTTTCTGAGCGTAATCCAGCAACGCATTTTCATGGGTCTGAATATGTTCATGACCGAGAGTTTCCATGAAGTCAATGGCCGCGCCTAAAGCGATATTCCCGCCAACATTCGGGGTTCCGGCTTCAAATTTAAAAGGCAGATCGGCGTAAGTCGTTTCTTCAAAAGAACACGTTGCAATCATTTCACCGCCACCATGAAAAGGTTGAATTTTTCTAAGGATTTCTTCTTTTCCGTACAGAATTCCCGTTCCCATCGGCGCATACATTTTATGTCCGGAGAACACAAAAAAATCACAGTCCATTTTTTGGACATCGATTTTAAAATGCGGAACAGATTGGGCGCCATCAATCACAACCATCGCGTTTGAATTTGCTCTGGTTTTTGCGATAATTTCTTCGATAGGATTGATCACGCCCAAAGCATTGGAAACCTGGTTAAGAGAAACAATCTTCGTTCTTTCACTCAAATTTTTATCTAAAAAATCGAGCTGAAGAATTCCGTTTTCGTCCATTGGAATTACTTTCAGTTTCGCGCCGGTTCTTTCACACAACATTTGCCACGGAACGATATTCGAGTGGTGTTCAAGATAAGAGATAATGATCTCGTCATCTTTCTTAACCAAATTCGTTAAAGCATAGGCGATAAGGTTGATTCCTTCGGTAGTTCCTTTGGTAAAAATAACTTCAAAATCATGTTTAGCATTAATGAATTTCTGAACTTTTCTTCGGGAAACCTCCATCTCTTCCGTCGCTAACTGGCTCAAAGTATGAATTCCGCGATGTACATTCGCGTTAATGGTAGAATAATACTTTTCCCAACTTTCGATAACGGAAACCGGCTTCTGAGAAGTAGCGCCGTTATCGAGATAAACCAAAGGTTTGCCGTTAACGGTTTGAGTGAGAATAGGAAACTGACTGCGAATATTTTGGATGTCGAACATGATGCTTATTTAGAATGCTTCAAATTTACGGAAATTTAATTTGAATAATCTTTATATTTAAGAGTAAAGAGAATAGAAAAAAGAATAAAGACGATAGCAAAATCCTAAAATTTCTGCCGCTTAAAAACGCAACTTTTTAAATAAATGATCTGCAAATCGCTTTAAAAAAATGCGACAGATAGTTTTGATCTTCCCCTTTGCTAAGTGAAATCGAAGATTCGACGAAGTCAAACGCCTTTGCGATGCTAAATTATTAAACAGAATGCTTGATAAAACTTTGCGTCTTTGCGTTAAAATATTCTCCCAGCATAAAAGTTATCAATCAAAGTTTTTTACCACTTCATTCACATAAAACTCAACTTGTACTGGTCTTCCTTTTTCATCAAAAGTTTCCCTTTTATCCATTCCTGTGCGTACAATTACCATTTGCTTTTCCGGAATCACAATGATATACTGGCCATATAATCCGCGGAAATAATAATGCTTAACCACAGCGTCATTGTTGATCCAAAGTCCTGAGCCATAAGCTTCACCGGATAATTTGGTCGGCGTCCGCATCTTTTCAATAAAGTCTGAATTAAGGATTTGTTTCCCACCAAATTCACCATCATTTAAAAATAACTGTCCAAGTTTTGCAAAGTCTCTCGCATTGGAATTGATGCAGCAGAACGTTTTTTCCATACCGAAATCATCGGTATTCCAGGTGGCGTTCTGTTCCATTCCGAGCGGTTGCCATAAATTTTCCGAAGCATATTGCGCAACAGTTTTATCGATCGATTTTCTCAGGGCAAAACCCAGAAGTTGCGTTGCACCAGACTGATATTCGAATTGTGTTCCGGGTTGATTTTTAAAGTCGCGAAGAAAAACGGCTTCTTCCAAAGACTTTCCATAATAGGCTTTTGCGTTGGGCAGAAAAGGATTGTTATAATCTTCTTTCCAGTTCAAACCGGCTTCCATTTCAGCTAAATTAGCGAGCGTTAACGATTTCCCGAATTTTATATTATTATAATTCTGAAAAAAATTGGAGAATTTTTCATCAAAACTTTTGATCTTTTTCTGTTCGATGGCTTTACCCACAAGCATCACCGTTATACCTTTCGCCATAGAAAAAGAATTAGTTTGTGAGTTTTGATTATAACCGTCCCAATATTCTTCGTGAACTAATTTCCCGTTTTTAATGATGAGAAAAGAAGCTGTTTTTGATTGTTTTAAATCTTCAACGAGACTTTTCGGTAAAGGCTTTTTATTGTAGAGCGAATCTTTCACCCAGGGAGCTGAATTTCCTTTTGCAATCGTGTGAGACTTGAAATAAGCTCCGTCATCAATGGAAGAACCGGTTTCACCGCGCAGATAAGTTTCACGGATACCTTTGAATAAATAATCGTATCCAAAAGTATAGGCAAGCGCAATCAAAACTGCAAAAAAGATAAGAATACCTTTCAGGATTTTTTGTAACATATCGGGAGTTTAATGACAAATTTAATGTTAATTATCTTTAAAATAAAAAAGTCCCGGATTGCTCCGGAACTTCTCATTAAAAATATTTTTAAAGACTTAAATCTTAGAAAGTAAATTTCTGAAATTCGTTTTCTCGTCAATGATTCTTCGCAAATCAGCAACAGCAACTCTTTCCTGTTTCATGGTATCTCTATCCCGCAAAGTCACGGTGTTGTCGGTTAAAGAATCGTGGTCGATTGTAATACAGAAAGGCGTTCCGATTGCATCTTGCCTTCTGTAACGTTTTCCGATGCTGTCTTTATCTTCGTAGATCATGTTGAAATCATATTTCAGATCATTGAAGATTTTTTCGCCGTATTCGCCTAAACCGTCTTTTTTCATTAAAGGTAAGATCGCTGCTTTTACCGGAGCCAAAGCCGGAGGAAGTGAAAGAACTGTTCTTTCTGAACCATCTTCTAAAACCTCATCTTTCAGACAGTTGGAGAAAATTGCCAGGAACAAACGGTCTAAACCTACCGAAGTTTCTACCACATAAGGAACGTAATTTTCATTTCTTTCCGCATCGAAATACTGTAATTTACGGCCAGAATGTTTTTCGTGCGCACTCAAATCGAAATCGGTTCTGGAGTGAATTCCTTCCAGTTCTTTAAATCCAAACGGAAATTTAAATTCGATATCTGAAGCAGCATTTGCGTAATGTGCCAGTTTTTCGTGATCGTGAAATTTATAATTCTCAGCGCCTAAACCTAATGCCAAATGCCAGTTCAAACGTTTCTGCTTCCATTCTTCATAGTAACCCAGTTCGGTTCCCGGCGGCACAAAAAACTGCATCTCCATCTGTTCGAATTCCCTCATTCTGAAAATAAACTGTCTCGCAACGATTTCATTTCTAAAGGCTTTCCCGATTTGGGCAATTCCGAAAGGCAATTTGTGTCGCGACGTTTTCTGAACATTTAGGAAGTTGACGAAAATCCCCTGTGCCGTTTCCGGTCTCAAATATAAATCGGTCGCAGAATCCGCAGATGCGCCTAATTTTGTTCCGAACATTAAGTTGAATTGCCGAACATCCGTCCAGTTTTTTGAACCGGTATCAGGATCAGCAATTTCTAATTCTTCGATTAAAGATTTTACGTCGGCAAGATCTTCTTTTTCAAGAGATTGTGCCATTCTCGAAAGAATAGTTTTTTGTTTTTCCCGATATTCTAAAACGCGTGGATTCGTGCTTTCAAATTCATTTTTATCAAAAGCTTCACCAAATCTTTTGGCCGCTTTATCGATTTCTTTTTGTGCTTTATCTTCCAGTTTTGCACAGTAATCCTCTATTAAAACATCAGCTCTGAAACGTTTTTTCGAATCTTTATTGTCAATCAAAGGATCATTAAAAGCATCAACGTGGCCAGAAGCTTTCCAAATCGTGGGATGCATAAAAATCGCGGTATCAATGCCCACAATATTATCATTTAACTGCACCATCGCTTTCCACCAGTACTGTTTGATGTTGTTTTTCAGTTCCACTCCATTTTGTCCGTAATCGTAAATCGCCGAAAGACCGTCATAAATTTCACTGGAAGGGAAAATAAAACCATATTCTTTCGCGTGCGAAATCAATTTTTTGAAAACATCTTCTTGTTTTGCCATCGTTTTTAGAATTTATGCAAAAATAGGGAATTTAATACGGATTATAAATGACAAAAGAGACAGAAGTTACATCTGTCTCTCTATCTATTTTTAAAGTGATTTTTTTTAGAAATTATAGCTCAAAGCCAAACCATTTCCGGCACTTTCTAATTTGAAATACGGTTGAAAAGCCGTTGTTCCGCCGTTTTCAAGTTCAATTGCTTTTTTAGCATTTTTATCCGCTGCAAGAGCGAACGGGATTCCTATCCCAATTAACCCAACTCCCGTACCAATGAGACTCCAGGCGGTTGAATAGTCCGGCTTTACCTTGTAAGGATCGCCAAACATATTATAAACTGTTTTTGTATTTGCCTGCGCAATCATCTCAGCGATACCCAAGCCGAGTGAAAATCCTCCGGTGTAAGCAAAAATTTCACCGGCCGTTTTATTGGTTCGTGCTTTTTTGAAATAATCTCTGGCTTCAGAATTTTGAAAAACCTGCTCATACTGAGAGAACTTGTATTTTGTTCCGTCTTTGACTAATCGGTTTTTCTCCATACTTACCTGAGAAAATGCAGTTTGAAAACAAATTGATAAACCCAACAATAGAATTTTTTTCATGAAATTTTTTTGCTAAAATAGAAATTATTTTCATTGTGGTCAATTACTTTCAATCCTTTTAATTTGATTAAATTTGTCAAACTTTTCTCCCATGTACAAATCTTTTATCCGTCCGGTTCTCTTCAAATTCGATCCTGAAAAAGTTCATTATTTTACTTTTTCATTATTAAAGAATTTCCCTTTTCTCACCAAAATATTTCTTCCAAAACCTATCGAGGACAAAAGACTTGAACGGGAAGTTTTCGGTTTGAAGTTTAAAAATCCAGTTGGGTTGGCCGCCGGTTTTGATAAGGATGCGAAAATGTTCAACGAACTTTCCGATCTTGGATTTGGTTTTGTAGAAATCGGAACATTAACGCCGAAACCACAGGAGGGAAATCCAAAAAAAAGACTGTTCCGACTGAAAGAAGATTCTGCGATCATCAACCGGATGGGTTTTAATAACGGCGGAGTAGATGCAGCGGTGGAACGTTTAAAAAAAAATAAAAACGTGCTCATCGGCGGAAATATCGGTAAAAATAAAGTTACGCCCAATGAAGATGCCGCAAATGATTATATCATTTGTTTCGAAAAATTATTTCCGGTTGTCGATTATTTCGTGGTGAATGTGAGTTCGCCGAATACGCCCAATCTTCGGGAACTTCAGGATAAAGAACCTTTAACAAAGTTACTCGGCACGCTGCAGGCATTAAATTCAAAAAAGGAAAAACCGAAACCGATTCTTTTGAAAATCGCACCGGATTTAAGCGATGACCAACTTTTAGATATTATCGATATCGTGAAAGAAACTCAGATCGCCGGAGTCATTGCGACGAACACGACCCTTTCGCGCGAGAATTTAATTTCAGAAAATAAGAAAGAAAACGGGGGCCTTTCCGGAAAACCTTTAACAAAACGCTCGACTGAAGTCATCAGGTTTCTCTCTGAAAAAAGTGAAAAAGCTTTTCCCATTATCGGAGTTGGAGGAATTCATTCTGCGGAAGATGCTTTAGAGAAATTAGAAGCCGGCGCCAGTTTGGTGCAATTGTATACAGGATTTATTTATGAAGGACCGGAATTGATTCATGAAATTAATCAAAAGATTTTGGAGAAAATGTAAGCACTGTTAGAGCTTTAAGCTCTAACAGCGCTCTCCATCAAATGAAAAAATTCACCACCGTATAAATAATCAAACCGACTAAACCGCCGACTAAAGTTCCATTTACGCGGATAAACTGCAGATCTTTCCCCACTTCCAGTTCCAGTTTTTTACTCAAGTCTTTTCCTTCCCATTTTCCGACGGTAGAACTGATTAATGCGCCGAACTGATGCGTATTTTTCAGGATGTATTTGTAAGCGGTCACGCGAATCCAATGGTCAATTTTATTTTGAAAAACTTCATCAGTCTGTAGATTTTGGGAAAGTTCAGTCAGGTTTTTTCTGATGTAATTTTTCAAAGCCGAATTTTCTTCTTCCAGCTCTTTCATTAAAGATTTTTTGATGGAATTCCAAATGTCGGTGGAATACTGCAAGATTTTTTCATCTTTTAGAAAGTCATTTTTAACGTTTCGGAATTCTGAAACCCATTTGTCTTCCGTTTTAATTTCTTTGGAAAAAGAATAGAGTTTCTGCGTGATTTCGTGTCGTAGAGAATGATTTTGGTCGAGTTCAACTTCTTCGAAAAATTTTGAAAGTCCACTGGTAATTTTGTCGGCAATATTATTATCAACAAACTTCGGAATCAAAAAATAACTCTCACTTTTTACCCGTTCTTTCACCATTTCCTGGTTATTCAGGACATATTCTTTGATTTGTTTGGATAAATTGGTGATGAATCTTTGATGGTCTTTTTTGTCGAGAATATATTCAAGTCCGTTGCCGATGATTTCATTGATCTTTAAATCCTCAGCCATTTCTTTCGCCTTTTTGCCAATGAAATTGACGACTTCGGTATCGTCGAGTTTATTTAAAATATTCAGAATGATACCCGAAACTTCCTTCATTAAATTTTCCTGATTGCGCTCCTTGGAAAGCCAGTCTCCCACAAAATGTGAAACCTTGATTTTCTGAATATAAGGGCGGATATTTTGGGGTGAAAGAAAATTATCAACCACGAAATTTCCGAGATTATCGCCAATTCTTTCTTTGCTGTTTTCAATTAAATTGGTGTGCGGAATTTTAATCCCAAGTGGATAGTTAAAAAGTGCGGTAACCGCGAACCAATCAGCCAAAGCTCCCACCATTGCCGCTTCTGAGAACGCACGGATATAGCCGATCCAATGGTCAGGATTTTTCTTTTCCAAAATCGTCATCATCACAAAAATAATGGCCATCAAAACGAAGAGTCCGGTGGCAAACATTTTGTACTTTCTTAGCTGTATCTTTTTTTCTGTATCATTCATTGTTTCAAATGTACTAAATTTGACTCGCAAAACTTAAATTGATTCAGTTTCACAAAAAATTTATTGTAAAATTTATGAAAATTATATTGTCGATATTAGTTTGCCTTTCGCTGCAAATGTGTTCTCAAGTTAAACAACCCGAAAAATCTACCTCAATGGAAAATTCAACTACAAAAAACAATCCATACTATTCCCGGACAGACCGTACCAAACTGAACGTCCCCAATTCTGAGTGGAAAAAAATACTGCCGGCTGATGTATATGCTGTTGCCCGCGAAGCTGCGACCGAAAGACCCGGCACAGGAAAATATAATGTGTATGATGAAAAAGGCGACTATTACTGCGCAGTTTGCGGAAATCATCTGTTTCGTTCAGATGCCAAATTTGCGTCTACTTGCGGCTGGCCAAGTTTCTTCGAAGCCGATAAAGAAGGCACGGCTTACAAAAGAGATTCCAGCTACGGAATGGAAAGAACTGAAGTTTTATGCAAAAGGTGCGATTCTCATTTAGGTCATGTTTTCAATGACGGCCCGGCCCCGACAGGAACGCGGTACTGCATGAATTCTGTCAGTTTGGAATTTGTGGGAGATAGTGAAAAAGCAGCAAAGTAAGAATCACGTTATTTACCACAGATCATGTTAGAATATTTTTATACTTGCCCATACTGTTGGGAAGAAATTTCTGCGCTTTTGGATCCCTCGGTTTCCAATCAAACCTATATCGAAGATTGTGAAGTTTGCTGTAATCCGATAGAATTGCACGTGCGTTTTGAAAACGATGAATTGGTAGGCTTTGATGCTGTGAATATTGAGCAGTAAATTCTGAGCAAAAAGCATGAATTGATATGATCTATTCTGAAAAGAAATAAATCTTAGAAAGCAAAAACCCCGACGAAAGCCGAGGTTTTTTATTTAAAAAAAGCGAAAATTTAAGCTTTTTCTAATTCTACGGTAAAGTGTCTTAGGATTTCAGATTCCCAAACAATGTTGTATCCTTTTTTAATTTCATCTCTTCGGTCGTAAACGTTTTTGATCGCCACCGCAATATAATCCATATGGTTATTAGTATATGTTCTACGAGGAATTGCCAGCCGAACCAACTCTAATTTTGGATAACGGTTTTCACGTGTTTCCGGATCGCGGTCGGCCAATAAAGTCCCGATTTCTACGGTTCTGATTCCGGCTTCTTTGTAAATTTCGTTCGCTAATGTTTGTGCCGGATATTCTTCTCTCGGAACATCAGGTAAAAATCCGAGAGCATCGATGAAAACTGCATGGCCGCCAATTGGTTTCTGCACCGGAATCCCGAATTCTATTAATTTATTTCCCAGATATTCTACTTGCGAAATACGGCTTTCCAGATATTCAAATTCAGTGGCTTCATTCAAACCAACGGCCAGAGCGGCCATGTCTCTTCCTGCCATTCCGCCATAGGTAATAAACCCTTCAAAAATAATGGTGAAATTCGATGCTTTCTTGAAAATCTCAGCATCATTCAAAGCGATAAATCCACCAATGTTTACCAGGCCATCTTTTTTAGAGCTCATGGTCATTCCCACTCCGTAAGAAAATGCTTCTTTTGCAATTTCTTTAATGGTTCTGTTTTCCTGCCCTTTTTCTCTCATTTTAATGAAATAAGCATTCTCCGCAAATCTCGCAGAATCGAAATAGATTGGAATTCCATAACGGTCTGAAAGTTCTTTTACGGCTTTCATGTTTTCTAAGGAAACCGGTTGTCCGCCTGAAGAATTACACGTAATGGTAATTAAACAAAATGGAATTTTTTCTTTTGGATACCTTTTATAAACGTTTTCTAATTTCTGCAAATCAATATTTCCTTTGAAAGGATGAGGATTTTCAATGTCAAAAGCTTCGTCAATGGTACAATCAACAGCGTGTGCTTTTCTGATTTCAATATGCCCTTTTGTGGTGTCGAAATGGGAATTTCCTGGGACAATATCACCATCTTTTACCAAAACAGAAAACAAAACATTTTCTGCGGCCCGTCCCTGATGTGTCGGAAGTAAATATTGATAACCTGTGATATTCTGAACGGTTTCGTGCAGTTTGTCAAAACTTCGGGAGCCTGCATAACTTTCGTCACCGGTCATCATTGCTCCCCATTGCTGGTCGCTCATTGCGCCAGTTCCGGAGTCGGTTAACAGGTCGATAAAAACCTGGGAAGATTTTAAATTAAATAAATTGAAGTTGGCTTTCTTTAGCCATTCTTCTCTTTCTTGTTTTGTTGATTGGCGAATTTCTTCAACCATTTTTATTCTAAAGGGTTCTGCGTAAGGAAGTTTCATAAAGTTGTAAACAATTGGTAATGAGTAATTTAAAATAAATCTAATCAAAGAACGAAAAGTCGGTTCATTGATTATTACTGATTACCAATCATTCCGGCGCTTTAAAAACATTATCATCAGAATGGAAACCGGCCACTCCCCCACTCACGGCAAACTTCATTGCCTGCGCGGCAGTTACATTTTCTAAAGTAACAATATTGCTTGCCAAAACGAAAACTACCCAGCCAGAAACTGCGTAAGAATGCGGCAGATACACCGAAACATAATTAGGAAAGCCTACGGATGAAAGATCACTTTGGGTCAAAAAACCGATGCGCCAAACATCAGGATTATCTGAGGTTTTGATGAGCACGGGTTGATTGAATTTTTTTTTATCGCCTACGAAAGAGGTCATCACGTCTTTCAGGGAAGTGTAGATGAATTTAATTCCGGGCGTATGTTCCAGGATATAATCGAATGTATCGACCACAACACGACCGATTATAAATTTGCTTCCCAGATAACCGATTAAAGTGGTCGAGAAAATAACGATCAGAAAAGTGATTCCCGGATAAAACTGTTGGGATATTGCCGGGATGATATTATCAATACTTGAAACGATATACCAAATGATCCAAATCGTTAAGGCAAACGGTCCTATAATTAATAAACCCTGAAAAAAGGATTTTGCGAAAGTATTCAGTATCTGTTCAAATCGTTGTTTGGGTATCATGCGCGGTGCTGGTAATCATTAGAAAATTATGATGTAAAAATAGGTAAATTTTTAATGGGTTTTCCTAAAAATATTAACCGTGAATGGTTTCTTTTTTACCATAAGATTTAATGATTTCTGCTTCATAATCGAGCCATTCTTCCCAACGCTGATTTACCTTTTCAACGTCCCCCAACTGTCTTGCAAAACCAATAAAGGTAGTATAATGTCCGGCTTCAGAAATCATCAGATCTTTATAGAATGTTTTGAGTTCTTCATCTTTAATATTCTCTGTCAAAACCCTAAACCGTTCACAACTTCTGGCTTCAATCATGGCAGCAAAAAGCATTCTGTCGATAATATATTCCTTGCGGGTTCCCTGAACAATGAATTTGAACAGCTGTCCTACATAATCATCTTTGCGTTCCCGGCCGAATTCATAACCGCGCTTTTTAATAATCTCATGAACCATTTGAAAATGTTCCAATTCTTCCTGTGCAATTTTCAAAAGCTCCGTAACGATTTCAGGGTATTCCGGGCACATGGTGATGATTGTAATCGCATTCGTAGTGGCTTTCTGCTCACACCAGGCATGATCGGTAAGGATCTCCTCTAAATTTCCTTCTGCAATATTTGCCCATCGGGGATCAGTCAAGAGTCTCAGTTTAAACATGGATTGAATTTTTGCGTAAATTTAATGAATAAAAAATAGTGCATTAAATTATTTATAATTATTAAAAAATAAACTTAATTAAATTTTAACTGAAGTTAATTCTTAAATATGGCACAAATGTTGAATTATCAACAATAACATTAAAAAACAAACTATTATGAACACCGTATCTTTAAAAAACCAACTCAACAAATTCGGAATTCTGATGCTTACTTTCTTCTTTAGTGCATTAGCTTTTGCACAGGAAGCTACAAAAACGCCTAATATGGACGTGAATGTCACCACCACTAAAACAACCACAACTGAACAATGGTATACCAATCCGATCTATTGGATTATCGGAGGACTGTTCGTTATTATCCTTATAGCGATCATTGCAAGAGGCAACGGTAGAAGAGATTAGTTTTCCTTATCTGTAAAATCAATTGACTGTTTCGGTGTTAGACCGAAGCAGTTTTTTTTCGTAAAAATTCAAGAATTCTCCAGCCAACAGTGTCCAGTTTTTTTAATCCTTTGGCAATAACAACGGCCAACAAAATATTGACCCCAAATATGACGGCTACCAAAATCCACCATGGCAAATATTCTTTCAGCGGAACAACCAGAAAATAAATAAGTGAGGAGCTCATTCCCTGTGCGAAATAAAAGAAAATAGCGTTTTGTCCGATATAAGTCAGGAAGTTGTTTTTTTCAATTTTCAGTCGGTTGTATAAAACAAACAGGGTTAATAACGAAAAACTGGCCCAGAAAACATACAGTAATTTCGGTGGAAATTTCGCTTTATTCATTTTCAAAAATAATTCTTCACCATAATTCCAAAATAGAAAAGCCAAAATAAGAAGTAAAATTCCATATAAAAAAGGAAACACTTTGGATGGGATTTTCTTTCCTTTGAATTGATGAGCAATTAAGAATATTCCTAAATATAATGCCACATAGCCAACTTGTCCCGATGGATAATAGTGCGGAAATACATTAAAAATTAAAGTTAAGCCCAAACAAATTCCAATAAACCAATTGATATGTTTTGGAAAAAATCTCAGAATTAAAACACCAAGTACCGTTAAAATAAAATATACTTTTAAATACCAAAAACTGCCCATCACCACCGGAAAAGTATCCGCATTGGTATATTGATGAAGATACCAGTTGCCAAGATTTTGCCATTGCGGAACATCAGAAATACTTTGCGGAACATATTTGGAGCCGAATGTGGAATAAAAATCTTTCATCCAATCTAAACCGAAGACATTTAAACCAAAAACTTTAAATAAATAGTCGAGAAAGAAAAGAAAAGTCACGAAAATCATATAGGTGATCTGCAGTTTCAGCAACCGATACAGCGTTTTTTCGATATTCGCCCCGGAAGTTAAACCACTTAATGCGTAAAATAAAGGAACATCTATGAGCAAAGACAGAACACGCACTTCTGTAGGGACATAGTATTGACCGGACCAAAATACGGTATGGATGAAAATGATGGCGAGCGTGGCGAAACCTTTCGCAAAATCAATGTATAAATCTCTTTTCATAGTTTATTTGAAAATCAAATTTAAATAAAAATAAGATCAAAAAATCTTTCTTATTTTAAAGGAAAGCGTTTAAGAAAGTTAAAAATTTAATTATCTGAATGTTATCTGTCAAAAATAAATGAAAATTGTTATTTTGATTGTGGATAACTCAGAAATATTTATTACTTTTGCACCTCGAATTAACTAACAAAATTTATAAACAATGTTTGCAATTGTAGAAATAGCAGGGCTTCAATATAAAGTTGAGCAAGACCAGAAGTTGTTTGTAAACCGTTTGAAAGGCGATAAAGGAGGAAAAGTTTCTTTCGATAAAGTTCTTTTAACTGTAAACGGTTCTACAACAATCGGCGCCCCAGCTGTAAGCGGTATCACTGTTGATGCTGTAATCCTGGACCACTTAAAAGCTGATAAAGTAATCATCTTCAAAAAGAAAAGAAGAAAAGGATACGAAAAGAAAAACGGTCACAGACAGTCTTTAACTCAAATTCAAATTACTGGAATCACTGGTTTCGACAGTAAGAAAGAAGAGAAAAAAGCTGCACCGAAAGCTAAAAAAGAAGCAGCAGTTTCAGAAGAAGCTCCCGTTGCTAAAAAAACAACGAAAAAATCAGACAGCGAAACCGCTGAATAATTTTAACCAAAAAACCTTAAAATAAAATGGCACATAAGAAAGGAGTTGGTAGTTCCAAGAATGGTAGAGAATCGCATTCCAAGAGATTGGGAGTTAAGATTTTCGGAGGACAAGAAGCTATCGCCGGTAACATCATCGTAAGACAAAGAGGTACTACTCACCACCCAGGTGAAAACGTAGGAATGGGTAAAGACCATACTTTGCACGCTTTGGTAGCAGGAAAAGTAGTTTTCAGAAAGAAACAAAACAACAGATCATTCGTATCTATTGAACCAAACGCTTAATTATAAAGTGTTTTAAAATATAAAAAGTCCCAGTCAAAAGATTGGGACTTTTTTGTGATCTGTTATTTAGAAATTATTTTCGGAATAGATTATACAACTTAAAAAGCCTAAATGCTTTTAAACAAATAGGCTTTTTTTTCACACTTCAATTTCCGCAGAAAAACCTGAACATTCTTAATTCCTTAACTAAAAACTTAATGGTAAAAATGGATTTTCAAATCCTTTCATTTAAGTTTTATCTGCGATTTACTGGCCTTTATTCAGGAAAGCATCCCAACCTTGCGCGTTCAAAGCAACCAGTTCGCCACTTCCTCTCACTACCAAATAATTTCCCTGCTCTAAATCTACTGCGTGACCGATAATCGTAAAGTCCGGATGGTTTCTTATTTTTTCGAAATCAGCCGGCGCGATTGTAAATAACAATTCGTAATCTTCGCCGCCGTTCAATGCACACATTACAGGATTTAAGTTTAATTCTTCTGCCGTAGAAACCGTTAAAGAATCCATCGGGATTTTTTCTTCGTAGATTCGGAAGCCCACTTTACTTTGATCCGATAAATGTAATGTTTCAGAAGACAAACCATCAGAAACATCAATCATAGAAGTGGGCTGGATATCCAGTTCTTTCAGTGCTTTCTTAATGTCCGTCCGCGCTTCCGGCTTGAGTTGTCTTTCGAGAATATAATCATATCCTTCCATTTCGGGCTGCATATTTGGATTGGCCAGAAATACAGAATGTTCTCTTTCCAAAATCTGCAATCCCATATAAGCGCCGCCCAGATCGCCTGTTACGACCAACAGATCATTAGGTTTTGCGCCGCTTCTTTTTATTAAGTTTTCAGAATTTTCCAGCCCAATTGCTGTAATTGTAATCACCAGTCCGGATGTAGAACTCGTGGTGTCGCCGCCGACCAAATCAACTTTGTAATGTTTGCAGGCCATATAAATTCCGGCATAGATTTCTTCCAATGCTTCCACGGGAAAGCGGCTGGAAACCGCCAGAGAAACCAGGATTTGAGTGGGCGTAGCGTTCATCGCGGCAATATCACTCAAATTGACAACAACTGCCTTGTAACCCAAATGTTTCAACGGAACATAGCCCAAGTTGAAATGAACGCCTTCGGCCAAAACATCAGTGGTTACGACTACTTTTTTACCGTCAGGATTGATGACTGCGCAATCGTCCCCTACAGAAACTTCTGTGGAAGGATTTTCAAAACTAAAGTTTTCGGTAAGATGTTTTATGAGCCCAAATTCTCCATATTTGGAAATCGGAGTTAATTCAGGGTTTTTATCTTCTAACATTATATTTATAGATTTAATGAGGTTTTAGAAATTATTGCTCGTTCTGTTGCTCTTTATCTTTTTTCCAGATAAAGGTATTTCTTTTATGAAAAGGCTCTACATTTTCCGGTTTGAAAGGCAAATCTTTTAAGTCCTGTCTTGTCAAAGTTTTTACGTGTTCGCTTTTGAATTCATTCATCACTTCCAGCACGTCATCGGGTGGCGTTGTCGATTTTCTCAACATCGTATCAATCCAGACTCCTGTGGCTTCAGCTGTTGCACAATGCGTTCCGTCGGGTAGATAAAACTTGTGAACAAATTGGTAAATACTTGCATCGTCAGACATTCCGGCGATTTCCAAGGAAACAAACACCGTTTGATCCGCATAGATTTCTTTAAAAAAAGAATACCGCTCATGCAAAATTACAGGTCCAATTCCCCATCGGGTCAATTCTTTCAAGCCCATTTTATGCGAATTCATGAACGCCATTCTGGTTTGCGCACAATACATGACGTAAGAAGAATTTGCCAAGTGACGGTTCGCGTCGATATCGCTCCAGCGAACTTCGAATTTATAATGATAATCAGACATTTTTACTTTTTTTTAATTTGGGATCCCGTCCTTAAAAGGCGAGAGAGAGGGCGCAGATTTCGCCTCCATTTAAGCATAATTTATAATTAACAAAAATAAGCATTAATGATGGTTTAGAAAAATGGTATTTTTGCAACTCATCAGTAAAAGCCGGTAAAAAACGTTTCTTATCCCCAAATTCAATTGACTTATTCCTTCCATTATGACAAAAAAGAAAATCATCATTATCGGCGGCGGCGCAGCAGGATTTTTCTGTGCAGCGAATCTCGACGAAACCCAGTTTGATGTAATCATCCTCGAACAAAATTCTGATGTTTTGCAAAAAGTGAAGATTTCCGGTGGCGGAAGATGCAATGTTTCGCATGCCTGTTTCGATCCAAAAGAACTGGTACAGTTTTACCCGAGAGGAAATAAAGAACTGTTAAGTGTCTTTCATAAATTTCAACCAGGCGATACGATGGAATGGTTTGAACAACGAAATGCTTCGTTAAAGATTGAAAATGACAACAGAATTTTTCCTGAAAGCAATTCATCGCAAACGGTTATCGATACCTTAGTGGACGAAGTTTCCCATAAAAATTTTCAGATTCATTCGAAATCGGTGGTTTTGGAAATTGCACAGAAAGAAAATCAATATTTAATCACAACCAGCACCAATAGCTATCTTGCTGATTTTGTTATTTATACAACCGGAAGTTCTCCGAAGTCTTTAAAAATGATTCAGAAGCTCGGTCATAAAATTGTAGAGCCGGTTCCGTCTTTATTTACTTTTAATATTAAAAATGAAACATTGAAAGATTTAATGGGAACGAGTTTTCCTCATGCAGAAGTCGCTATTCCCCAATTAAAAATGGATGAATCCGGCCCGATGTTAATTACTCATTGGGGACTTTCCGGTCCGGCCATTTTAAAACTTTCGGCGTGGAAGGCGCGAGAACTTGCCAATTTAAAATATCAGTTTGAAATCGTTGTCAATTTTTTAGGAATCGATTTAGAATCTGCCGGGGAAACTTTTAAAAACTTTCGCCAGGAACATCCTAAAAAAACCGTTGGAAGTTCGAAAATATTTGATATTACCACCCGTTTTTGGCATCGTATTCTTTGGTTGTCGAAAGTAGATTTAGATAAAAATATTTCTAACATTTCTGGGCAGGAACTGCTGAAAATCCTGCAAAATCTTTGTGAGAATAAAATGAAAGTCAATGGAAAGTCAACATACAAAGATGAATTCGTGACAGCAGGTGGAATTGATTTAAAAGAAATCGATTTTAAAACCATGAAATCTAAACTGCTTCCTCACTTTTATATCGCCGGAGAAGTTTTAAATATCGATGCAGTTACCGGCGGATTTAACTTTCAGGCGTGCTGGAGTGAGGCTTGGCTGATCGCCCAAGATTTAAACTCCCAGCCATTTTAAAATCGGATAAAATCAGGTGTCTGTAAACATTAATTTTATTAAATTTGAACAAATTAAAATATAGAATGAAAAACATATTTGCTTTTGTCTTATTTCTTATCATGTTGACTTCCTGCCAAACCCGCGTGGTAAGTATGCAGAAGCCGCTGAAAAACAACTCGCTGGAACTCTACCAGAAATATACCGTTCAAACGAATGACGCCAAAGTGATTAAACTTGAAGTTTTAAAATTAGACGATGAAAATATCTACGGAAAATTAAAATCCGGCGAAGATGTTATTATAAAAAAGAGCGATGTTCGCGAAGCTAAAAAATTGGATTTATTTTCTTCGATAGCGCTTGCGGTAGCTGCGATTGTGGCCGTTATTATTGTACCGATCTAACCGGTAAATTAATAGATAAAAAAGGAGTGAATTTAATTGGTTCACTCCTTTTTTTTTCATTAAGCTTTCAGCGCATTGATCTCATCTCTCAATTTGGCCGCTTTGATAAAGTCCAAATTCTTGGCGGCGGCTTCCATGGCTTTTTGTTTTTCCGCCACTAATTTTCCGATGTCATCGCTGCCGTATTTCGCTTTCTGTTCAGCAACCTCCTGCAAAATTTGTTTTTGGGTATATTTTTCATCGGGAAAATCTTTACTTCTTCCCACCAAAATCTCGGATATTTTTTTATTCAAAGCAGTCGGAACCTGGCCGTGCTTTTCATTGTATTCAATTTGTTTGCGCCTTCTATAAAGCGTTTCGTCGATGGTTGCCTGCATTGATTTCGTCATCTTATCTGCGTACAGAATCGCCTTTCCGTTTAGATTTCTGGCGGCTCTTCCGACGGTTTGCGTCATTGATCTTCTGGAACGAAGCATGCCTTCTTTATCGGCATCTAAAATAGCAACCAAAGAAACTTCCGGTAAATCCAAACCTTCTCTTAATAAATTGACGCCCACCAAAACATCAAACAAACCAACACGCAGATCCTGCATAATCTGAATACGGTCCAAAGTTTCCACATCCGAGTGAATATATCTCGTTCTGATGCCGAACTTGGTGAAATACTTGGTTAATTCCTCTGCCATTTTTTTGGTCAACGTTGTAACCAAAGTCCGCTCGTCAACTTCCGCCCGTTTTTGAATTTCTTCCATCAAATCATCAATTTGATTTAAAGAAGGCCGGATTTCAATCACAGGATCGAGCAATCCGGTCGGACGGATAATTTGTTCAATATATTCTCCGCCACTTTTTTCAAGTTCATAATCGGCAGGCGTTGCAGAAACGTAAATCACCTGATTCTGAATTGCTTCAAATTCTTCAAATTTCAACGGACGGTTATCCATCGCCGCCGGAAGACGGAAGCCGTGCTCCACCAAAACTTCTTTTCGACTCCGGTCGCCGCCATACATCGCATGAACCTGCGGAATCGTAACGTGGCTTTCATCGATTACCATTAAATAATCTTTAGGAAAATAATCCAACAGGCAGAATGGTCTGGACCCCGGTAATCTGCCGTCAAAATAGCGGGAATAATTCTCGATTCCGCTGCAGTAACCTAATTCCTTCATCATTTCTAAATCGAGTTCTGTGCGCTCCTGCAGGCGTTTTGCTTCGTACGGTTTTTCGATATCATTAAAGAAATCCACCTGTTTTACCATGTCATCCTGGATTTCCCGAATGGCACTTACTTGCGTTTCTTTCGAGGTTACAAAAAGGTTTGCAGGATAGATTTGGATCTCATCGAAATTGTCCATTACATTTCCGGACAGGGGATCAAAACTTTGAATAGTCTCGATCTCGTCACCGAAAAACTGAATCCGTATTGCATTATCCGCATACGCCGGAAATACATCGACAACGTCACCTTTCACCCGGAATGTTCCGCGTGTAAATTCATTTAGGGTTCTGGCGTATAATGCATTAACTAAAGAATGCAGAAGATTGGTTCTTGTAATTTTCTGATTTTTCTCAATTGAAATAAGCGATTTATGAAATTCAGCCGGGTTTCCAATACCGTAAATACAGGAGACGGAAGCGACAATGATAACGTCTCTTCTACCGGAAAGCAAACTCGCTGTCGCAGAAAGCCGTAGTTTTTCTACTTCTTCATTGATGGATAAATCTTTTTCAATATAGGTATTGGTGGAAGCAATAAATGCTTCCGGCTGGTAATAATCGTAATAGGAAACAAAATATTCCACGGCATTATCCGGGAAAAACTCTTTGAATTCTACAAATAATTGAGCAGCCAACGTTTTGTTATGCGCAAGCACCAATGTGGGTTTCTGCGTATTGTTTACTACATTGGCAATGGTGAAGGTTTTCCCGGAACCGGTAACTCCTAGAAGGGTTTGGTATTTCTCACCGATTTCCAGACCTTCAGTCAGTTTTTTGATGGCAGTTGGCTGATCGCCTGTAGGTTTATATTCCGATTGAAGTTTAAATTCCATGGTGCAAAAATACGGAAAAGAAAGGAAGCAATACTTATTTTACATTTTTAGAATTTCGGCATGTGAGCTAATTCTGATGAGATGAATTTGCTTATTTCCTCATCAAACTGCAGCCAAATCAAAGCAAATCTGGAAGAATATGACATTCCCAGTGATTTTTATAATTGCCTTTCAATGGATGAGGTTTCATTTTTTCTGGAATCCCGTTCGTCCCGTCATTCATTAAATATTGGAAACCTTTTTGGGTTTCATCCAATTTTTTGGATCTCTTTTTATTTTTTTGAAATCTTTTTTAAACTGCGTCGTAAATTTTATTTTTAACATACTCATTCAGTAAATCTTTCATTAAATCATCAACATCAGAATATGCTTTTCCAGAACTATTTTTATCATTTCTCCCGTTTCTTCTATCGCCGCGACGGTTTCTTCATTCGGTTCGAAATATTCTGAACTTTCGAACAAAAGAGTTTCGATATAATTATTTACACTGCGGTTTTCTTCTTTTGCTTTTTTTTGCAAATGGGCGTATAAATTCTTACTTAATCTTATCGATGTTAATTTCTTTTCTTTTATCATAATTGTATTTTTATGTATTTGAATTGTAATACATAAAAACACTAACCAAATTTTTCACATAATAAAAGGAGCAAATTAACTTCGCTCCTTTTTCAATTATTTATTTTGCAAACTGCATTGTTAAAGGAAGTTTAAATCTGTATTTTACCGCCTTCCCGTCTTCTGTCGCTGGAGTCCAGATATGTTCCGCACTAATTAATTTTACCACTCTTTCTGCTTCGCGATTGAATAACTCGTTTGACCCTTCTGCAACAATGTCAGTCATTTTTCCATTTTCATCGATGTTCGTATAAATTGTTGTTTTCTGTATGCCGATTTCTCCTTTGAATATAAAAGTATCAAAATTACTCTGAATTAAGGTTCTAAAAGCATTAATGCCATCCGGAAATTGTGGTAGAATTCCTTTAAATTTACTTGGTGCCGAAACTGGAGCGGCTGCATCTTGAGATTGTGTTTTTTTAATAGTGTCCTTTTTCATTTCATATTCTTTTCTGACTTCATCAAAAGCTTGTATCAATTTTTTTTCTGTAACTGTAGCATTTTCTTCTGTTATTGGAATTGCAACATCGTGCTTTTCAGTTTGAAGAGGATCGGGTTGTACTAAGAATTGGGTGTCAGTTTTTGCATCGACTTTCTTTGCAAAAAGAACAAATAAAACGGCGAGCATCGGGAGAAGAATAATTCTCTTCAACCCCACAAATTTGGAATTTTTAGAAGTCATCATAATAAATCGTTTTTTAGTGTTATTAAAATTAAATTGTTGTGTTAGATTATAATTTTGTGAAACTGTGATTTCTTTTAAAATTAAATGCTGATAATTTTGAAGATCATAATTGTTTTGTAAAACATATTGGTCGGCTAAAAATTCATGGTTGGTCATCATCGCTTTTTTGTAAAAGAACAATGCGGGATTGAACCATGAGCATATTTTTAAAAACTCCACAAACAGAATATCAATGCTGTGCTTTTCAATCACATGGCATTTTTCATGTAAAAATATTCTTTCATCAATTTGCTGATCAACTAGATATTTTCTGCTTAAATAAATAGTTTCAAGAAAACTGAAAGGCGCATAATTTTGATTGATAATGAGTATTTTCTGATTTTTATAGTTTCGCTTTTCACCTTTTAACAATAAAAGTCGAAAGATTGAGTAAATGAATTTCATCAAAAAGAAAAGGGAAATAACCAAGTAACCAATCAGCAAAAATTGAATCCAATTAACTTCCGTTGCAGGATCATTTACTGTAGAAGGCTGAAATTCTAAAACAGCATCACCGATTAATAAATTTGGTTTTCCAATAGTTTTAAAAGGAGAGTTGAATGGTATAAACGGAATAATATAGGCGAAGATTAAAGTTGACAGAAGAAAAATTCGGTTGAATTTAAATGTTCGCTCTTTTTCTAAAAACAAGTGATAGAAAACAATTAGTAAACCAGAAGAAATCAATATTTTAAAAATTAGGGTCTCCATTTTTTACTCTTTTATTTGATGATCGATAATATCCCGAAGGTCTTTCAGTTGGTCTTGGGAAAGTTTTTTACTACTGGCGAAAAAAGAGGCAAACTGGGAAACTGAACTGTTGAAAAAACGATCAATCATAACATTCATCTCGTGATTGAAATAGGTTTCCTTATCTACTTTCGGGAAATACTCTCTAGAATTACCAAAGATTTTGTAACCCACTAAATTTTTAGTTTGCATTCTTTTTAAAAGTGTTGCAATGGTTGTAGATGCGGGTTTTGGTTCAGGATATATTTCTAAAATATCTTTCATGAATGCCGCTTTCTGCTCCCATAATATATCCATGATCTGCTTTTCTGCTTCCGTTAACTTCTGTTTCATTTCTACAAGTTTATATTCTATTCTACAAATGTAGAATAATATTTTAATTCATCAAACTTTTTCCAAATAATTTAATGATTATTAACCTAGAACATTTTTTGTAACTTTAAAAAACAATTAAATACGCTTTATTATGAAACATCTAATCATTAAAAGTTATGCAGTTTTAATGCTTCTACAAATAACATCCTGCAATGGAAATTCGAAAAGGAATTCTATTGTAAATGATACAATAACTCAAAATAGAACACTCCAAAATCCCGAAACGGCAAAAAAGAATTCTCCGGGATATCGACCGGCTTTTGCGGGACAAACCAGAACTGCAGGCGTGAAAACTTCAACTCCCTTCCAGGTCGAAATCATTAATAAAGATTTAGGAAAGCCCTGGGGAATAACTAATCTTCCAGACGGCAGATTCTTAATTACAGAAAAATCAGGTTTTATGAATATTGTTTCCGCAGATGGAAAAACTACTGCTAAAGTTGAAGGTTTTCCTGCTGTTGATTCAAGAGGGCAAGGCGGTTTATTGGATGTCGCTCTTGATCCCGATTTTAAAATTAACAGAATGATTTACTGGACGTTTTCTGAACCGGCTGCCGGAGGAAATCACACTGCTGTCGCAAAAGGAAAACTTTCTGCTGATGAAAAAATGATTGAAAAAGCAGATGTTATTTTTAGAGCAACCCCAACCTACGATGGAAAACTGCATTACGGCAGCCGCCTGGTTTTTGATAAAGACGGGAATCTTTTCGTGAGCACCGGCGAACGTTCAGATTTGGCAACAAGACCTTTAGCCCAAAATACCATGGCTTATTTAGGCAAAATTTTAAAAATCACAAAAGACGGAAAACCCGCACCGAGAAATCCATTTGTTGGAAATCCAAAATATCAACCTGAAATCTATTCTTATGGCCACCGGAATCCGCAAGGTTTAGCTTTGGATCAAAATGGACAGCTTTGGGAATCAGAAATGGGACCGAAAGGAGGTGACGAAGTCAATCTGATTCGACCCGGAAAAAATTACGGCTGGGGAGATGTCACCTACGGAATCGAATACAGCGGCAAAAAAGTGGGCGCCGGAATTCAGCAGAAACCGGGAACGGAACAGCCCGCTTATTATTGGGATCCATCGGTATCCATGAGTGGAATTACCTTCTATACGGGAAATATCGGTGAGTGGAAAAATGATATGATGCTCGGCTGTTTGGGTGGCGAGAAAATTATACGGTTAGTTATAAAAAATAATAAAGTTGTGGGCGAAGAATGGCTGTTGGAAGATCAGAATGAGCGTTTTCGCGATGTGCTTAACGGACAGGACGGAAACCTCTATTCCATTACCGACAGCGGGAAACTGTACAGGATTTCAAAGAAATAAAATAAAAACGGAAAAGCCTACCTTTGCACCCGTTAAAATCTAACAAAGAAATTATGAAAAAAATATTTTTGGCTGTAATGACAACAGTTTTTGGAATGGCAAATGCACAAACGGATGCGTTCAGAGGAGCAGGTGACACGCGTTACCAAATTGGGATGAATATTCAGGATGGAGGAACAGGAGTGATGACATCGCTGGATTATGGTTTAGGCGAAAGTTTCTCGATTGGTGCACAGGCAGGATATTTATTGGGAGCTAAAGTAGCTGACGGTTTTAGCAAACCTTCTTTTGGCGACCGCTTCGACATTAAAGCCAGATTCAACGCCAATCTTGGCGGTGTTTTAGGATTGCCGCAAAATATAGATGTTTACCCGGGGCTTAATTTAGGTCTAAAAAACTTTGGAGGTCATTTAGGAGCGAGAGTTTTCTTTGATAAAGGTTTTGGCCTTTTCGCAGAAGCGCAGGTTCCTTTTGCTAAATACAACGACAATGATAAAGTGTATAAAAATTTGAACAACCAGTTTCAAATGAATGTTGGAGTATCTTTTGATCTTTCAAAAAAATAATATCGGAAGACTGATATTGCAAAAACCTCGGCTTTCGTCGAGGTTTTTCTTTAAAAATAATTTTATTCATCAGTTCACTTGGCTCTTTTTACTTTTTGCCTTGGTTCTTAACTTAGGCTTCTTCCAGTTGAGAATGTTTTTTAATTAAATTCTGCTGAACATTTGGTGGAACCAATTGGTATTCTGAAAACTTCATGGTGAATTTCGCTCTTCCTCCTGTAATGGAGCGCAAGGTAGAACCGTAATCATGAAGTTCTGCCAGAGGTACTTCTGCCAATATTTTTTGATAATGACCTTCCGAATCCATTCCTGAGATAATGGCGCGTCTGGTTTGCAAATCTCCCATGACATCGCCGGTATCTTCATCCGGACAAAGGATTTCTACGGCATACATGGGTTCCAGAAGTTGAGGATTCGCCTGATGAAACGCCTTTTTAAAAGCACCCGCAGCGGCCAGTTGGAAAGAAATATCATTGGAATCTACGCTGTGCATTTTTCCGTCATAAACAATGACCCGAATGTTTTGAGAACGGGATCCTGTCAAGGGTCCTTCGCTCATCTGCTGCATAATTCCTTTTTTAATGGCTCCGATATATCGGTTATCGATGGTACCGCCAACGATACACCAATAAAAAGCCAGTTTTCCGCCCCAGGGTAAATCTTCAATTTCTTTTTGTCGGATATTAAAGCCGGTTGGTTCATCCATTCCGTCATAGAAATTTTCAACTCTCATGTGGATTTCACCGAACTGACCGTTACCGCCAGATTGCTTTTTGTGGCGATAGTCGGCATCTGCTTTTCCGGTAATGGTTTCCCGGTAGGAAATTTTAGGTTCTGCAAAATTCATCTTCACGCCGAAATCATCCTGTAGCCGTTCTTTCACCAAATCGAGATGCAATTGGCCCTGACCGTGAAGAATCGTCTGTTTCAGTTCAGCGGACTGTTCTACTTTCAAAGTTGGATCTTCTTCCTGAATCTTATGCAAAGCCGTCACCAGTTTTTCCATATCGGCTGCGGCATCGGTGTATATTGCTTTTCTGATCCGGCTTTCCGGAAATTCCATCGGACGGACTTTTCGGTTTAAACCTTTTGTATTTAAAGTATGGTTAGAACGTGCGAATTTTAATTTCACGGTCACGCCTAAATCGCCCGCTACCAAATCATCAACAGGAATCCGGTCTTTTCCTTCAGCGACAAATAATTGCGAGATCCGTTCTGTTTCGCCATTCTCCGCATTAACCAATTCATCGCCGGGTTTTAATCTGCCACTTAATACTTTAAAATAAGAAATCATCCCAACTTGTGGTTCAGAAATCGTTTTATAAATAAAAACCGTTGTTTTATCATCAGAGTTATAAGAAACTTCGTCGCCATTTTCCAGTTTTCTGGCAGGTCTTTCAGCGGGTGAAGGAGCGATGTCATCTAAGAATCCCATCAGCCGGCCACTTCCCATATCTTTTAAACCGCTCGTTACAAATACCGGAAAGAACTGCTGTTTTGCTAAAGCCAACGTAATCCCTTTTGCTAATTCTTTTTCAGAAAGATAACCTTCTTCAAAATATTTTTCCATTAAACCTTCTTCATTTTCAGCTGCGATTTCAACCAAAGCATTGTGCATTTCGTTGACCCGGTCGATTTCACTGTCGGGAATTGGTTTTTTCTCTGGTTTTCCGCCGTCTGCAGGAAATTCGTACATCACCATTCTTAAGGCATCAATAATTGAATTGAAATTAGAGCCGGAGTTATAAGGATATTGAATGGGTAAAAGTTTGTTTCCAAATCTTTCTTTTGCCTGTTCTAAAGTTTTCTCGAAATCGGCTTTTGGATGATCCATTTGATTGATGACGAATATGGCGGGAGTCTGGTATTTCTCTACATATTCCCAAACGAGTTCGGTTCCTACTTCAACACCGTTGGCTGCATTCAGCACGATAATCGCGGTGTCTGCAACTTTTAAAGAAGATACTACTTCGCCGATAAAATCATCGAATCCCGGCGTATCAATCATGTTGATTTTGTTATTCCTCCAGTTGACGAACATTTGATGAGAAAAAAGTGTTTTTCCTTTTTCATGTTCCAAATCAGTATTGTCGCTCACCGTGTTTTGCCCTTCTACACTACCACGGCGCTTAATCGCCCCGCCTTCGTACAACATGGTTTCAATCAATGTAGTTTTGCCACTGTCGGAATGCCCGAGCAAGACCACATTTCGTAGATTTTTGGTATTAGCACTCATAATATTTGATTTTAATAATTTAAGGATAATACTAAAAAGGAAATGTCCAGCACTTGATTTTTAGGAAGATAAAGTTACGAAAGATTTAGATTGATTGTACCGAAACTTAGTTTTTAAAGAGGTGATAAATAACATGGTAAGAATTTTTTAAACAAAAAGAACGGACAAATTGCCGATCCTGTAAAAGTATAAGAAATCATTTTTTATTGGATAAAAGTTTATCATCAAGCTTCTATCCTCTCTAAATTTCTAAATTAAAATTTTTGTGTAGTAAATCAAAACAGTCGAAAGTGTCAATTTTTGGTGCTTATTCTAAATTAAAATCAATTTTATTGGCATTTAATTAATTTTTTATCGTGTTATAAGTTACTGAAAATTCGTTCGGAAGCAGGGTGATTTATCAACAACCACAATCCGAGTCACAACCCGGTTTTCCTTTCTTTTTGAATTTCCTGGAACTGAAATTTTTAGCAACGATTTTAAACAAAGAATAACCCGCTGCCAAAACAATTACAGCGATAATGACATATTGAAAAACAAGAGAATTGTCCATTATTTTAAAATTTGATAAACAATCAGCGAGGCAATATAAGCCAGACCCGACATGCCGAAAAGCTGCGCCACCGTCCATTTCCAGGATTTGGTTTCTCGATATACCACGGCCAAAGTTGAAACACACTGCATCGCAAAAGCGTAAAAGAAAAGAATCGAAATTCCTGTTGCAAAGCTATAAATTTTCTCTCCGTTTGGTTTCACGTCTGCCCGCATTTTATCGATGATTTTTCCTTCCGGTGCTTCATCATCTAAACTGTAGAGCGTCGACATAGTTCCTACAAATACTTCTCTCGCCACGAAACTTGTTAGAATCCCGACGCCCATTTTCCAGTCATAACCGAGCGGTGCGATGACCGGTTCTATTGATTTCCCCATTTTGGCGAGGTAAGACTGTTCTAATCTTACATCGGTAGCGACAAAATCTTTCTTATTTTGCGTTGGTCCGATATAAGAGAAAAACCAAATCACGATACTGAATAAGAAAATAATCTTTCCTGCACCGGTAATAAATTCCCAAACTTTACCCAGGACAATTTTAAAATCATAACCGAAAAGCGGCATTTTATAGGAAGGCAAATCCATCACTAAAAAAGATTTCGCGTTGCTTTTAATAATTTTCTTTAGAATTAAAGAGGCCATTAATGAGGTGAAAAATCCAAGAAAATACATCGCCATCAAGGCAATAGCTTTATAACTGATTCCGATAAAGAATTTGCTGGGAATAATCAGCCCGATGATGATACTGTACACCGGAAGCCTTGCCGAACACGTCATAAAAGGAGTTACCAAAATCGTGATCAACCGTTCTTTCACATTCTCGATATTCCGTGTAGACATAATTGCCGGAATGGCGCAGGCGGTTCCTGAAACCAACGGTACAATACTTTTCCCATTCAAACCAAACGGCCGCAGAAACCGATCCATCAGGAAAATAACTCTTGCCATATAACCCGAATCTTCCAACAAATAAAGGAAATAAAGCAGAATCCCAATCTGTGGTGCAAAAACCATAATGCCGCCCACTCCCGGAATAATTCCGTTTGCGATGAGCGAATTAATAGGTCCAGCAGGCAGATGTTCATTAGCAAAACCGGACAGCCAAAGGAAAAAATCTGAAATCCAGTTCATCGGATATTCTGCCAAAAAGAAAACGCTTTGAAAAATAACCAATAAAATCAGTCCGAAAATCACATATCCCCAGAATTTGTGAACCAAAACCCTGTCTAATTTTTCGGTCAATAATTCTTTGAACTGTGGTTTTTTGGAGAGTACTTTAGAAATGATCTTATCGATTTCCTGATACCGTCTGATGGTTTCCTGCGTTTGTAATCTTTTCGGAATCAAACATTTAACCTCATCATTATTCAACTGATCATGAACGGTTTCTAGCTTTCCCAAATAGGTGTCGGACGAAAGCAAAGTCCAGACTTTATATTGATTTTCTTCTTTTGTTTCTGCTAATATTTTAAAAACCAATCCTTTATGTTCGGTTGGAATATCGAAAGAAACAGTATCGGATTTGGTAAAATTTCCTTTGTGAATTTCGGTTCTTAATTCTTCAATTCCCTGATTTTCTTTGGCGTTGGCCTGTAAAACAGTAACGTTTAATTCTTTGGAAAGTTGGTCGACATCGATATTGATCCCGCGTCTTTCAGCCTGGTCGATTTGGTTAACCACCAATAAAACGGGAATTCCCAAATCCTGAATCTGCTGGAAAAGAAGCAATCCTCTTTTGATACTTAAGGCTTCTAAAATATAAACGACGCCCGAATAATTCTTTTGTTCCTCCACTAGAAACTTTGATAAAATGGCTTCATCTTCAGAGCTCGGATAAATGCTGTAGGAACCGGGTAAATCGATGACTTCTACATTTTCGCCCTGATAATCGTAATCTCCAGAATGGCTGGCCACGGTAACTCCGGCGTAGTTTCCTGTTTTTTGCTTTTTGTTACAAAGTAAATTAAAAACGGTAGATTTTCCCACATTGGGATTTCCCACCAAAAGGATTTGTTTTTTGTTTGAAGTGTTCATTCTCCGCTCGATCTAATTTGAGATTTACCGTGATTGTTTAAGATAAAGTTTCCACGATGATAAACTGCGCTTCTTCTTCGCGAAGTGCAATTCTGCTTTTTTCGTCACCAAACTCTATATACAGTGGTCCTTTGAACGGCGCCTGATACAGGATTTTGAAAACGGTTTCGGGGAGCAGACCCATTTCAATAATTTTATTGGGCATTCTGAGGTCGTCGTTTTCATAGCCCAGAATTTTCCCCGATTTATTTCTGGGAAAACAGCATAATTTATTTGATTTATCTCCTTTCAACACTAAAATTTTGATGCGCAAATATACGTTATTTAAATTTAATCTAAATAAGGAATTATCGTAGAAATGACCACAATCATAAAAAACCTCAAAACAAAATATGTTTTGAGGTTAAAAAATATAATTTAGTGATAAAAGTGCTTATTTTTTAGCTTTTGCAGCAGGAATTTCGATAGGATTATCATTGGCATGGAAAAAATCATTTAACATTTTTTCCTGTTGTTTCACCATTTGGCCAATAGTTAAATCACTTCCCGGAATCTTTTGTGACATCACTTCAGAAGTCAGATATGGTCTTGCGGTTGCCATAGGATCTTTCTTGAAATCTCCGAAAGTTTTATCAAATTTTTCACGGGAAACCTCGACTACTTTTCCGCCATCCCCACCTGGAGAAACAGTTTCCAAATAGGTAGCTTCTTTAAAATCCGGAACTTTCTTATTTCCTTTCAATTCCCAGGAATAGTTATTTCCATCATCGTTAACTTTAACAATCAAGCCCGGTAAACCATAGAATTTATAAGGTCCATCCTGCAATGGAATATCGGTGGTGAACCATGCCGTCCATTTTCTTCCTCCATATTCTGTGGTTGCTTTCTGCGTATTATAGGCTCCGATTTTTTCTTTTTGATTTTCAATTTTCCAGTTGAATTTTAGCTCTTCATTATATCCGATATTCATTGGTGTAAAACCATTGGCAACACGATCGCTGTACTGTACTTTCATTCCCGGATAAAATTTGTAAACTTTCTCTGAAAACTTCGGCATGGTTACACTTTTGGAAATGTCTTTGAATGTTCCCGCTTTCTGCATTGCTTCAACCTGAATTTTCAGAATTGAATCCTGTGCCAGTAAAGTATAATCTCTGTAAATAGATCTGTCTTTTACAACATCTAAAACAGTCATCACTTTATCTAATTTCGCTGAATCTTTCTTCGGTTTAAAGGTGAGTTCGTAAAAGAACCGGTTGGCAGTTTCCTGAGCATTAAGTGCAAAAAATGCAGTAAAGGCTATGAAGGCAAATATCTTTTTCATGATTTTTATTTTCCTTATTAGTATCCAGGCTCAAACATTTGTTACAAAAATTTTAAGAATAATTTATCCTTTTTTATGACTTGCAGGTCAGAATTTCAGTTTAACTTTATTCTCTAAAAATGAATAACCTATGAACACTTTACCGATTTTAAAAAAAGAACTGCAGCAGGAATACGAAACGACCAAAAAATTTATCGACCGTTTCCCGGAAGGAAAAAATGATTTTGCTCCTCACGAAAAAAGCATGAAAATGATGCCACTGGCCACGCATATTGTAGAAGTTTTTGGCTGGCCGGATTATATCTTGAAAACCGACAAACTTGATTTTGCTGCAGGTGATTATCAACCAACCGTTCTCAACACAAAAGCTGAACTGCAACAAAAACTGAATGACGATTATACTACTTCGAAAAATGCGTTAGAGAATTTAACAGAAGAAGCGCTCGACGGAAGATGGACGATGAATATGGGAGACCAGGTGCTGGCGGATTATAACAAATATGAAGCAATTCGGCATGCACTGAACCAAATCACCCATCACCGTGCGCAATTGGGTGTTTATTACAGGTTGAACGATATTCCGGTGCCGGGAAGTTATGGGCCGACTGCTGACGAAAAAACTTCTTAGTGTTGAAATGATAAATAATAAAACCCGCCTTAGGAATAAAGCGGGTTTTCAATTTTAATTAGGGAATCAGTTCGATTTTATTGTTGTTTCTTTTCATTTCCTCTTTTGCGTTTTTCTCGAGTTCGCGGAGGACTTCTTTCGGCTCCGATATTTCTTTGCCATTCACTTTGATCATCACTTTCGAATTAGGCCTGGAAAGAATTTCCCGCATTCCCTGAACGGGATCATTTTCATGCTGACTCAGCTGTTTCACATATTGTTTGCGATTAACTTCAATCGGCTTTTTCCTGGTAAACGGAATATCTTTTCCCTGGGTATTGAGTTCTTCCGGTGCGATTTCAGGGATTTTTTTAATTCCTTTCAGTTCCATCTGGTGGCTTCCAGTTTGGTCGGACATTTCGACAATTAATCCCGGAAGGCCGGAAAACTTATACGGTCCGTCCTGAACCGGGACATCGGTTGTGAACCATGCCGTCCACTTTCTTCCGGCAAAATCGGTGGTTGCTTTTTGAACGCTGAAGGTTCCCAGCTGTTTTTTTGCGGATGAAATTTGCCAGATGGGTTTTCGGTCCTCTAATACTTTATAGGAATCGTTGCCTACATTCACGATCAGATAAGTTTTGTATTCCGGATAGATTTTCTCTACTTCGCCATTTACTTCACCGCCAAAACTTTGTCTTGAAACTGAAATACTCTTCATTCCTGAAGCCATCTGTTTCTTGATACTTTCGTTTATGATAGAATCGTTATCAAATGTTTTTTTACTATAATATTTGGATCCATTTTTATTGATATCCAGATACATCCATTCGGTTTTCAAACTGTCGGTTTTGGTAGAATCCGGACGGAATTTATATTCATAAATCACCCGGTTGTTTTGTGCTGAAACCATTAAACCCAATAAAAGAAATAAAGCTGCTAATTTTTTCATGGTTGATTTTATTTAAAATTAAATTTAACGGTAAACATTACCTGACTTGGGCGAATTTCAATGCTATTTCGTGTTGTTGAGAAATAAGTTGTGTTGTAGCTTATGGTTTCATACAGTTTTCTGTTAGCGATATTCAACCACTTGATTTCGAAATCAATTTTCTTCTTTGCCCAAGTATATTGGTAAGAAAGGTCGTAGAAAGAATTCCGAAGATTGGTCGCACCCTGCGAAGTCGTAACATCGTCCCAAACAAAACCGACGGTGTGGTTTTCTATTGGATAAAAGAATAGGTTCATATTATGATTCCAGCCAGAATTTCTGTTCACATTATTTCGGTAATCATCGCTGTTTTTATTCCAGTTCAATGAAACATTATAATCCAGGCTCATCCATGAAAAGTATGTGTTATTGAATTTCAGCGCTAAACTCTGCCCATTGCTTTTGTTTTCAATATAATTATCAACATTATTCTCATCCACCAAAATACTGTAAGAATTAGAATCTCTGTTGCTAAAGTTTACTGATGCATTGGTTTTGAATTTCGGGAAATATTTACCCACTTCAGCGCTTTCACTTTGTGAATAAGAACTGTTATCATTATATGCTAAAGTCACAGCAGACGCTCCGGAAAGGAAAGGTGTTGATTTGGTAATAATATTTTTCTTCATATCATTATAGCTGTACCGAACATTGAAAAATAAATTATTCAATGGATTTCTATACTCCAACCGGGCTGAAGAATTGATATTTCTGTTTTCCGGTAAAAGATTACTGTTTCTAACATTTAAAGATTTAGGACTCGTTAAAATCGAGCCGTCATAAACCGATCCGAAATTTCCGTAACTGTAGTTGATTCCACCAAAAGCAGAAACTTTATAAAAGGACGCAAAATCATAACTCCCATAAAAAGTTGGTTCGAAAACAGTTTTACTGATTTCAGAATCTTTGGCTCTAAGTTCATCTTTGTAATCCATGTTATACATGTTCAAAGGCAAGGTTAAATTCAGGTTAAAGGCAGATCCTTTATAGTTCAGCCCGACCTGGGTATAAGGATTGATTTCATTCCAGATCATACGGTTTTGGAAACGGTCATCTAATAAATTCCGGTCACCATACAATTGCGAATTCATGTCATTAAAAGATAAATTCAAACCAACCTCTGGAGTGATGGTCCATTTTTTATGAGAAAACCCAACCGAGGCCGAATGATTTGCCATAAATGTTTTCAAAGCAATACTTTGATCTAATCTGCCATAATGAACACTCTCAGAATCGCGACCAAACTGTTTGTCAAGGTCAAAGAAATTTTCATTGGTAGCAGACAAATTCTGACGGTCGGTCTGATAAGAAATATAACTCATGAAATTCACCAGTTTTTCTTTCCATGGAATAATCGTACTGAGTGAGTTCTTAAAAACGCCCGTTGGCGCACTCAGCGCTTCATCCAGAGAAATGTTTTTTAATGAAGGATCCGCAACAGCCATATCATATCTCGTTCCTGAAAATCCACGATCTTCATTCCAGAAACCATTCCAGGTGGTGGTATTCTTAAAAAATCCTTTTTTTGCATTTTTAGTAAAAATGATTTCACCTTTAGCAGCGTTGCTATAAAGATTATTGGATTCTTCATTCGTAATTTTTCCGGCTTTAAAGAAACCCGTGTCCTGTTCATAAACAGTTTCCCGCTTAGAATCCCTGCTAATTGCATTGTTGGTATAACTCGTACTTGCTTTTAATTCCCACTCTTTACTTTTAAAAGGATTGGTCAAAACATTGGCAGAGAAAAAATGCACATTATTCATTAAATATCTTTTTTCCGGAAGATTCGGCGTACTTGCTTTATCAACACTTAACCAATAGTTTCCGGCAGATTGTCCTCTTCTGCCTTCCCACCGGCTTCCGAAAGCCAACATATTCCCTTCCTTCTCCACACTTTCGCCGTTATTATTCGCTTTGTAATTCACCACCCACTGGTTTTTCTGACCGAAAAACATGGGAGTTAATTTCACATTCCACAACAAAGGATCCAGTCCTGCTCCCACTTCTCCGCGGCCGGTCATGGTTACAGATTTCTTTAATTTTATATTAATGGCAGCGTTTTCAGAAGGTACTTTATCCTGTAGAATTTTTACCGGCTGATGATTTTCCATCACCTCCACTTTTGATACCGCTCCGGTTGGCAAAGAATTGTTAATGGTTCCGTAACCGCCTTCCATCAAATCTTTTCCGTTGACATAGAATTTATTGATCGGTTCGCCCTGATAAAGAACGGTTCCATCTTTATTCACGTCGATTCCCGGGATTTTTTTCAAAACATCGGAAAGCGTACGGTCTGACTTGCTTTCAAAAGCTTTAATATCATAAGAAATAGTATCTCCTCTTTTGGTAATCATTTTCGCCTTCAGCTTCACCTCTTTGATTTCCGTAGCGTCGTCTTGCAAAGTAAAATTCTGCGTTTGATTTTCATTTTTAACCACTTTCTGCAAAGGTTTTTGATTAAAGGCTTTGACCTTCACATCCACATTTTGCTCTGCCGAAGTAAAAGTTACCTTAAACTCCCCTTTAGAATTGGTAATCGAATAAGCGATAATTGCATCTTTCCCCGGTTCTTCTACAGTGACGCTTGCACTGGGAATCGGCTGACCGTCAGTATCTAAAATTTTTCCACTGATGGAAGACTGCGCCCAGGTCAATACAGAAATAAACAAAATAAAAAGAGTCGAAATTTTTTTCATGAAAACATTTATTAATGAGTACTTTAATCACACTGTTTGTTACACACAAGTGATAAGATGCCAGATTCAGCAGAAAGTTAAAGAATGTTCTTATTTACAGTTTTAACATAAATTGATGGCGAAATCTTTTTTTTAGTAATTTTGCCCTCTAACATTGCTCAATATGGGACTTCACTTACAACCGATTGATATTCTGGAATCGATCACCAAAGAAGAATTTCGCGAAAAATATCTGCTGCCAAGAAAACCGGTGGTTATTAAGAATATGGCGAAAAACTGGCCTGCGTACGAAAAATGGACCATGGAATATATGAAAGAAAAGGTGGGAGATGTTGAAGTTCCGCTTTATGATTCTTCGAAAGCTGATCCGGCCGCGCCCATTAATTCATCGGCACAGAAGATGAAGTTTACAGATTATATCGATTTAATTAATGAAAAACCAACCGATCTGCGCATTTTTCTTTTCGATCCCATAAAAGAGGCTCCGAAACTTTTAGAGGATTATATTTCTCCAAAAGATTTAATGGGTGGTTTTCTCGACAAATACCCCAACATGTTTTTCGGCGGCAAGGGATCCGAAACTTTCCTCCACTTCGATATTGATTTGGCGCATATTTTCCACACCCATTTTAATGGCAGAAAACATATTTTGCTTTTCGATTACAAATGGAAAGACCGGCTTTATAAAATTCCGTACGCGACTTACGCATTAGAAGATTACGATATTGCCCATCCGGATTTCGAAAAATTTCCCGCGTTAAACGGCGTAGAAGGAATCGAATGTTTCCTGGAGCACGGCGACACGCTGTTTATGCCGACCGGCTGGTGGCATTATATGAAATACCTCGACGGCAGTTTTTCGATCTCTCAAAGAGCCTGGGACAAATCCTGGGCGGTAAAAGCGCATTCGTTGTGGAATCTTACCATACAAAGGAATTTCGACAATTTTATGAAAAGCAGATTCAAGAAAAAATACATGGACTGGAAAGAGAAAAAAGCCATCGAACGGGCGAATTACGCCTTGAAAAAAGGTTTACCGAAATAAGTAGTTTCTAAGTCACAAAAATATTGATTTTCAATAATCTAAAATTAGCGTTTTAAAGAAAAAATAAGAAGAATGCTTAATCTTATTTTTCCTTTAAGCTGTTATTAAAAATACTTTAATTGTAAACTTTTGTGACTTTTGTGGTTAAGAAATATCGAAAATGGCTTTTTTGTTTCTATTGAATTCTGTAGATCGGGTAAGTTCCAACACTTCCTTCGTAATATTCAGAATGTTTGTAAACCCATTCTAATTGGGCTTTTCCATCTTTTGCAAAGTCGGGATTTGCTATTTTTTCCATTTCAAAAGCTGTTCTTAAAACCTGATTGTTTTTCACCAAATCTGCGGCGGTATCTTCGAAAACGTAATCGGAGTAATATTCTTTCTGTCCCAGAATTCCATCAAAGAAATTCCAGTTGAAGAAAGAATCAGTCGCTTCCGGTTCTAAAGTTTCGAGTAAATATTTTACACCATTTTGCCTGGTAGAAACCAATAAATCGCCTTTTCTGAATTTAAAATTTTTCGTGTCAGATTTCACTTGCGTGTCGTAATGAAGATAATGTCCTTCGTACGGATTTTTCACCGTTTTGAAATCCGAAACCCTGTATTGTTGGGCAAAAATGATGGAATCCTGCTTGATTTCTTTGAGGATAATATTATTCCGTTTCAAATATTCCACCACTTTTTTCTCCGATTTTGGAATTACGTAATAGTTGGGAACCGCAATTTCTTTTGTCGCGATATATTGGTCGTAAAACTTTACTTTTCTGGTAAATGGTTTGTCTCTGTCATAGAAAAGTCTGGGTTTCCCGGAAACTTCGCTCATTTTTTTTCCGGCTTCAAAACCTTTAAAATCGATCATTTTAAATTTCGTGCTATCCACTTTCCACTGAATGGGATATTTCATTTTTGGCTGATAATTTTTCAAACTTTCAACCATTAATTTTTGAATTTCCCGGGCGTTTTTTGAAGTATAATCAATGGAACTCAACATATTTTCATAAGTCGCACGAACACGATCTTTATAAGATTTCAACATGTGCGTTTCGGCAACCGTTCCCATCGTGTTAAAAAGCGTGGTATAACCTGTCGCATATCTCGGCGAATCCATAAAAGTTGGAAAACCTTCATCCGGAGAATCGCCATGAATATTGACGTAAGGCGTGGATAAAATCCCTTTTTTTTCTAAAGTCTTGATAATCTCCGGCTGCATTTTTTCATTGAAATAAGTTCCCAAAGTTTTTCCCAACCTTTCTTTATTCGTAGAAATATAGGTGAATAAATACTGATAATCTGCTCCGTTACTTACATGATTATCAATAAAATAAATCGGTTTGAAATATTGAAAAATTTGTTGAAAAGCTTTGGCATTTTCGGTATCATTTTTAATGAAATCACGGTTTAAATCATAATTTCTCGCATTCCCACGAAACCCATATTCTTCCGGCCCGTTTTGGTTGGCGCGGCTGAATTTTCCTCTCCGCAACATTCCGGAAATATTGTAAGCCTGGATGGCCACAACTTTTAAATTTTTGACCGAAATTTTCCCGGTGGCGAAATCCCTCATCATCATCATGGCGGCATCAATTCCGTCGGGTTCGCCGGGATGGATTCCGTTGTTGATAAGGATTGTGGGGACCTCTTTATTTTTTGACGGATTAAAAATAACGACTTTTATCGGTTCGCCATTATCATCCGTTCCGAAAGACTCTACGGAAATGGTTTTGAAATTTTGGGCCAAATCATCATAGAATTTCACCATTTCACCATAAGTGGTGGTTTGGTTTCCGTTTCCTTTTTCGTAAGGGGTTTGGAATTGGGATTGGGAGAAAAGAATTGATGAAATAAAAAGGAAAAGAGTTGGTAAAAATTTCATAGAAACAAATTTAAAATAGGTGGTACGAATTTAAATAAAAAATTCCTGAACGGATTCAGGAATTATATATATTAATCAAAATTTTGATCGAGTGAAAATCCGCGCCCCGACTTGAACGGAGCTCTTTTTCTGACGAAGAATGAGGAAGAAAAAAGCGGGAGTGGAAGGCGGATTAAGGCGCCCAAATAATTTTAATCATTCAGTTTCAAAACCGCCATAAATGCCGATTGCGGAACCTCTACTCTACCGATTTGCTTCATTTTCTTTTTCCCTTCTTTTTGTTTTTCCAACAATTTTCGTTTTCGTGAAATATCTCCACCATAACATTTTGCGGTAACGTCTTTTCTTAATGCTTTGATGGTTTCTCTGGCGATCACTTTCGCTCCCAAAGCTGCCTGAATCGCAATATCAAACTGTTGTCTCGGGATGAGTTCGCGCAATTTTTCGCACATTCTTTTTCCGATATAATATGCATTGCTGTCGTGGATCAAAGAAGAAAGTGCGTCGACCATATCGCCATTGATCAGAATATCCATCTTCACCAATTTGGAAGCGCGGAAACCGATCGGATGATAATCGAAGGAAGCGTACCCTTTGGAAACCGATTTCAAACGGTCATAAAAGTCGAAAACAACTTCTGCCAAAGGCATATTGAAAACCAGCTCTACTCTGTCTGAAGTCAAATAACTTTGGTTCACAATTTCGCCTCTTTTTTCGATACACAAAGTCATTACCGCGCCCACATAATCAGATTTGGTAATGATGGATGCTTTGATAAAAGGCTCCTCCACACGATCCATGGTCATAGGATCCGTCATCTCAGATGGGTTGTTGATCAAGATCATGGTGTCCGGATCTCTTTTGGTATAACCGTGGTAAGAAACGTTGGGAACAGTTGTAATAACATCCATGTTGAACTCCCGATCGAGTCTTTCCTGTACGATCTCCATGTGAAGCATTCCTAGGAATCCACAACGGAAACCAAATCCAAGTGCCGCAGAACTTTCCGGTTCGAAAACCAAAGAGGCATCATTCAAACGGAGTTTTTCTAAAGAGAAACGCAGTTCTTCAAAATCCTCTGATTCTATGGGATAAATTCCGGCGAAAACCATTGGTTTCACTTCTTCAAAACCGTCGATGGGTTCAGCTGCTCCCTTTTCAAAAGTGGTGATGGTATCTCCTACTTTTACTTCGCGGGCATCTTTAATACCCGAAATGATGTAACCAACATCTCCGGTTTTAATTTCAGCTTTTGGCGTTTGTTTTAATTTCAAAGTTCCTACTTCATCGGCTTCGTACATTTTGTTGGTCGCCATGAATTTAATCCGCTGACCTTTTTTAATGCTTCCGTTTACGACTTTAAAATAAGCTTCAATTCCCCGGAAAGGATTGTAAACGGAATCAAAAATCAATGCTTGAAGCGGCCCGTCTTCATTACCTACCGGTGCAGGAATTCTTTTGACAATATGCTCCAACAGTTCGTGAACACCTTCGCCTGTTTTTCCGGAAACGCGCAAAACGTCTTCGTATTCGCAACCGATCAGGTTCATAATTTCATCGGTTACTTCTTCCGGATTTGCAGAAGGTAAATCGATTTTATTCAAAATAGGAATGATCGTCAAATCATTTTCCAACGCCAGATATAAATTACTTATCGTCTGTGCCTGAATACTTTGTGCAGCATCAACGATCAGAAGCGCACCTTCACAGGCCGCAATGGAACGGGAAACTTCGTAAGAAAAATCTACGTGTCCCGGAGTGTCAATCAAATTAAGAATATATTTCTCACCATTTAATTCATAATCCATTTGAATGGCGTGTGATTTAATGGTAATTCCACGCTCTTTTTCAATATCCATATCATCAAGTGTTTGGGACTGGAGTTCTCTTTGGGTTACCGTATGGGTATATTCCAAAAGTCGGTCTGCCAAAGTGGATTTACCGTGGTCAATATGTGCAATGATGCAAAAGTTCCTTATGTTCTTCATCTATAATTATCGTAAGGTGCAAATTTAATCTTTTTTGGCGGATTTTATAATAGTTTCGTAAGGTTGCTGTCGCGTCAGGGATTGAACGGGAAAACCCTGCAGTTCGCGAAGGGAAATTAAGACAAGAAGAATTGCGGTGAAAACAACATCTGCGGATTGGCTTCACAGTGGAAGGGATCACACAAAAAAGAACGACCTCTACAAAAAAATTATAGAGGTCGCTCAAACATTAAAAAAATAAACTATTACTATCGCCTGCGCTGCGGACCCGGATTATTGGGGCCGGCTTGTTTTTTATCTAATATTTTATTGCGCATTTTCCCTTCAGTTTGATACATTTTTAAAACCTGTTGCGGGGAAATTACTTTCATGAATTTTTGCGCGTAATTTTTTCTGTTGTCGAGAAGTTGCTGACCAACCTCAAAACTTTGATTAAGTTGCCTGGTTGCTTCCTCATCAGTCATATTTTCGTAATCTTCACTGGGGGTAAACTTCGATTTTATATCGTTTTGTCTGTCCTGATATTGGGTATACAGATGGATAAATTCCGGCTGATTATTTTGTGGAACTGCTAATTCGGCGACAATCATTTTCTCGCGAAACTCTTTCAAAAGCGACATCCTTTCACTGGGATTCATCTTCTGAATCACTTCTTTTCTTTGTTCGGGCTTCATACTTTTCCAGTCGTAGTTTAATTGTTGTGCAAAACTAAACTGTATTGCTAAAATGAGAATTAACGCTGCTGCTATTTTTTTCATGCTGTTATTTTAATTATACAAATCCAGATAAATGTCTTGTTCTGTATTTCTCCCTACATCTGCCAATTCTGCAGAAGTGAAACTTGCAAGTATCTGATCTACCTGAACTTCAGGATTTGGTGAGCTCTTCTGTCTACTTTGATTGGCAAAACCTGCATTTCCTTTTGCTGAAATAGTGATTTGCTGCTCTTTATTTTCTTTTTGATGAGCCTGCGCCACAGAAGTTAAATCTTTTTCCAAAATATGCAATGCAACTGCTTCTTCAGTTTGAGGCTTATTCTCTGATACTGTTAAAGTTGCAGAATTACTTCCTTTCGAAGCATTTTGGCTGATCAACTGAGATTCTCCTCCAGTCTCTGAATTGATAAAAACAGTTACTCCAACTAAAAGTGCAACTGCAGCCGCCGCTCCGTATGCCCAATCTAAACTTATAATCCTACTGCGTGAAACAGGAACAGTTTCCTGCAACACTTTGTTTTGCATGTCTTCAAAAAAACCATCAGGTGTTCTGAAAACATTTTCCCGTTTTAATTTTTCGATATCAAATTCTTTCATTTCTAAAGGCTCTTATTCTGTGTAATTCTGTTTTATAAAGTCTTCTACTTTCTGCTTGGCGTAGTGATAATTGGTTTTCAATGTGCCCACCGACATCTCCAAAATCTGAGATATTTCTTCGTAGGGCAAATCGTCGTAATACCTCATATTGAAAACTAATTTTTGCTTTTCGGGCAGGGTATTAATCGCCTTTTGCAGCAAAACCTGAATTTCATCTGCATCAGGCTGTACATTTTCTGCTACTAAATTTTGCAAATGATTCGTAGAATCCTCATCGGATTTCTGCATTTTTCTTATTTTGTTCAGTTGCTGCAAAGATTCATTGGTTGCAATCCGATAAAGCCAGGTGTATAACTGACTTTCCTGCTTGAACTGGTGAAAATTCTGATAGGCTTTAATAAAAGTGTCCTGCAAAATATCCTGTGCCAAATCGTGATCCACTACAAACCTCCGGATATGCCAATACAACCTGCTCTGATAAGCATCCATCATCAGGCGAACTCCTTTTTCACGGGATTTGTCGCTGGACATCAACTGGATAATTTCGGTTTCCTGGATCTTCATGGAGATGCTTACGTGGTTTGGATGGTAAATATATTTAAAAGTTAAATAACACTTCAATTTTTAGTCCAAACCAAAATAAGTATCTTTGTTCATATTCCTTTTTATGAAGATTGTCATCATCGGCTCTGGAAATGTCGCCTGCCATTTGGCCAGAGCATTTCAAGAAAATAAAATTCCGGTTTCCCAGATTTTTGGACGAAACGAAAGCGATTTAAAATCTATTTCCCACCAATTACAAATTCCCTTTTCTACCGACTATTTAGCAGATGCCGATTTATACTTTATCTGCGTAAGCGATGCTGCTATCGGAGAAGTTTCAAAATTAATAACGAATGAAAAGTGCTTGGTAGCGCATACTTCAGGATCTTTACCCAAAGAAATTTTAGAAGGAAATTACCGGAAAGCCAGTTTTTATCCGCTGCAGACTTTTTCCAAATCGAAGAATATCACCTATTCTGAAATTCCCTTTTTTGTTGAAGCGGAAAATAATCAGGATTTAGAACTTTTGAAAAAACTTGCGTTAAATATTTCAAAAAAAGTAATGGCTTCAACTTATGAAAAGAGAAAATATATCCACCTGACTGCGGTTTTTGCCTGTAATTTTGTGAATCATCTTTTTGCAAGAGCTAAGGAAATTTCGGATTCACAGGAAATTCCGTTTGACTATTTTTTACCTTTAATTAAAGAAACGACGGAGAAAATAGAAATCTTAGAACCTAAACTGGCACAAACAGGGCCGGCGGTGAGAAATGACCAACGGGTTTTGAAACTTCATGAAGAACTGATCACCAATGAAGAGCAGTTGAAAATTTATAAAATAATGAATGAATCGATAAAGAAAATGTATGAGTTATAAATCGAATTTAAAAAATATAAAAGCCTTTGTATTTGATGTTGACGGCGTTTTTACGGATGGAAGCGTTTATCTGATGCCCGATGGAAGCATGTGCCGCGTGATGAATGTACTCGATGGTTATGCCGTAGTGAAAGCCAGAAAATACAATTATCCGATTTGTGTAATTACCGGTGGCGATGATCCCATGGTGAGAAACAGAATTAACTATTTGGGAATTACCGACTATTATGCAAAAATTGGCGATAAACTGGAAAAATTTGAAGAATTCAAAAAGAAATATAATTTACAAAACCATGAAATTCTTACCATGGGCGACGATTTACCCGATCTCGAAATGATGAAAATTTCAGGAATTTCAGCGTGTCCCGAAAATTCGGTGGCTGAAATAAAATTGATGTCCCATTATATATCGCCGGTTCAGGGTGGAAAAGGAGCAGTAAGAGATGTCATCGAGCAGGTCATGAAAGTTCAGGGAAAATGGCTGGATGACGATACAAGAAGTACTTAATTAATTGATTTTAAATTTTATATGAAAATATTATTAGCCTCAAATTCACCGCGCAGAAAAGAATTATTAAAAGAATTAGGTTTCGGTTTTGAAACCGTTTCTGTGGATTGCGACGAAATTTATCCTGCCGGTTTAGAAGTCGATAAAATCGCTGCTTATCTTTCAGAATTAAAATCAGATGCATTTCGGTCTTTAAAAGAAGGCGAGTTATTAATCACCGCAGACACCATTGTTGCGCTCGATGAAGAAATTTTGGGGAAACCAAAAGATGAATTTCACGCCAAAGAAATGTTGCAGAAGCTTTCCGGGAAAACGCATCAGGTTTATACCGGAATAACGTTGAAAACTTTAACGAAAACAGTTACCAGAACCGATGTTGCTCATGTAGAATTTGATAACATTAATAATGAAGAGTTAGATTTCTATATTGAAAAATACAAGCCATTTGACAAGGCAGGAAGTTATGGAATCCAGGAATGGTTGGGGATGACAAAAATCAAAAACATCCAGGGAAGTTTCTACACCATTATGGGACTGCCAACCCATTTGATCTATTCTCTTTTAAAAGATTTCCAACAAGCTTCTTCCTAAAACAAAAATCATTATTTTTACAAAATTAACGGGTATTTTAATAATAAAATACTGATTTGAAAGTTATTATCTGATAATGAAAAAAACGATACTTTTCCTTTTAACAGTCACGGTTTTTAATTCGTGTTCCACCCGAAAGAAGACGAACGATTCTGTATTTATGAAAGGATTTTTCTCTTATTACAATACGCTCTTTAACAGTAAAGATGCGCTGGAAACGGAATTGAAAAACAGAGACAAAGCCCATAAAGACAATTTCTATGCGCCGTATATTCAGTTATTGACTTATGATGAGCAACCTCTGGGAACCAATTTCCAGTCGAATTCAGGTGGAATGTTTGGGAATGATCCAATGAGTTCAGAATTATCAGCAGTAAGCAGAAACCGAAATTCAGTAGGTCCACCTTCTCCTCCGGGAGGTTCGTCATCATTGGGTTCGCCAGGATCTTACGCCATGAATGGCCATAATTCGGGAGCGAGAAAAGGTGCTTCTATTCTGGAAATCTCGGAAGCAAAAGCACTGAAAGCTATCGCCAACTATTCCGTGATGAAAGGCGGTGAGGAGAAAAACAAAAAAATGTTCGATGCTTATATGCTGTTGGCTCAATCGAGATTATACAGAAATAAACCATTGGAAGCTTTAGACGGGCTGAACTTTGTTTTTGCCAATATGAGAAAAGATAAAAGAATTCCGCTAGCCCGGATTTATCAGGCACAGGCCTATTCTAAAATGGAAGATTATCACCGTGCAGAAGAGGTTTTCGCGGATTTGAAAAAAAGCAAAATCAAAAAAGAATACCGTAAACTTTTAGAGATATATTATTCTGAAATGTTATTGCAATCCGGTAAAAAACAGGATGCTGTGAATGAACTTGATGATGCATTCGCTGTTAATAAAAACCGAAAATTACGAAGCAGAATCGCTTTTTTGCGCGGACAGATTTTATCAGAACTTGGCAGAAATGAAGAAGCCAGAGAAAGCTTCGCATTGGCTTACAAAAACGCCAATGACTTCGAATTTGAAGTGAAATCGCAAATTGAAACCGCAAAGACCTTTAACGGAAAGGATGATGATTACCAAGGCGCCAGATCTTATTTGGAAAAAATAAGTAAAAAAGGAACCTACGCTTCCCGTAAAAATGAGTTCTATTACGCGTTGGGTTTAATGGCAAAAAAAGCCGGAAAAAAAGAAGAAGCCAAAGAATTTTTCACCCAGTCTCTCAAAGAGAAAGTTTCTGATCCGCAAATTCGCGGTCTGACTTATTACGAAATAGGAAAAGCCTATTTTGAAGACTCCGACTATCTTTCTGCCGGTGCTTTTTTCGATTCTTCATTGGCGGTAATGACTTATCAGCCTGCAAAAATTCTTTTAGAAGAACAATCAGGGAACATTAAAAAAGTTTCTGCGAATTATTATTTAATCAAAAGAAACGACAGTATTTTAGCTTTAACTAAAATGCCTGATGAAGAAAGAATTGCATACTTTAACAAATATATAGAAGGCATAAAAACGAAGGAAGCGCACGAAGAATTAGAGCGAAAGAAGGAGGAGAGAGGCAAAGGTTTTGATACCGGAGATTATTCTGCAACTTCACTTTTCGCCGGAAAGACAGGCGGCTTTGAAGACTTTGGTTCAAACAAAGGCGGTTTTTATTTTGCCAATCTCGGTACGGTTGCAAAAGGAGAATCTTCCTTTAAACAAATCTGGGGAAACCGTTCTCTGAATGATAACTGGCGCACTTCCGCCAGAAGTGCTTCCATAGAAGATCTGAAAAATGAAGCGATGGGAATTACGGCTGCACCTGATCCCAGAAGACTGGAACCCGGTTTTTATATCGAGAAAATCCCGACAAAAACGGCAGATATTTTGGCCTTGAAAAAAGCCAGAGACACTGCCAGTTTAGGAATAGGAAGAATGTATGAAACTTACTTTTCTGATACGCCTCTTGCGACAAAAACCCTCTATGATCTGGTCGATACCCGGCCGGAAGAAGATCTTAAACTTCAGGCCCTGTATCAGATTTTCGCCTTTAATTACGAGAAAAATCCGCCTGCTGCAGAACGGGCAAAGCAGATGATTTTAGATGAATATCCTTATACTTCTTATGCGGAATTTGTTCGGAATCCTAAAAATAATTCGTTCTCACAATCGGCAGAAGAAGTAGAAAAGTTATACGCTCAGGCATTCGATCTTTATGATAAAGAAAAGTATAACGAAAGCAGAACTTTGATTGATGCTGCCTTGGAGAAATATCCGAAAGATGCTCTGGTTCCAAAGTTTTCTTTGTTAAATGCGTTCAACAGCGGAAAAACTGCCGGCAAAGAAATCATGATTTTACAGTTAGAACAAATTGCGCTGAACTACGCCAAAACTTCTGAAGGCGAAAAAGCCAAAGAAATGCTGAAGTATCTGAAAAGTGATTTAGAAGTAGAAGCGACAGATGACTCAGGAAATGTAATTAATCCTAAACAGCCGGCCGCTCCGGTGGAAAGCCAGAAGGGCATACCTGCAATCGAAAGCGATGATCCCCCAAGTGTACCAAGCTTCAACGGTAGAAATGCTAAACCAAGATCTAAAAATTCACCTGAAACAAATGCGGTACAAGCAACTGCAGTTGAAAAACTACAATTAAAATAAACAAAAAGCGAAGATTATTCTTCGCTTTTTTTCTTTTTAACTCCTTGAAAATCTTTCAGATAAAAGGGTTCGAAATAAGCGACATCTTCAAAATCTTTCCGGTTAAATTTATCGACTGCTTTTTTAACTAAATATTTCGCTGACGGATAAACGGTTTCATTAAAATCGGCGTTTGGCAGCCGTCCACCAAATAAAGAGAGCAGTTCTTTGAGTTTCTTAGCGCCGTCTCCTGCGAACAAAATCTTTTTATCCTGATATTCCTGATAAGAGTTTTCATCTAAAACCTTCGCTTCCGTCCCGGCAATCATCTTGCCGGATTTTCCGTCAAAAACGGCGGAATAAACCTCCATTCTTCTGGCGTCGATCACTGGAATGATCACCTCATAATTCCCGTTTAAAAACGGCTCTATCATCGTTTCTAAAGAATTGACGGCAATCAAAGGAATGTTTAATCCAAAACAAAAACCTTTTGCGGAAGAAGCGCCAATCCGCAAACCCGTATAAGAACCTGGACCTTTTCCCAGGGAAACAGCATCAATATCTTTCAAAGAAAGTTTGGCTCCTTCTAAAGCCCATTCAACAAAGGTGTGTAAACTTTCAGACTGTTTATAATTTTCGGAAACTTCTTCACACAGACACAGCAATTCTTCGCCGTCAGAAATAGCAACAGAACAGTTTTTAGAGGAAGTTTCAAGGTGGAGAATTTTCATATTTTAAATCTAAAATTTAGGAATATCGCAATTTAAGAAAAAATACAGTTATTTTCGGTGAATGGTTCGTGGCTCACTTTGCGCACTCGGATAAATTGTTAAATCTGAAATCATAACGTGTTTCGGTGCGTTGATACAATACGAAATAGCGTCGGCAATGTCCTCAGCTTTTAAAGCTTCGTAACCCTGATAAACTGTTTTTGCGCGGTCCTCGTCGCCCTTAAATCTCACTTTTGAAAAATCAGTTTCTACAGCGCCAGGCTGAATATTGGTTACTTTAATTCCAAATTCGGTCAATTCCAAACGCATTCCTTCAGAAATGACATCGACGGCTTTTTTCGAAGCGCAGTAAACGACCCCGTTCGCATAAGTCTGTCTCGCCGCAACAGAAGAAATATTCACAATATGTCCGGCATTTCTTTCTTTCATGCCCGGCATCACCATTTTCGACACATATAATAATCCCTTGACATTACCATCGATCATCATGTCCCAATCATTAATATCGGCCTCGATCAGTGATTCTAAACCATGTGCGTTTCCTGCGTTGTTAATGAGAATATCAATATTTTTCCAATCAACAGGAACGGAATTAAAGGCGGTTTCCACTTCATTATAATTGCGCTGATCAAAGTTTAAACTAAAAATTTCGGTATGAGCTGAAAGTTCTTTTTCCAATTGGTCTAAAACTTCAGTTCTGCGGCCACAAAGAATCAATCTAAATCCCTGTTTTGCCAGAAGTTGCGCGGTAGCTTTTCCGATTCCGGAAGTTGCTCCAGTAATGAGTGCTGTTTTCATAAAAATTAAAATTTTTAAAATGTAACAATCTATCAATAAAACAAGGTAACAGTCATTGATAGCTTATTTGAAAATCCTTTAAATTGGTACTTTAATATTAATACATTGCTCTTAATTGGCATCGAAACTCTGAAAAGCATCTTCGAGATGTGTAATCTGTAATCTTCCTCTATCGTCGGGCAACACAGCGATGATATCAAACCGAACTTCCTGATCAAGGTTTCTGTCTTTCATGAAGAAATCGGCAACCATCACCAATGATTTTATTTTCTTTTTCGTCACCGCTTCCTGCGGTTCCATGAAAATATCGCTTCCTCTGGCTTTCACTTCCACAATGATTATTTGCGTCTGAAATTCTGCAATAATGTCGATTTCTGCTTTTTGATAGCGGAAATTTTTAACCAAAATCTTATATCCTTTTTCTTCTAAAAAAGAGGTGGCCAATTCTTCGGCCAGATTTCCAAATTCGTTGTGTTCTGCCATAATGATTGGCTTTATTATTTAAACTGAACTTTTACCTGATCTTCAATTTGCATTTTTATATCTGCACCGATAATCAAAGGTTTATTGTCAAAAATATGACCGTTTGGAAAACCAAACAGAGTAGGGAAGCCGTATTTTTTTAACCGGTCTGAAATGAGCTGATAAGCAAAACCGTCAAAACTTTCTGCGTAGTTTTTATTATCTTTTTCGTCGCCCATATAGGTCATTCCACCGATAATTAAACCTTTAATTTTCCTGAAAACTCCTGCCAGTTCCAAACTCATCATCATGCGGTCTAATGCATAATAATTCTCGCCAATATCTTCTATAAAAAGGATTTTATCTTTAAAATTAAAAGAGTAGGGCGTTCCTAAAAGTGCATAAATCAGGGCTAGATTTCCGCCAATTAATTGACCTTCAGCCGTTCCTTTTTTATTTAATGGATTACTTTCTACTTTATAATCCGGTTTTTCACCTTTTAAAATATCAAAAATCAAATCATAGCTTTCATCGGAAACTCCAAAATTTGAGGTTTTAATGGTTTGTCCGTGAATAGAGACAAAATTGTTTTTCAACAAAAAACTCTGAATCACAGTGTTATCTGAATATCCAATGTACCATTTCGGGTTTTTCTTCAATTTTGAAAGCTGCAGATGTCCTAATAAATGCTGGCAACCGTAACCTCCTCTGGAAGCCCAGACAGCAGAAATTCCATCATTATTAAAAGCCCAGTTCAGATCAGAAATTCTCTCTTTTTCAGTTCCGGCGTAGGAATAACCGTTCGAAAATTCAGTATAAACATGTTTCCCTAAAACCGGTTCAAAGCCTTTTTGCCTGATTATTTCCAAACCCTTTTCCAATTGCTTTTCTTCTACCGCGCCTGCAGGAGAGATAATGGCAATCTCATCACCCTTTTTCAAGGATTTTGGGAATATCATTTCGTCCATTTCTGAATGTGTTTTTGACCGGTTTTTTCAGCCTCCTCTAATTTTTTATCAAATTGATTGAATTTTTTGAAGCTTTGTAAGAAAATAAAAATACTGAAAGCAACCAGAATATAACCAACTCCTTTTCTGATTCTGTTGGCCACCGTTTGGGTAAGTTTATCATGAAATATTTTAGCCAAATAAATTTTAAAGAAATCAATCACAAGATAAGTTCCTACGACAAGTCCCATGTATAAAAGAAAATCCTCAGTTTTAGGATATGCATTTCTGACTGAAATTACCGTCACCAACCAAAAAAGAACAACACCAATATTTAAAATATTAAAGAAAAAACCATTCAGAAAAGTTTTAATATAATTCTGATTGATCAGTTTATCTTCACCCGGTAAATGCATTTTCGTTTTCGAAACGACCATATAAAGAGCATAAATAAAGACAATAAAGGCGGTAATTCTATAAAATCCCGGATGTTTATCGATAATTTCTACCAAATCGCCACTGGCAAAATATGCAGCTGTAATGCATAAAATATCAGCCAATACGACGCCACAATCCAAGGTGAACGCATGTTTGGGACCACGTGAAAAACTTGTTTCGATCAGCAGAAAAAAAATCGGCCCGATGAAGACAATACTCAACATAATTCCTAACCCGACGGCTGAAAGTATAAGTTCTATCATTAATAATGTTTTGAAAAAGAATTAAATTTTACTCAAATTCATTTTACAGTGAGGTGCAAAAATACGGTTTACGATTCAATGATTTTAAAATCCAGCTGTTTTTGGATTAAATTCGCTTTCATTACCCTAATGGTAACTTCGTCACCCAATTGATATTTATTGCCTGTGCGGCTTCCGTAGACGGCGTGATTTTTCGCATCATAAGAATAAGAATCATCCATTAAATCGCGTAATTTAATAAGACCTTCCGCACCGTTTTCAGGAATCTGCACCCAGAATCCAAAATCGGCAACTCCGGAAATAACACCGGTGAAATCTTCGCCCAAATGTTTTTCCATAAACTTAACCTGCATGAATTTAATGGAATCGCGTTCGGCATCAGAAGCCAGTTTTTCCATTGAACTGCAGTGTTTGCATTTATCGTCGTATTCCTGTTTTTGTGGTGATTTACCGCCGTCTAAATAATGCTGTAATAACCGGTGCGCAATTAAATCGGGATAACGGCGGATAGGAGAGGTGAAGTGGGAATAATAGTCGAAGCCCAAACCATAATGTCCGATAGGATCGGTAGAATAAATCGCTTTACTCATCGAGCGCATCGCCAGGGTTTCGATCATATTTTCTTCGCCTTTTCCTCTGATATCACTTAATAATTTATTGAGAGATTCCGCTACTTTTTTAGTATTCGCCAGATTCATGGTATAACCAAAAGTTCCTACAAAATCACGTAATGCTTCCAATTTAGCCGGATCCGGATCGTCGTGAATTCTGTAGATAAATGTATTATTGGTTGGGACGCCTTTTTTATTTAAAGAGATATATTCCGAAACTTTTTTATTAGCAAGCAACATAAATTCTTCAATCAAGTGATTTGAATCTTTACTTACTTTAAAATAAACCCCTATAGGTTCGCCTTTTTCATCTAAATTAAACCTGACTTCGCTACGGTCAAAGGTAATGGCACCGTTTTCAATACGGGCTTTTCTCATGATTTTTGCAAGCCGGTCCAAGGTTAAAATTTCTTCTGCTAAATCTCCTTCCTGGGTTTCAATTCTTTCCTGCGCTTCTTCGTAAGCAAATTTACGGTCAGAATATATGATGGTTCTTCCAAACCATTGGTTTTGAATTTCTGCTTTGTCATTTAATTCAAAGACGGCAGAAAAAGTGTATTTTTCTTCATTCGGGCGAAGGGAGCAAACATCGTTGCTTAAAACCTCTGGTAACATCGGAACCACACGGTCAACTAAATATACCGAAGTAGCGCGTTTATACGCTTCTGCATCCAGAACTGTTCCCGGAACTACATAATGCGAAACATCGGCGATATGAACTCCAATTTCCCAGTTTCCGTTATCTAATTTTTGTATAGAAAGTGCGTCATCGAAGTCTTTTGCATCTTTGGGGTCAATGGTAAAAGTACAGATTCCACGCATATCGCGGCGTTTTGCAACTTCATGATCATGAATTCTACGGTCGATATCCTGGGCTTCTTTTTCAACATCTTCCGGAAATTCATAAGGCAATCCGTATTCAGCTAAAATAGAGTGAATTTCTGTTTCATGTTCACCCGGAGCACCGAGTACTTTGATAATTTCACCTTCTGGATTTTTTTCTCCGGCTTTCCAGGCAATCATTTTAACAATGACTTTATCACCATCTTTTGCACCACCAATTTTACCCTGCGGAACAAAAATATCAGTATTGATGTGTTTTTTATCGCCTACTACAAAACCGAAATCTTTATATTTAATAAATTGAAACGTTCCCACGAACTGATCGCGTTTTCTTTCAATAACTTCCAACACAGAACCTTCTACTTTTTTCCCTTTAAAATGATAGGTGACAATAAGAACGGTATCTCCCTGTAGTGCGTCTTTTACGTTTTTAGAATGTACGAAAATATCATCCTCTAACCCAGCAACTTTTACATAAGCGTTTCCGGTTTGGTTAAAATCGATGGTACCGGTTAAAGTTCCTTCAATCTTAATATTGATGATGAATTTTCCTTTTTCGACTTCCTTAATTCTTTGATCTGAAAGTAGTTTATGCAACGACTGAATTACCAGTTCGCGCTGTCTGGGATTTTTATAATCAATACCGTCTGCAATCTGCTTGTAGTTATAGATTTTTCCAGATTTTTCGTTCATAAAACGCAAAATCAGTCGCCCGATTTCCTGCAATTTATGATTATTTTTATCTGAGAAATATTTTCCTTTTGCCATAAAGTATGGGTTGTATTTATATATAAGAAAGTTTTAGCAGGTCGAAATCTTTTCAACTCTGTTCTGATGTCTGCCTCCTTCGAAAGGAGTATTGAGGAAGGTATCTACAATGTCTATAGCCAAATGACTTCCGATAAAGCGGGAGGGAAGCGCAATCATGTTCGCATTATTATGTTGACGGGCAAGAGCGGCAAGTTCGGGCATCCAACACAAGGCACATCTAATTTTCTGATGTTTATTGGCGGTGATAGAAACTCCCTGACCACTTCCGCAAATAAGAATTCCTAATTCATTTCTTCCCTGCTCGATAGAATCCGCCGCAGGATGCACAAAATCGGGATAATCCACAGAGTCTGGGGAATAAGTGCCGAAATCTTCCACTTCAAACCGGCCTTCCAAATGTTTTTTTATGATTTCTTTGTATTCGAAACCTGCATGATCGCATGCTATTGCTATTTTTTTCATGACTATTTTTTAAACCTCAATTTTCAGTTCATACAAATTTAAGATTATTAATATAAAAAGCATTCGATTAGTGATTAAATCTTTGTATTCCATCTATATTAACATAAAACAAAAGCTGATTCCGGTGGTTTTTAAGTAAAATAAGGTTTTGGAATAACTTGGGGAGAACTTACAGAATGCATGTGGATAAGTTCCTAGAACATTGTCTTTCACATTCAGATATAAATTCATAATGGACTATATTTTCGGTTAAGCCCAAATAATCTTTTATAAAATTGTCGGACTTCAATTCCGAAGTTATTAAGATTTGGGTTATAAATATATCTCCCAAATTATAATTACTCACAAATATGGATAAGTCGTTAAAACACCTATTAATCAACTAATTAAAATGTTAACAAAACCTGATTAATTTAACTGATAAATGTGGTCAATTAATAAAGTTTATTTCTCCACATACTACCGAACTACAACAACACTACTCAATTTCTTTATTTATAAAAAAAAGATAATGTAGATAAGATGAGTATTTGTGAATTGTGGAATTTTAAATCGAAATTAATTTTTAATCGGGGGAATAAATAGTAAATTTGTGAAACTTAAAACGGAGAAAATTTTATGAAAACAATTAACGATTTTAACTTCAAAGACAAAAAAGCACTGGTGCGAGTAGATTTCAATGTTCCGCAGGATGCTGATTTGAAGGTAACCGACAGCACAAGAATTCAGGCGGTAAAACCTACGGTAGAAAAGATTTTGAATGATGGAGGATCGGTAATTCTGATGACGCATTTGGGGCGGCCAAAAGGTAAAGTATCAGGAGAATTTTCTTTAAAAAATATCCTTCCCGAAATTGAAAAAGTTTTAGGAAAACCGGTGAAATTCTGTGCAGATTGTATCGGTGACGAAGCAAAAAAGATGAGTGCTGACTTACAACCGGGAGAGATTCTTTTGTTAGAAAATCTTCGTTTTCATAAAGAAGAAGAAGAGGGTGATATTGACTTTGCCAAACAATTATCTGAGCTGGGAGATGCGTATGTAAATGATGCTTTTGGAACTGCGCATCGAGCGCATGCTTCGACTGCAGTTATTGCTCAGTTTTTTTCTTCAACTAAGTTTTTCGGTTTATTGATGGCGAAAGAATTGGAAGCGATTGAAAAAGTATTGAAAAGTGGTGAAAAACCTGTTACTGCGATTTTGGGAGGTTCTAAAGTTTCCAGTAAAATTACGATTATAGAAAATATTTTGCCGGCAATTGATAATTTAATTATTGGTGGAGGAATGGCTTTTACGTTCATTAGAGCATTAGGAGGCGAAATTGGGAATTCCCTCGTAGAAGTCGATAAACAGACGTTGGCTTTAGAAATACTGGAGAAAGCCAAAACGCAGAATGTAGCTGTTTATTTGCCGGTTGATTCGGTTATTGCTGATGAATTTAATAATGATGCAGAAAGAAAAGAAGTTGATATTTTTGAAATTCCAGATGGCTGGATGGGCTTGGATGCAGGAGTTAGATCAAGAAAAATATTTCATGATGTCATTATGAATTCCAGAACTATTTTATGGAATGGCCCAATCGGCGTTTTTGAAATGGCTCATTTTGCTGCAGGAACGGTTGCTTTAGGTGACAGTATCGCGGAAGCGACGAAACTCGGTGCATTTTCACTTGTCGGTGGTGGTGACAGTGTGGCTTTCGTTAAGCAGTTCGGCTATGATGATCAGGTAAGTTATGTTTCGACCGGAGGAGGAGCGATGCTTGAAAGTTTAGAGGGTATGGAACTCCCTGGAGTAAAAGCAATCAACAGTTAGTTTTCAAATTTAAAGTTACCATAAAAAAAGTTTCCTGTAAAAAGGAAACTTTTTTTGTTAGAGTTTATTTTTTTTATCGATTCAAATTACTGCGATATTTTAATTTATAATAATTTTTAAATGTTCCTTTCTCAATATTTTTTGACTTTTAAATTTTAAAAAATAGACTTGTTAAATTTATAAATGGGAAGAGAAAACAGTAAAATTAAGTTTTTTGTTCAAATCAGCTCAAAATTGACTTTCATAAATACATCAAAAATCGAATAACTATTTTTTTTCGATAATGTATATCAAACTCGAATATTCGCCTGTTTTTGATGCTTTTATGTTAGAAATCAGTCCATGGATCATTCCTTTTAACCAATAAAGTGGAGATTTTTTATATTTTTCACTTAACATTGAAATATAGAACGAGTCGAGTAGGAGAGGTTTTATTTTTTTGATTTTCCAGTATTTGTTGTTCATCAATTTTTGCATGCCCGATTTTGAAAAATGATAAAGATGTCTGGGTACATCATAGGCGGCCCAAAATTCTTTATATTTCAAAGCATCATAAGAAGCTACATTAGGAACTGCAATAATCAAGACGCCGTTTTCTTTTAATTTGCTGTAAAATGCTTTTAGTATTTCGTCTTGATTTTCAATATGTTCGAATACATGCCAAAGCGTAATTGCATCTAAAGATTCTTCTTTAATAAAATCAATATTATTGATAATCTTAGTTTTACGTACCTTTTGAATCGTATATTCACTGGCGGATTCGCTGGGTTCAAAACCAAATGTTTCGAAATCATCTTCAATATATTTGAGGAATTCGCCGGCACCGCAGCCGTAATCTAAAACTTTTTTATGTTTTCCTACAAAGTCAATCATTATGTTACGTTTGTAATTTAGATTGAAATTCTGTAGAAATTTATAAGCGGTTTCTTTGAGAGATCCGGAATCCTGATGGTGGGAAATATATTCTGCACTGTCATAATAGTCAGAAATATTTTGAGGTACGGGTGATGTTTTCAGAACTCCGGGAATGGCAGTTTCTTTAATTTCAAATTGTTCTTGAGTCAGAAAAAGGTCTTTAACTTTCATAGATGAGAGAGCAAGTATAATTTATAAAATGTTTCACGTGAAACATTACTTTAAATAGATTAATAAAATATTAATATCAGCAGGGGAAACACCGCTAATTCTTGCTGCCTGTGCAATCGTTTTTGGCCTTATTTTATTGAACTTTTGTTTCGCTTCTGCAGAGAGTGATTTTAGATTATCATAATTAAAATTATCTGCAATTTTGATAGTTTCCAGACGTGATAATTTGGCAACGTTATCTCTTTCTTTCTCAATGTATCCTTTATATTTAATGTTGATTTCAGCCTGTTCCTTTACTTCGGTAGAGTAATGCTGAGTCGCTTCTTTAATAAAATCAATTTCTTCTAATTTTGCTAAAGTCATATTTGGTCTCGTTAAAATCTGAGCCGAGCGGTAACCCTGATCAACTGCTGCGGAAGAAATACTTTCAAGGATAGGATTAATAATCCCTGGTTTTAAAGAAGTATCTCTCAAAAAGCTCTCTAACTGATTGCTTTTTGCAATTTTGTCTTGTACTTTTATAAGTCTTTCTTCTTTTGCTAAACCTAAATGATAAGATTTTTCGGTGAGTCGGATATCAGCATTATCTTGTCGTAGCAGCAGTCTGTATTCTGCTCTTGAAGTGAACATGCGGTAGGGTTCATCAGTACCTTTTGTGATGAGATCGTCGATTAAGACACCGATATAGGCCTCGTCTCTGCTTAAAGTAAAAGCTTCTTTTTCATGGACTTTATTATGAGCGTTGATTCCTGCAATTAATCCTTGTCCTGCTGCTTCTTCATAGCCCGTTGTTCCATTAATCTGACCAGCAAAGTAAAGATTTTCGATGAGCTTTGTTTCTAAAGTATGGTTTAATTGAGTAGGAGGGAAGTAATCGTATTCAATAGCATAGCCTGGGCGAAATACTTTTGCATTTGCAAAGCCGGGAATGTGCCGCATTGCTTTAATTTGAACGTCTTCGGGGAGTGAAGAACTGAAACCGTTCACGTAAATTTCAACTGTTCTCCATCCTTCCGGTTCTACAAATAACTGATGGCGTTCCCGTTCAGCAAAGCGATTGATTTTATCTTCAATACTGGGACAGTATCTTGGACCTATACTTTGAATGGTACCGTTGAACATGGGACTTCTGTCGAATCCTTCGCGTAGTATTTCATGAACGGTTTCATTGGTGTAAACGATATGGCAGCTCATCTGTTTGGTTAGTTTTGGACTTTCCAGATAAGAGAAGTTTTTAGGATTTTCGTCTCCTTTTTGTTCTTCCATCTTAGAATAATCCAGTGATCTTCCGTCTACTCTGGGAGGAGTTCCTGTTTTCATACGGCCTGATTCAAAACCGAGAGTAACCAACTGTTCTGTGATGCCGAAGGCGCGAGGTTCTCCCATTCTGCCACCACCCAATTGCTTATCGCCAACATGAATTATTCCGTTTAGAAATGTTCCGTTGGTTAAGACAACAGATTTTCCTCTTATTTCAAGTCCTAAAGAAGTGATTACTCCTGCAACTCTGTTGTTTTCGATGATTAAGCTTTTTACCATGTCCTGGAAAAAATCCAGATTAGGGGTCTTTTCAAGAGCAATTCTCCATTCTTCTGCAAATAACATCCGGTCATTTTGTGTTCTCGGAGACCACATTGCCGGACCTTTAGAAAGGTTGAGCATTTTGAACTGGATTGCAGATTTATCTGCAATGATCCCAGAATAACCACCCATCGCATCTATTTCCCGTACAATCTGTCCTTTTGCAATTCCGCCCATTGCAGGATTACAGGACATTTGCCCGATGGTCTGCATATTCATTGTTATCAACAAGGTTTTGGAACCAAGGTTGGCAGCAGCAGCAGCAGCTTCTGAACCAGCGTGGCCAGCGCCTACTACAATAACGTCGTATATTTCGTTTATCATTTTGATGTATTGATATGTTCCACGTGAAACATTACTAAAAATTAGGTTAAAATTTCTAAACTTTAGCCCCGATAGAAGTGGTATCTATTGTTTTCCTGAGATGCCTGAAACAGGCAAAAGAGGGACGATAAGATATTTAACAGCGGGATTAAAATCCTAAAATATTTAGATAGAAATCTTCTTTATTCCGCATTTCAGATTTTTCTTCGTCTGTTTTATCTTTATACCCACACAGATGAAGAAGGCCGTGGGCTAAAACTCTGTGTAATTCTGAATTGAAATCTTTTGCATGCGATATCGCATTGTCGGAAATGCGGGGCAAAGATACAAAAATATCTGCCGAAATAATTTTCCCTTTCACATAGTCGAAGGTGATGATGTCGGTATAATAATCGTGTTGGAGGAAATCACGGTTTATTTTAAGCAGTCCTTCATCCGATAAAAAAATGTAGTTTATTTTACCCACTTTCTTTTCTTCTAAAGTAATAAGTTTTTTTAACCACTCACTCGTTTTGGTGGTGATTTCTATTGGATCGACGTCTTCAAAGAAATACTGTATCATATTTTAAAACCAATGTCCCAGAATTATACTGAGAATCCCGTTTTTATTTTTTAATGGTTGACTGTAATTAATTTTTATCTGTCCGAAAGGTGATCTATAACCTGCCGTAAGTCCTGCCGAGGATTCTGATATATGTAAAATATTATCAACCTTGTGATCATCAAAAAGGTTAGCAAATGAAATATTGGTGTCTATAAAATAGCTTTTTGCCACTCTGAATTGAAGTGTATTTGATGAACTTAGGATGTTTCTGCCAATAACCTCACCGAATTGATAGCCCTGAAAGCTTACTAGATTACCTAAATTTTGTTCAAAAATACCTCCTAAACGATAATTGTAATAGGGACTTAAATTATCACCAATTGTAAATCCACCAACTAACCCAAGACGGTAAGTAAGCCAGGAATTGATGGGAAAATTCAGCTGTGTAGTTATTTTTGCCTGTAACGTCTTCCCATCATCATATTTGTGCAGGATATCTAAAACTTTCCCTTCTACATTCAATAAAAAACCTTTAGTAGGAAAATTTCGGTCATCCTGAGTATCACTTTTAATGAAAGCGTAGGCATTGATGTAATTTTCAGATGCGGTAAAGGTTGAACTTCCAAAGGGTTTAGATTCAAAATAATCATTACTTAGACCTGCACCCACTGCGTATTTATCGCGCCAAATCGATTGAAGAAATATTTCGTTCCGAAACCAGTTCCACTTGTCATAAACATTACCAGTTTCATCGTTTAGATCCATTGATATCCCTGATGCATAAACACCCAATCCCGGAATGTAACCATTGTCAATAAAATAATTAAAATAATACCGCGGCCGGTCACCCACTACAACATCAAGGGAAACGGTTGAATTGCGAAATAGAAGTCTTTTGGCTGTAGCATTAAGCATTAATCCGGTTTTGAAAATTTCATCGTAATGCAGTCCAAAACGTAAAAAGAAGCGTGTGTCATCTTCTGTAACATTTAATTTCAGGAAATTTTTATTATCCTGCTCAACGATATCATAATTGATTAAACGGTAGTTATTTGTCGCATATAATTTATCAATCATTTTGTTGATTCCGCCGTAGGTTTGAAGAGAAGGGACCTTCAGATTCATTTTACCTAAGACATAGTTCTCTTTAAAAATATAACCGTTAAAAAGAATGAGACTATCGATTTTATAGACATTAGAATAGACGGTACTCATGGGTGCGCGCAGCAATTTTTGATCTTTTTTTGGCAGTAATGAAAGGGTCTGCATGTATTTCTGGGCCTCTACGTAACCCGAATCAAGAATGGCTTTTTTGGCATCGTAACTTGTTGCTCCCATCCCTTCCAAATTTGGATGGATATTGATGTCTGTATAATTGTACTGTATTTTTGTTTCTTTCTGAATTCCAAAATCAATCACTTGGTTTAAAATGGATATTGCCGACTGTAAATCTTTTCTACTGGCTAAACCTTGGCTCAAATCTACTCCAATGACGATATCAATCCCTTTCTCTTTTAATGGTTGAGATGGATAATTTATGGTCATTGCTCCATCGATGTAGAGCGAGTCGCCAATTTTTACCGGATCCATTAAAGACGGAAAAGCAGAACTTGCCATAATAGCACTTACCAGATCGCCACTTTCAAAGAGTTTCATATCCCCACTTTCAAGATTCGTGGCCACACACATAAAAGGAATAGGTAACTTAGAGAAATCGGTGATGGTAGAAACGTTTTTAAAGAGTTCTTTTAACAAATAGATATTCTTTTGACCGGTAGAGATCGCCTTTGGCAAAACGTTGATTTTCCCATTTTTTATAGGTACCGTAAGAATGTAATTATCAACCGATTTATTAAAAAAGGTAGTTTCCTGTCTCGTCTTTTCGTTAGCAAGAATCGAGTAAAAGTCTGTGTCCATCACGATTTTTTCTATTTCTTTTCCGGTATAGCCGGAAGCGTATAATCCCCCAACAATTGCGCCCATACTCGTTCCGGAGATGTAATCGACCTTCACGCCTAAAGAATCAAGAACCTTTAAAACACCGATGTGTGCAAATCCTTTAGCTCCTCCACCAGAAAGAGATAAGCCAATCTTGGGGTGCTTAGGGATGGTAAAACCTTCCTTAATCTGTGCATTTAAAGTAATAGCGAGTAATAAAAACAGAAAACAGATACTACATTTTTTCATTTAATCTTTGATATAAATACGTTTAACTCGTCGGGATATAGACGTTAATACTTCATAAGAAATTGTTTTACAATAGGAGGCAAACTCTTCAAGCGATGGACTGGAGTTAAAGATAATAACTTCTTCACCTTCTTTCGCTACAAAATCTCCTAAATCAATCATCATCATATCCATACAGACATTCCCGACAATCGGGAAAAGATTCTTTCTAATTCCTACAAAACCGGCATTATTTCCTACCAATCTTGGGATTCCATCTGCATAACCAACGGGAATTGTAGCGATATTGGTATTCTCCAATGCTTTAAATTTTCGGTTATAACCGACCGATTCACCTTTATTTACAGTTGATATTTGTGAAATTACCGTCTTAAAGGTAACTGCACTTTTCAGTTGTTTTTTAATTTCAGGATGGGCGGAAACTCCCACCATTCCAATACCGATCCTAACCATATCAAATTGATAATCAGAGAAATTGACGATTCCTGAAGTGTTAAGAATATGTCTAATTGGCTGATCATTAATCCCTTGAATAAGTGCCAGTGAATTTTCATTAAAGATATGAATTTGTGCTAAAGTATATTCCTTTTCCTGATCATCATCAGATGAAGATAAATGACTGAAAATAGATTTTACTTTAACGTTCATAGAGTTCAACTTTTCAATGAGCATACTCAGTTCATCTTTCTTAAAACCAAGACGGTGCATTCCAGTTTCTAACTTGATATGAATAGGATATCGATGTTGAATTCCTTTCTGAATCAGTTTCTCATTAAACAGTTCGAGCACCCGAAAACTATAAATTTCCGGTTCCAGTTTATAATCGATGATGATATTGTAACTGTGCTGTTCCGGATTCATTACCATAATCGGCGTTGTAATACCGTTTTTCCGTAAATCTACGCCTTCATCTGCATAAGCCACGCCTAAATAATCGATGTGATGATGCTGCAGGAATTCCGCAATTTCGTAACCTCCTAAACCGTAAGAATACGCTTTTACCATCGCCATCATTTTGGTTTCAGGTTTTAGTAATGCTTTATGAACATTAATGTTGTGCAGGATAGAATTTAAATTTACTTCTAAAACGGTATCGTGTTTCTGTAGTTCGAGGTAAGATTTTACTTTATCGATTTCAAACTTCCGTGCACCTTTCAGTAAAATTAAATGATCTTCTATTTGGTTAAGATATACGTTGTCAATAAGTTCTGCCGTGTTACTGAAAGTAAAAGTTTTAGCATCAAACAATCTTTCCAGTTTAGTGATTTCGTTTCCGATGAGAAAGACGGACTTAAAATGTTGCTCATTGGTTAGAGCAGCGACTTCCTGATATAGCTGGTCTGCATTTTTACCTTCCACAAAATCGGTCAGGATTAAAACTTTATTCGGTTTATTATATTCGTTAATATGCTGAAATGCAATTTTTAAAGAATCTAAATCAAGATTGAATGAATCATTGATAATGAGATTATTCCTTATTCCATTCACGCTTTCCAGGCGCATTTCAACCGATTTCAAAGAATTCAGTTTCTCTACAATTTTGGAGTTATCAAAACCAAATTCTTTCAAAACTGAAATCACACACAAAACATTGCTTATCGTAGCTTCATCTCTTTGGTTAACAGGAACAGAAAATTCTTCTTCAAAATATTGAATGAAGACCTCTTGCGATCTGTTTTTCCAATCATTTTTGATAAAGACCTTATTGCGGTTTTTAAAACCAAATGATATTAATTTTTTACTTGAATACCGCTCAGTTATTTTATTATAAACCAATTCATTATCTCCATTAAAAATGATCGTTTCTGAATTTTCAAATAATCTAATTTTTTCATCAATAAGATCTTCAGCAGAGTCAAAATTTGAAGAATGTGCAGAACCGATATGGGTAAGAACGCCGATTTGTGGCGGGAAAATATCTTCAAGAATTTTCATCTCCGCAGGTTTTGAAATTCCAACTTCGAAAATTCCTAACTGATGTTTTTTATTAATTTCAAGCAAAGAGAGCGGAAGACCCAGCTGTGAATTGAAACTCTTCGGACTTTTTACGGTCGCATAATCATGAAATAACGATTGATATAGCCATTCTTTAACAATAGTTTTACCGTTACTACCCGTAATTCCGATTGTTTTTAGGTAAAATTGTTTCAGATGATATTTCGCAATTTTTTGGAGAAATTGTATGGAGTTATCAACAATGATCCAGGTGATATTTTTATAGTCGGAATAATAATGTTCAGAGATGATGATGTCGATTCCTTTTTCAATGGCTGACTGAATATATTTTTCACCGGAATTTTTTGAAGTATTGATCGCAAGAAAAGCAGTATCATTCACGGAAAATAATGTTCTGCTGTCGTAGGCTATATTTTTGAGGTGTAGATTTTCATCACCAATTAATTGGGATCCTGTAATTTCTGCAATTTGTTTGGTCGTGTAATTCATTTTTTTTCGTTGTTCAGAAACTCTTCATTGAAAACTTTTCTGCTGACGGCTTCATAACTTTCAGTTTCACCCAACTGCACCAGATCTGTATTGGTGGAGGTTCTCATAGAATGGTTGGCGAGATTTCCGGTTCGTTTACAGATGGCGTGTACTTTCGTAACATATTCTGCGGTCGCCATTAAGTTCGGTATAGGACCAAATGGTCTGCCCATAAAATCCATATCCAAACCGGCGATAACAACACGTATTCCGCTGTTCGCCAGTTTGTTGGCAACTTCTACAATACTTTCATCGAAGAATTGTGCTTCATCAATTCCCACCACATCGCAGTTAGAACCTAGTAATAAAATCTCGCTCGGACTTTCTACAGGAGTGCTGCGGATTTTATTCTGATTATGAGAAACCACGTCTTCATCTGCATATCTTGTGTCCAGCTTTGGTTTAAAGATTTCCACGTTTTGTCCTGCCATTTCTGCACGTCGCAACCGCCGGATTAACTCTTCAGTTTTTCCCGAAAACATCGAGCCGCAGATAACTTCCATCCAGCCGCTTTGTTTTGCGTGATTTATTGTATTTTCTAAAAACATTTGTTAATTTAGCCGTAAGATTTAAAAGCCCAAAATTACGGAAATTTAATAAGATTCTGATATGCAAAGTCTCCAAGATATATACGATAAAATTTTTTTTGAAACCAAAACAATCCTCGAAACACTCTGTAAAATTAATTCAAAAGATGAACTTCTGGCAAAACAGGATTTATTTACCGAAGTGACAGACAGAATTGCTTTTTTAAGAATTTTAGAAAAAAATGAAGACAGCTTTGCCCGCATTTTATCTGGTGAAAATACCGATAATCAATTTATTAATGATCATGTAACGATCGATGAATCACCTGAACACACCGGATTTAATGAAAATGATTTTGCAGACGATCATATTGAAGAAGAAGTAAAATTCACCAATGAGTTGAATGATTTTGAAGATGAAATTGAGACTGAAGAAAAAACGGTCCATAATTCTTGGGATACTGAAGGTTGGGAAAAACCAAATGATGGAATTCAAACAGATTTTATTTCTGAACTGGATTTAGGACATAATGAAGAAATCCCTTTAATTATTGAACAGCAGGAAGCTCATTATGCAGAAAGAGTTGCGCAGAAAGAAAGAGAGTTGGAAGAATTGGAGGAGCGGAGAAGAAAAATCGTGAAGTTCAGTAAACACGAATCTTTGGTTGAAAACACCACTGAAATTCCTGAAGATAAAGGAGAAAGTGCACACCAACAAGCTGAGAAAAAATTTAAGCTCGCAAATATCAAAGGCCTGAAAATGGTGCAGCAATTATTTGATATCGATTCTTTGGAAGAGCAAATGCCAGCGAAAGAGCGCAAGGATGAAGGCAGTTTATTGAAATCTAATATTAAAACAGATTTTATGCAGGCGGAAAGAAAAAAAACTGAATTCAAACTCGACCTTAATGATAAAGTAGCATTCGCCAAGAGTTTATTTGCCGGAAATGAGGAGGAACTAAAGGAAACCATCGAAAAACTAAACAGCTTCAATACTTTGGAAGAAGCTAAACAATATCTGAGCGAAATTTATTACCGAAAAGACTGGAGTAAAGTTGACGAATACGCACAACGACTTTGGAATCTGGTAGAAAATAAATTTATGTAAGCCCTGAAACTTTGAATATGATAAGAAATATAGCAGATTTCCAAAATGTCTTTTTCATAGGCGTTGCGGGAGTCGGAATGAGCGCCATTGCTCAATATCTAAAAGGAATTGGAAAAGAAGTTTCCGGAAGCGACCGCTATTTTCATCCCGGCGAATACAACAAAACCAAGGAACAGTTAGAAGCCGAAGGAATAAGATGTTATTTTCAGGACGGAACCGGAATCACTGAAAAAACCGATTTAATCGTAGTTTCCACCGCCATTGAAGATACCGTTTACGAAGTTCAGAAAGCCAGAGAACTCGGAATTCAAATTATTAAAAGAAGCGAACTGTTATCGGTTATAGCTGAAAGTAAAAAAACAATTGCTGTTGCCGGAACTTCAGGGAAATCGACCACTTCGGCGATGTTATACCAAATCTTATTAGATGCTGATTTTGAACCGAGTATTATTTCCGGTGCAGGATTGACAAGCATTATCAAAGAAGGAAAAATAGGAAATGCTGCGGTTGGAAAAGGAGAATGGTTAATCATCGAAGCCGATGAAAGCGACGGATCTGTTGTTCAATATGAACCGGAAATCGGACTGCTTTTAAACATTGATAAAGATCATCAGGAAATCGGTGAATTGATTGAATTATTTACCATTTTTAAAAGGAATACAAAAGGTTTATTCGTTGTAAATCAATCCAATACATTGGGTAGATCATTGTCGGCGAATTCGGAAAATGACTTTGGATTTCAAAATAAAGAGGCTGGTTATTCTGCTGAGAATTTTAACCAGGAGGGTTTTTCTTTAACCTTTGAAGTTCTGACCCAGAAATTTCAGATGAATTCTATAGGACAACATTCCGTGGAAAATGCAGCGGCTGCAATTGCTGTGGCTCATCAGATCGGCATTGATTTGAGAACCTGTGCCGAAAGTTTAGCAAAATATGAGGGAATTTACCGGCGCCATCAAATCCTCGGACAGAAAAATGGAGTTTGGGTCATTGATGATTATGCCCACAATCCTGCGAAATGTGCCGCTTCGATTAAAGCCTGTCAACCTTTGGCGGAGAAAGTGATTGCGTGGTTTCAGCCTCATGGTTACGGACCGACACGGTTTTTGAAAGACGATTTCATTCAGGAAATTTCCGAGGCATTAAGACCACAGGATGAAATTTGGATGAGCGAAATTTTCTACGCAGGAGGAACCGCTGTGAAAGATATTTCAGCCAATGATTTAATCGAAGGAATTAAAGCAAAAGGCAAAAACGCCCATTTTATAGAAGACAGAAACCAACTGCTGGAAGCTCTAAAACCGGAATTAAAACCCGGAACAGTTTTATTGTTAATGGGTGCGAGAGATCCTGGCTTAGAGCATTTTTGCAAAGAACTGTATGATCATCTGTAATGCGTTGCAATTTATCCCAATGAAAATGAGCGTCGGAATTTATTCCAACGCAAATCAATATAATATGTTGGAATTCATTCCCATAGAAAAAAATAAAAAATGAGCGGACTCCTATATTTTGTTCCAACACCGATTGGGAATTTAGAAGACATGACTTTCAGAGCGGTAAAAATTCTGAAAGAAGTCGATTATATTTTATGTGAAGATACCCGGACTTCGGGTTTTCTTTTGAAGTATTATGAAATATCTAAACCATTAAAATCGTATCATTTACATAACGAGCATCAGACGACGCAGAAAGTAATTGACGATTTAAAAAACGGACAAAACATTGCCATTATTACCGATGCAGGAACACCGGGAATTTCAGATCCAGGTTATTTGTTGGCAAAAGCAGTTTCCGATGAAAAATTAGAAATGCAGTGTTTACCGGGAGCAACAGCTTTTGTTCCGGCTTTGGTGGTTTCGGGATTACCGAATAATGAGTTTTTATTTGCAGGATTTTTACCCCAGAAAAAAGGAAGGCAAACCAAACTTAAACAGTTGGCAGAAGAGAAAAAAACCATCATTCTTTATGAAAGTCCACATAAGATAAATACCACTTTAGAACAGATCAGAGAATTCTTTGGTGAAGAGACAAAAGTGAGTTTAAGCCGCGAAATATCAAAGAAATTTGAAGAAACTAAAAGAGGGAATATCAATGAGTTAATTGACTTTTCCAAAAGTAAAACTTTAAAAGGGGAAATCGTTTTAATTATCAATAATGTTGACACGAAAGAAGATGAAGACGAGAAACCTTTGTCTAAAAATAAATACAAAAACCTAGAAAAATAAACGAAAGAATATGGGATTATTAGAAGGAAAAGTTGCCCTGATCACAGGAGCAACACGCGGAATCGGAAAAGGAATCGCAGAAGTTTTTGCGAAAGAAGGAGCAGAGGTTGCTTTTACCTACGCCGGTTCTGTCGATAAAGCAAAAGCTTTGGAGCAAGAATTAGGAAAGATAACCAAGGTAAAATCTTATCAGTCAGATGCTTCCGATTACGATGCGGCTCAGCAGTTAGCTGCGGATGTGCTTGCAGATTTTGGTAAAATCGATATTTTGATCAATAATGCCGGAATTACGCGCGATAATTTAATGCTCAGAATGTCAAAAGACGATTGGGACACCATCATAAAAGTGAATTTGGATTCGGTATTCAACCTGACCAAAGCGGTAATCAAGCCAATGATGAAAGCAAAATCGGGGTCAATTATCAATATGACGTCGGTCGTTGGAGTAAAAGGTAACGCTGGACAGGCCAATTATGCGGCGTCAAAAGCCGGTGTAATTGGTTTTTCAAAATCGATCGCACTAGAACTGGGTTCCCGGAATATCCGTTGCAATGCGGTGGCTCCAGGATTTATTGAAACTGAAATGACGGCTGCTTTAGACGAAAAAACCGTGCAGGGATGGAGAGATGCAATTCCTTTGAAACGAGGCGGTCAGCCGGAAGATGTGGCGAATGCCTGTGTTTTCCTAGCGAGCGATAGGTCCAATTATATCACAGGACAGGTTTTAAATGTTGATGGTGGAATGTTGACTTAATTCTGTAAATTTCTTTTAAAGGAGCTACAAAATTTTCGCTTCTTATAAAATGCAGTCCAGCTCTCCGCTATATCTTTTTCTTTTTCGGGAAAAAAGAAAAAGGATGCCGCTTCGATCTGGGCTAGATTCCAATGATGTTTTTCTTACTAAAAATTTATCGTACGCCACTTTAGATTTTTAGTAAGAATTTTTTTGTTATTTATTAGTAATCAGTTGATTATTTTTCGTTGCGGAATATTTTTTGTATTTCAAACACTTATAATTTTTAGTCAAAATTTATGAGTGTTCTATTTCAAATATTTCAAAACACGCGGGCACAAACCGTTTCCCTTTGTGAGCCTCTAGAAATTGAGGATTACATTCCTCAGCCTGTTGATTTTGCAAGTCCTCCAAAGTGGCATCTCAGTCACACCACGTGGTTTTTTGAGGAGCTAATTCTTAAAAAATTTCTAGCCGGTTACAGGGTTTTCAATCCTCATTTTGGTTTTTTGTTCAACAGTTATTACCACACTTTGGGCGATCGAGCCATTCGCACCGAACGGGGAACAATCACGCGCCCGACGGTGAAAGAAGTTTACGAATACCGGAAATATGTCGATGCCCATATCGGAAAATTGTTACAGACCAATTCCAGTTCCGAATTAGAGGAACTTCTTATTTTAGGAATTAATCATGAGCAGCAACATCAGGAACTCCTGATTACGGATCTGAAACATACCTTTTCTTACAATCCTGTTTTCCCTGTGTATAAAGAGAAGTTCAACCTTACCGCTCAGGAAAATAGCGATACCGGTTGGATCAAAATTCCTGAAGGAATCTACGAAATTGGTTATAAAGGAGATGGTTTTCATTTCGATAATGAAAAAGGAAGACACAAAGTCTTTTTACATGAATTTCAAATTTCAAAAGCTTTCGTTACCAACGCAGAATTTCTTGAATTCATGGAAGCCGGCGGCTATGAAAACTTTAGATTCTGGCTCGATGAAGGTTGGTCTTGGATAAATGAAAATCAAGTAAAATCGCCGCTTTACTGGAAACAAATCGAAGGAAAATGGTTTTCGTACACGTTAGAAGGACTAAAACCCATTGAGCCCAATCATATTTTAACCCATATTTCTTTCTACGAAGCTCAGGCTTTCGCAACCTGGAAAGGCCTCAGATTACCTACTGAATTTGAATGGGAAGCCGCCGAAGACCAACTGGATTGGGGAAAACGCTGGGAATGGACGTACTCTGCCTACCTTCCTTATCCTGGTTTTCGGATTGCAGAAGGAGCGGCCGGAGAATACAACGGAAAATTTATGGTCAGTCAAATGGTTTTGCGGGGAGCTTCAACTGCAACACCCAAAGGCCATGAAAGAAAAACCTACAGAAACTTTTTTCACCCAAAACACCGCTGGCAAGTCACCGGCATAAGATTAGCAAGATGACAGAAAACGACCCATTTTTAAGAGATGTTAAGGCTGGCCTCAGCCAAAACCCCAAATGTATTTCATCGCATTATTTCTACGATAAAGCAGGAGATGAGCTTTTCCAGCAAATTATGGAAATGCCCGAATATTATCTGACCAATGCCGAACTGGAGATTTTCAGCCAACAAAGCGAAGCCATCATCCAGTCTTTTGAGATCAGCAATACTGAAGAATTTGAATTGATCGAACTGGGAGCCGGCGACGGAAAGAAAACGCAATACCTGTTGCAAACTTTACTGGAAAAGAACTTTAAATTTAAATATATTCCGGTCGATATTTCAAAAAACAGCCTTTCTGTAATTACCGAAAGAATGCAGAACTTATTTCCCAACTTAAAATGTGATCCGAAACAGGGAGATTATTTTCAGGTTTTAGACCAGCTTTTTTCTTCGGATAAACCGAAAGTTATTTTATTCATCGGCTCCAGTTTAGGGAATATGCCGGACGGAATTGCAGCTCAATTTTTACATAAGATTGCAGCTCATTTAAAAAAGAATGAAAAACTGCTTCTGGGATTAGATCTTTTAAAATCAAAAGACATCGTTCTTCCGGCATATGATGACGCTTCCGGAATTACCAGCGCCTTTAATTTAAATCTATTAAGAAGAATTAATAGAGAACTGGGTGCCGATTTTGACCTTGAAAATTTTGAACATGCACCCGAATATACTGAAAAAGAAGGCATTGCAAAAAGCTATTTGAGAAGCAAAAAAAAGCATTCCGTCTTCATCAAAGAATTGGAGCAGTATTTTGACTTTGAAGAAAATGAAACAATTCACACCGAGATTTCCAGAAAATACACCGATGAAATTTTACAGAATTTACTCAAGGATTCCCAGTTGGAAATCACCCGCAAATTTTTGGATTCAAAGAATTTTTTTGCGGATTATATTCTTACTAAAAAATGAAAGCAGATCTGGCCCGTCGTGGAATTTTAGGATTAGGTTCAGCTTCCACCAAATATTATCTTAACCAAATACACCGGAAATACCAAGAATGTCATTCTGAGTTTTCAACATGTCCGTTGCTGTTATATCAAATTGATTTTCAGGAGATAAACCCATTTTTACCCAATAATTTTAAAGTCCTGATTCCGAAACTGAAAATTATTCTCGAAGAGATGGCAAATCTTGGAATTACAAAATTACTTATTCCCAATATCACGCTGCACGAAACCCTGGATCAGATAAAAATCCCTTTTGAAATCTGTCATCCTGTGCAGTTAACTTTGGATTATTTAACGCAAAACCGAATTTCGAAGATTTTCCTTTTTGGAACCTTATATACCATGAATTCTGAATATTTAGCAAAGAAATTTTCTGAAAAAGGAATTGTTATTTTAAAACCGGCCTCAGAAGATCAAATTTGGGTGGATAATTTCAGAAAAGAAGTTTACCAAAATACAGCATCTTCTGCACAGCAATCATTTTTTAAAAATTTAATTAAAAAATATTCGGTACAAAATCCTGTTGTAATCGGATGTACAGAGCTATCCATTTTTGCTTTAAAAAATGAAAAAGCTTGCATCGATATGGCTGAACTGCAGATTGAAAAATGGTTGGAATAAAAAACCGCTCTTCTTTCGGAAAAAAAATAATGCTCCGAAAAATCAGAGCATTATTGATGATATTCGGATGAAGATTTTAACTTCCAAAAACCTGGTTTTCCTGTTCCGCTACCCGAATAAAAGTCGTTCTTTTTGAAAGTTCCCGCAATTGAGAAGCGCCAACATAAGTACAGGTTGACCGCACGCCGCCCAAAATATCTTTCACGGTTTCAGCAACGGCGCCTTTGTAAACCACTCTCACGGTTTTTCCTTCTGAAGCGCGGTATTCTGCAACGCCGCCCGAATGTTTTTCCATGGCAGTTTGCGAACTCATCCCGTAAAAAAGCCGGTATTTTCTGCCGTTTTCTTCTACGATTTCTCCGCCACTTTCGTCGTGTCCGGCAAACATTCCACCCAACATCACGAAATCTGCGCCGCCGCCAAAGGCTTTTGCCACATCGCCCGGAACTTTACAGCCGCCATCCGAAATGATATGGCCGCCAAGTCCATGCGCGGCATCTGCACATTCTACAATCGCAGAAAGTTGCGGATAGCCGACACCGGTTTTTATTCTCGTCGTACAAACCGAACCGGGCCCGATCCCGACTTTGATGATATCGGCACCCGCCAGAATTAATTCTTCTACCATTTCGCCGGTCACTACATTTCCTGCGATAATCGTTTTATCAGGAAAAATCTGACGCATTTTTTTTACAAAGCCCACGAAATATTCAGAGTAGCCATTGGCAACATCAATGCATAAAAAATTAATCTTTGGATGCGCATGCACTATTTGCTGAATTTTTTCCTCATCCGCTTTGCTAATTCCTGTACTCAAAGCGATATAATCGTAAATGGAATCTTCTTGATTTTTAAGAAAATCCGACCATTCACTTAAAGTATAATGTTTGTGAATGGCAGTGATAATTTGATCTTTTGCCAAAGCCTCTGCCATCTCAAAAGTTCCCACGGTATCCATATTGGCTGCAATTATGGGAACACCGGTCCATATTTTCTGGGAGTTTCTGAAAGTGAATGTTCTTTCTAAACTTACTTGTGAACGCGATTTAAGAGTCGACCTTTTCGGACGGATCATCACGTCTTTGAATCCTAATTTGAGTTCGTTTTCTATGCGCATTTTTTAAATTTTAAAAATTAAAGAAAGGATAAGAGTTTAAGAATCAGTAGGGCTGTTATTACTCCAATATAGCCCGAAGATGCAGTAAATGTTCGTGAGCCGTCATATCAAATTTTACCGGAACGATCGAGATATAACCATCAGCAAGTGCTGTTTCATCAGCATCGTGACCGTCATCCATATTATTGAAATAACCGGTGAGCCAGAAATATTTTTTACCGTGTGGATTAATTCTTTCATCGAAATTTTCTTCCCATTTGGCATTGGCCTGCCGGCAGACTTTTACGCCTTTTATTTCTTGTTCTGCTAATTTAGGAATATTGACGTTGAGAACAATTCCTTTCGGCAAAGGATTTTCTAATACTTTTTTCACAATATTCTGAATGTGTTCTTTGGCATGGGAGAAATCTGCATCCCAGGAAAAATCCAGGAGAGAGAAACCGATGGCCTGCAAACCTTCTACACCTGCTTCTACCGCGGCACTCATCGTCCCGGAATAGATCACATTGATGGAAGAGTTCGCGCCGTGATTAATTCCTGAGACCACCAGATCGGGTCTTCTGGTCAAAATTTTATCCAGGGCAAACTTTACACAGTCCACCGGTGTTCCGCTAAGGGAATAATCTTTCTGCGGACCTTCTAAATTGATTTCTTCAAAAGTTAAAGTGGAATCAATGGTGATGGCATGACCTTTTCCGGATTGTGGCGAATTGGGAGCAACCACGATGACCTCGCCAATTTCGTTCATAAATTTCACAAGATTTCTAATTCCGGGAGCGGTAATTCCGTCGTCATTGGTGACTAATATTAATGGTTTTTCCATGAATGTAAAATGATTTTTCACAAAAATAATTCTTTAAAAAGACAATCCGGGCATTCTTAATAAAGTTTAATGTTTTTTGGCACTGTAATAGAAGTAAAGCTTTGAATACTACTTTTTTTATTAAGAAGCTGGAGATTACAGGACGACGTGAATTTTTATATTACTTTTGCCAGTTGTCTGAGACGTAAATTTTAAACGATTTTTGACCGCATTTATTTATGAAATATTTTAGAATTATTTTTCTGCTTCTTATTTTAACTTCTGTATTTGCATTTTCTCAGGTGAGAGAAACCAATATCGATGAAGTGCAAATTAAAGTTTCTAAGAAAACTAAAAAGAAAGATAATCCGGCATATGCTATTTTACAGGAAGTCTGGAAACGGAAGAAAAGCAACGGGCTGTCTCAGTTCCATGATTATCAGTACGAAGAATACGAGAAAATCGAGCTGGATCTCGCCAATCTGGATTCTACTTTTACCCGGAAAAAGATTTTTAACAAGGTGGGTTTTATATTTAAATACGCAGATACTTTAGACCAGGCCAATCATTTGTCACTGCCGGTTTACTTTAATGAAACCCTTTATAAAAATTACGGAAGAAACGAACCTGACAGAAAAGAGAAGCGGGAAATTTTGGCCAATAAAACATCGGGACTTTCGAGCAGTGATGCGATGGCCAATACGGCGAAAAATCTTTATAAAGAAATCGATATTTATGATAATGTCCTCAATTTCTTCAACATCGGATTTACCAGCCCCATTGCCACAGATGGTTTTTCGGCGTACGATTATCAGCTTTTAGGCGAAGAAAGTATCAATGGTAATGATTGTTACCGAATTACCTATTCACCAAAAAGAAAAGATGTATTGTCGATGTACGGCGTACTATATATTTCAAAAGAAAATTATGCGGTCGTAAAAGCGACTTTAAAATCAACAAAAAGCATTAATGTAAACTTTGTAAATAGTTTTTATTACGATTTAGAATTTGACAATCCGAATGATGCTGTTTTTTTACCAAAGAAAAAGTACCAGGAAATTCAAATGTCGGTTTTCGGCAAGAAAGAAAATTCGAAAAGTATTACTGCTAAGAAAACCGTGATTTTCTCTGATTACCTTTTTGATCAAAAATTAAGCGACACGGTTTTTGAAACTAAAGTAACTTCTTTAACGGATGCGGAATATATCAAAGACGAAGCTTATTGGAAGGAAAACAGGAAAGAAGAATTATCAAAGTCTGAAGCGAATGTTTATGTGATGATGGATGAACTTCAGGAGGTTCCTCAGTTTAAAAAAGCAGTCAAAATATACGAAGTCGTTTCATCCGGTTATTACAATGCTTTTAAAGCCATCGATTTTGGGGATCTTTATTCCGTCATCGGATTCAATGAAGTGGAAGGTTTCCGGTTACGGGTAGGTGCAAGAACTTATTTTTCTGCGAATGACACTTGGCGGGCGGCTTTTTATACCGCGTATGGATTCAAAGATCATCAGCTGAAATATGGACTCGAATTCCGGAAAATGTTTAACCGTGACAATAGATTTACTTTAGGCATCGGAACGAGGCGGGATATTCTACAGTTGGGTGCGCAACTTACAGGAGACGAGGGGATCATGACGCGCTCTTTCGCTTCGTCGGGAGTTTTGAGTTCCGGTACTAATTTTTATTTGAGTTCTGTGAATCAGGTAAGTGCGTTTGCAGCAATCGATCCTTTTAAAAATTTTACAGTAAGGCTGGATGCTACCAACCAAACCACTAAATCGGCACTTCCGGAAAAGTTTTCTCTAGATTTTTATAAAAACAATCAGCGGTATTCTGAGCTGAATGATTCGAAGTTGGTGCTAAGTCTTACGGCGAGACCAGGAGCCGTTTTTTCGCAATATGGCGTAGACCGTTATGAACACAGCACTTTGGCACCAACGGTTATGTTGAAATATACCCAGGGATTAGAGGGCGTTTTCGGGTCAGATTTTAATTACAGTAAACTGCAGCTTTATTATTATCAGCCGATTCTTTTAAAAAGCTTCGGACGACTGATGCTGAATGTGGAGGCCGGTAAAAACTTCAATAAACTGCCGTTGGCTCTTCAAAATATTATTCCGGGAAATCAGTCTTATAACCTTATGCCCAATACTTTTGCTTTGCTGAATTACTACGAGTTTGTGGCGGATCAGTATGTAACTTTTCAGGCAGAACATCATTTTAACGGAAAAATCCTGTCTTATATTCCTTTGATTAAAAAATTAAAATTAAGAGAAGTCGCTTTTTACAGAACTGCGATGGGAAGCTTAATGGAACGTTCTGCTTTAATGAATGCGGGAAATCAGAATCTCTCGGCGCCGGAAAAGAAACCGTATTATGAATATGGTTTTGGAATCGAAAATATCGGCTTTGGCAATGTGAGAATTCTTAGAGTAGATTTCAACTGGCGGGGAAACTATCTTGAAAATCCCAACGCTAAAAAATTCGGAATTAAGTTTGGCTTACAGTTTTATTTCTAAGAAGATGATTTTGTATAAAATTGAAATGAATTCTGTAAAATTTTTTAAAAATCTTACTTTATTCTAAATAAGGTACTAATTTTGATACATTGAAAAATCCTGTAACATTTATGGATTAGTTTCAACAAATTATATATTACATTATTTAACAACTATATGTTCAAAAAATTTAACCTCAATAGATTATTGCTTTTCATTCCGTTGACGAGTTTGGTGTTTTGTTTTAACACCCCAAAAAATGACGACGAGAAAATGTCGACCATCATGATCAGCGTGAAAAATACGCTCAGTTATTTGCACTATTCGCCAAAACCTATTAACGATGCTTATTCACAGGAAGTTTACAAGCATTATTTTGAAATGGTAGATAACTCAAAAAGATACTTTCTGCAGTCCGATATGGCAGAATTTGCGCAGCATTACAGTAAACTCGATGATTATCTTAATCAGGGGGATTTAAGATTTTATAAATTAACCGTTGATAGGCTGTATCAGAGAGTTGATGAAATAGATAAAATCACCCAGGATATTTTAAACAAACCGATCAATTTAGATGAAGATGAAACGCTTGTTTTAGAACCGAAGAAAAAGAATAATCCCGCCAATCAGGCCGAACTTGCCGCAGAGTGGAAGAAATATATCAAGTATAATATTCTGCAGGAAATGGAATCTTTGACGGCGAAAGAAGAAATGCAGAAAGAGAAAAAAGATTCTGTACAGAAATTTAATTTAAAAGATACCATCAAACTTGAAATTCTAACTCCCGAAGCTAAAAGAATTAAAGCAACAGAAGAGGTGAAAGATCTGGTAACAGACACTTTCCGAAGGTTCAAGAAAAGAAATAAAATGGATTGGTTTACCGTTTATATGAACGCGTACACCGAAGTTTTTGATCCGCACACCAATTATTATTCGCCGAAAAACAAAGAAGATTTCGATACCCAGTTTAAAGGAAAAATCATCGGAATCGGTGCGGTGATCCAGGAGAGAAAAGGCTATCTTTATTTGGGTGAACTGACCATCGGTGCACCAGCCTGGAAATCGAAACAGCTTTCAGCGGGTGATAAAATCTTAAAAGTGAGATCCAGCCCGGATCAGGATGCCGTGAGTGTCGTAGGAATGCTGGTAGATGAAGCGGTAAGGCTGATTCGCGGTAAAGAAGGAACGAAGGTGGTTTTGACCGTGGAAAAGAAAGATAAATCAATCAAGGAAGTAACCATGACCCGCGAAGAAGTAGCCATTGAGGATACTTTTGCCAGAAGTATTGTCGTGGATGCGCCGGATGGTAAAAAATATGGCTTTATAAGTCTGCCAAGTTTCAATGCCGATTTTGAAGACCCGAAAGGGAGAAATGCTTCTGATGACATTAAAAATGAACTTGTTAAATTAAAAGCCCAAAACGTTCAGGGAATCGTGCTTGACCTTAGAAATAACGGCGGCGGAAGTTTAACGGAAGTCGGTGATATCATGGGCTTGTTTATGAATGCCGGAGCTTATGTTCAGGTGAAAGACGGTAACGGAAAAATTCAAACGCTTAAAAATAAAACGAATGCCCCGGTTTGGACCGGTCCACTGGTGATTATGCAAAATGAACTTTCTGCGTCAGCATCGGAGATTTTGGCGGGAGCAATGCAGGATTACGGCCGTGGACTGATCCTCGGTTCGCCGCAGTCTTTCGGAAAAGGAACGGTTCAGACTTTTGTTGATCTGAACAGATTCCTGAATTCGACCGATGATTTCGGATCTTTAAAACTGACCATTCAAAAATTCTATAGAATTTCTGGAGAATCCAACCAGAGAAAAGGGATCGTTTCTGATATTCAAATGAAAGACTTCTATACGTATGCCGAGATTGGTGAGCGCTACGACGAATATGCGTTGGCTTGGGATAAAATTCCGGCCGCAGAATACCAGCCTGTCAATTATTTCTCAGCAGCAGCTTTACAAAAAGGAGTGGAAGGAAGATTGAAAAACAACAAAACCTACCAACTGATACAGGAATCAGCGCAGTGGAAAGAAAATCTTGATAAAGAGGAAACGATTTCACTCAATCAAAAGAAATTCAATGAAGTTATGCAGACCAGAAAATCACAGATCAAGAAATTTAAAGGTCTGGAAAAATTCAATAACGGTTTGAAATTTACCTTGAACCCAGATGAAGCAATCCGGGAAAAAACGGATGAAGCTTTCACCAAAAAAACAGAGAACTGGACTAAGAATCTTCAACGGGATTTATACCTTCAGGAAGCCATCAATGTGATTTCAGAAATGAAATAGATTGCTGAACTTAATGATAAAGCAACCATCGGATTATCCGGTGGTTGTTTTTTTTGCCCTTTAGTGACCAAAATTTACCGTTCAGTAAAAAAATATTTTATTTACCTTTAATCACGCATACATTTGTACCAATCAATAGATTATGAACAGAAAGAGTTTAATCACGATATCATGGATAACGTTTTTTATCGGAACGCTCACTTTTGTGTTTTTTACCGATGAAAAAACACCGGAGCTCTATCTTTTAAACATGGTGATTGCAGGTTTGTACAGCTTTACAATCTCCATCGGAAACGGCTTGGTTAATGATTTTCTGAACAGAAAATACTCTTGGGTGGAAGATACCCGCACGAGAACTGTTCTGGGGATTTTAGGAACGCTGCTGGTGAATATTGTTTTGGTTCTTTTCTGTAATTACGTCAATTTTATTATTTATCAGAAACAGGACTTCGCTGAATTCTTTTCCGGCACGATGGGTTTTGTGAATTGGTTTACCATTAATATCTCCTTGCTGATTTCTGCCGTTTTACATGCAAAAGGATTTATAGAAGCCTTGAAAAGTTCGACCAGACAGGAAGTCGTACAGCAGAAACTCATCGCAAAATCTGCCAATGCTCAGTTTGAAAGTTTAAAGAATCAGCTTGATCCTCATTTTTTATTTAATTCTTTAAATGTATTAAGCGCTTTAATTGATGAGAATTCCGAGCAGGCACAGCGGTTTACATTGTCGATGTCGAAGATTTACCGCTACGTTTTGGAACAGAAAGACAAAGAGTTAGTGACCGTAGAAGAAGAAATAGAATTTGCAGGAACCTATTGTGATTTATTAAAAACGAGGTTCGAAGACAGCGTAACTTTCGACTTTAATGTTAATGAAAAAGATCTGAAATCGTACGTCGTTCCATTATCGCTGCAGCTGCTTTTAGAAAACAGCATCAAACATAATTTTGCCACCTCCGGCAAACCATTGAACATTGAAATCTATTCTGAGAACGGTTATCTTTTTATCGAAAATAATTTACAGCAAAGAGAGCAGATGAAAGAAAGCGCCGGAATTGGGCTTTCAAATATTGTTCAGCGTTACGCTTTACTTACAAAACAAAATGTTTTCATCGAAAAATCAAGTGATTTCTTCAGAGTGAAAATTCCAATTCTTACCCAAAAAAAAACAGCAATGAATATACCGCTTTCGCAAGAGTCGATTGCCTATCAGAGAGCATCGAAAAGAGTAAAAGAATTGAAAGGATTCTACGGAAATCTCCTCTCGTATTGTTTGGTCATTCCTTTCCTGATTTTTATAAACGTGCGGACTTCGCCGGACTACCACTGGTTTTGGTGGCCGATGTTCGGTTGGGGGCTTGGTTTGAGTTTAAACGCAGTCAAGGTGTTTGGAATTAGCAGCAACTGGGAAGAAAAACAGATCCAGAAAATTTTAGATAAAGAAAATTCAAAATAATGGAAAATTTAACCAAGCAAGAAATAGATTATTCTATCGCCAAAGAACGAGTCAGTCAACTCAAAAAATTCTATGTAAGTTTTACTGTTTTTGCCATTGTGTTGGCGATCCATAGTTTTAGGAATTATTATTTAACAGGAGAAATTACATTTTTAAGTTTTAATAAATTTTCGGGTATTTTTTGGATTTGGGGACTTATTTTAGCGATTCGGGCAGTGAAGATATTCCTCTTTAATTCAAGCTGGGAGAAGAAAATGATGGACAAACAATTTAATAGATAATACCATGGAAAATTATAACGAAAACGACCTTCGGTATATCAGAGCGAAAGAACGTGTGAAAAAGATTAAGGGATTTTATATCCACGCTACTGTTTTTGTATTGGTGAATTTATTTATCATCGCCGGCAACAGGCAGTCTGGTGAAACGCTTACTGATATGGATAATTACTGGACAGCGATCATCTGGGGAATCGTCCTCGCCGCTCATGGAATCACGGTTTTTTTTCCCAATATCTTTCTCGGCAAAGATTGGGAAGAAAAAAAAATTAAAGAATTAATGGATCAATTCAAATAGCATGAATACAATAATAAATATCATTATGGTTCTGTGGGGGCTTTCAGAAATTTATCTTCTCCTGAGAATGAGATCAGGAAGTGCTGATGCAAAAGGGAAAGACCAAAAGTCGCTTTCACGTTTATGGCTGGTCATCGGTTTCAGTATTTTTTTCGGGATTTTTGTTGCTAAGGCAACGGGTTTTCCTTTTTATCAAAGGGAAGGAATACAGTTGGTCGGTGTGGTTTTTCTTTTCCTGGGCGTTGTATTTAGGTTAATGGTCATTAATAATTTGGGGAAATATTTCACGGTAGATGTCACGATCAGAGAAGACCATCAGTTAATAACCAACGGCTTTTATAAATATGTGAGGCATCCTTCGTATTTTTTTTCCCTGCTCACTTTTCTTGGTTTGGCGATCGTTTTAAACAATTATATTTCTGCAGTTATTCTGGTGGTTCCTGTTTTTCTGATGTTTCTCTACCGGATAAAAATCGAAGAAAGGGTTTTGACAGAACGGTTTGGGAAAGAGTATACCGATTATATGAAGAAAACTAAAAAACTTATTCCTTTTATTTATTAATTTTAAAATATGATAAAAACCGTCATCATTGAAGATGAAAAACCTGCTGCCCGAAAACTTGAAAGATTAATCAGTTTATTCACTGATTTAGAATTAGTTGCAACGCTTAATTCTGTGGAAGAAGGTTTGGATTGGTTTCAGAATAATCAACATCCGGATTTGATATTTTCAGACATTGTTTTAGGCGACGGATTATCTTTTGATATTTTTGAAAGAGTTCCCACCAGAAGTTTTATGATTTATACAACGGCTTTTGACCAATATACTCTGAAAGCTTTCAAGCTGAATTCCATTGATTACCTTTTGAAACCGATTATGGAAGAAGATCTGGAAAAAGCCATCAATAAATTTAAAAGTTTCCTACCTTCAGAATCGTCTAATAATTCATTGGAAATCAAATCTTTAATTAAAGAAGAGAAACAGAAATTATCCCGTGTTTTAGTCAAGATCGGTTATAATTTAAAGATTGTTCAAACCGATGAGGTTTCCTGTTTTTATAGCGAAAACAAAATCGTTTACCTTCAGACCAAAGAGAGAACTTATCCCACCGATTTTACTTTAGATGAGTTACAGGAAGTTTTGGAGGAAAAGAAATTTTTCAGAGTAAACCGACAGTTCATCATCAATTCCAATTTCATTAAAAATATTCATATTTCGCCTTATTATAAAGTGGAAATGGAGTTTCAGCCGGAAGAAGAAATCACGGTGAGCCGCGATCGGGTAAAGGATTTTAAAGATTGGTTGACTAATTAAAATAGGGAATATGAAAGTGATTTCACTTTATAAATTAGCTGCGGAATATTCATTTTCGGAGTTTTTATAATACAAGACCAGCTAATTCACGAAAACTGTGGTTATCTTTGTAAAAAAAATAAGCATGTCCACACTGATATCCGACTTAGGAATTATTCATCCACTTCAAAAAGCCTTAACCGATTTAGAAATAACGGTTGCGACTGATATTCAGGATCAGGTTATTCCCGTGATTCTCAATCAGAATGAAGATTTGGTTGCACTGGCAAAAACCGGAACAGGTAAAACTGCCGCTTTCGGACTGCCGTTGATACAGTTGGTCGATGTTGATAATAAGAATATTCAAACGGTTATTTTATCGCCTACCAGAGAACTGAGCCAGCAGATTTTTAATAATCTTAAAGATTTTGCCAAATATATTCCTGAGGTTTCATTCGTCTTGCTGACGGGAGGAAATACGGTGAAATCACAAATAGAAGAGTTGAAATCTCCGACGCATATCATCGTGGCAACCCCGGGCCGTTTTTTAGATCTGTTGGAAAAAGGAGCACTGGACATTAAATCCCTGAAAAACTTGGTTTTGGACGAAGCTGATGAAATGTTTCAGGCTTTAAAAGATGATTTGATGCCGATTTTGAAAGCGATGCCTAAAAACCGCCGCACTTATTTATTCAGTGCGACAATGCCGGGTGAACTAAAAGATATCGTTCATAATTATATGTCGAAAAATGCGGTTTCCATTAACTCTGAAATGGCGACCGTCGGACATCAAGGTATTGATCACCAGTATATTGTCGTAGAGCCGATTGAGAAATTAGATGTGCTTTTACACTTTTTAAACTCGCAGGAAGGAGGCAGAGGAATTATTTTCTGTAAAACCAAAGCAGCCGTTAATAAACTGGCGAAAAATCTTGCGATCCGTAAAATCTCCTCTGGCGCTTTGCACGGAAGTTTAACGCAGGGAATCCGGGACCGTATTATGGATCAGTTCCGCGAAGGATATATCGATATTTTGGTGGCTACCGATTTGGTCGCAAGAGGTATCGATGTCAAAGAATTAGCCTATGTGGTGAATTATCATTTGCCGGACACGCATGAAGCTTATGTGCACCGCAGCGGAAGAACGGGCAGAGCAGGAGCAAACGGACTTTCGATGACGATTATTCAGCAGGAGGAAGTGAAAGAAATTGCCGGTTTTGAACAAGAATTGGGTATTAAATTCAAAGAGATAAAAAAAGCCGATGCCGAAGCGATCGAATGGAACAATACTTTGGTTTGGGCGAAAAAAGTCTTCAAAACAAAACCCAACCGCGAGATTCCTGATGAGGTAAGACAGCAGGTTAAAACCATTTTTCATCATTTGACAAAAGAAGAATTGATGGATAAAGTGCTTTCAAATTATCTGGCAGAAAACAATTAAAAAATCAGCAGAAATCGGCTGATTTAAGCCGGTAATTTCATTGAGGATTTGTGCGGGGGCTCGAAATTTGTAAACTTTCTACAATCTATAAATAAACGAATTTGAAAATCCTGCACTAAGCTTACTAAGCGATTACACCGCTTCCCACCAATTCATCGTCCAGATACCACGCTGCAAACTGCCCCTCTGCAATGGCAGATTGTGGGTGTTCAAATTCAATATAAAATCCATCTTCAAACTGGTAAAGCGTCGCTTCTTCCAAAGGCTGTCGGTACCGGATTCTGGCCTGTACTTTCATGGATTCTCCATTTTGCAAACGCAGATCGTCACGAACCCAGTGAACTTCAGAGTTTTCGATTTTTAGAGCTTTACGGAATAATCCCGGAAAGTTTCTGCCTTCACCCACAAAAATAGTATTGGTCTCCATATCGCGGGAAATGATGAAACAGGATTCCACATGGCCGCCGATGCCCAGACCTTTGCTTTGCCCGATCGTGAAATAATGTGCACCCTGGTGTTTGCCAATCACTTTTCCGTCTGATTTTTCGTATTTTATTTTCTTGGAAAGAAACTGTAATTCCGCTAATTTTGATGAAAACGCGGGTGTTTCTTGATGAAAATCACCGAAATTTTTAAAAATTTCTACAATTTCACCTTGTTTTGGTTCCAGCTGCTGTTGTAGAAATATGGGTAAACTCACTTTTCCGATGAAGCACAATCCTTGTGAATCTTTCTTATCTGCCGTCACCAAACCCATTTCTCTGGCGATTTCCCGGACTTCAGGTTTCGTCAATCCACCGATCGGAAACAGCGATTTCGACAGCTGATCCTGACTCAATTGACACAGGAAATACGACTGATCCTTGTTGTTATCTGCTCCGGCTAAAAGATGAAAAATCTCCTTGCCGTTTTCATCAAAGGTAGAGTTCACCTGTGCGTAATGTCCCGTTGCAACTTTCTCAGCACCAATAGATAAGGCTGTTTTCATGAACACATCAAACTTCACTTCTCGGTTACACAGAACATCGGGATTCGGCGTTCGACCCATTTTGTATTCATCGAACATATAATCCACGATTTTCTCCTTATACAGTTCGCTCATATCGATGACCTGATAAGGAATCCCAAGTTTTTGCGCCACCATGAGAGCATCGTTACTGTCCTCAATCCACGGACATTCATCTTCCAAAGTGACTGAAGCGTCATTCCAGTTCCGCATAAAAAGCGCCACCACTTCATGACCTTGTTTTTGCAACAGATAGGCTGCAACACTCGAATCCACACCTCCGGAAAGGCCAACTACAATTTTCATATTTTAAGGAAATAAATTTTTGATGATAGGCATCAAAAGTTTTGCAAATTTACGACAATAATTGCACAGTTTTTCACGAGCTACAAGACCCGTAATCGTTCGGGAAACCCGTCCCGCTGTCCGCTGTATCTTTATCTTTTCTAACGAAAAAGATAAAGGATGCCGCTTCCATCGGGGCTAAGAGAAAGTCTTTTCATTATTTTGAAATTTTCAAGGGATCAATTCTTCACCAACAAAGTAATTATAGAAATTTTCGATTGTAAAAAAAGACTTATTTTTGATTATTAATTCTTTAAAATTGTTCAATGAAAAAACTCCTTCTTCTTTCGCTGTTGTCCGTCGCCTTTTCCGTAAAGGCGCAAATAGGATCAACTAAAAATTTCGGTGACCCCGATTCCAAATGGACTTTCGGCGGTTCGGCGGGATTAGGCGGAAGTTTTGGCAGCAATAATGGTGGAACATCTGTCTATATTTCTCCCAGAATCGGGTATATGCTTACCGAAAGTTTAGAAACGGGTCTCGCTTCTAACTTCACCTGGACTAACGCGAAATATTATTCGTCCAGCACCGTCGGTGTTGGTCCTTTTGTGAATTACTACATTGGCAGAAATTTCTTTTTAAGCGGAATGTTTCAGGAATATTTTTTCAACCAGAAAAATAAACTGACCAATGTGAAATATTCGGGTGACGAAGCTGCCCTTTACCTTGGTGGCGGCTATATGCAGAAAATTGGCGACCGCGCCTATATGCAGATTGGCGGGATGTATAACGTTTTATACAAAGAAGACAAATCCGTTTTCGGCAGCGGATTTATTCCAAGTATCGGAGTTGTTTTCGGCTTGTAGTCATAAATAATCTGAGATACTCCGTAGATACTCCGTAGATGCTTCATGGATGCTTCATGGATACTTCATGGATAGTTCATGAGGAGTTCATGACAAGGATTCTACCAAAAAAGAGATGAAATGTATATTTTGAAAAATTCACAGAAGATATTTTGAAAAATAAAATAACTATTTTTAAATGATACTTGAATGTTTTTACAACCTCTGAGCAGATTTTAAAAATGAAATAAATCTGCATAATCTGTTAAATCAGCGGGCGCATATTTAATATTTCTATCCGTATGTTCTCGTACAAATCACTAAAAACAAAACTTCCCGGAAAATCATTTCCCGGGAAGTCTTTATTACAATAAGTTTAATTTATTTCTTCAAAGTCTTAAAGCCCATTTCATAAAGTGCAAAACTCAAAATATCAGCGTTTTCGCCAATAACCTGTTCTGTACTTCTTCCTGCTCCGTGTCCCGCATTGGTTTCGATTCTCACCAAAACAGGATTACTGCACGATTGTTTTTCCTGCAATTCCGCACCGAATTTAAACGAGTGTGCCGGCACAACGCGGTCATCGTGATCGCTTGTGATAATCATGGTTGACGGGTAGCAAACTCCTTTTTTAACCTGATGAACCGGTGAATAAGATTTTAAATAATCGAACATTTCTTTGCTGTCTTCGGCAGTTCCGTAATCGTAACTCCAGCCCGCTCCAGCTGTAAATTTGTTATAACGCAACATGTCCAGTACACCAACACCAGGGAAAGCTACTTTCGCCAGATCAGGTCTCATGGTCATGGTGGCACCAACGAGAAGTCCACCGTTTGAACGGCCGGAAAGTGCCATGTGATCTTTGGAAGTATATCCGTTTTTCTGCAAATATTCGCCGGCTGCGATGAAATCTTCGAATACATTTTTCTTCTGCATTTTCGTTCCTGCATCGTGCCATTTTTTGCCGTACTCGCCGCCACCACGGATATTCGGAACCGCGTAAATTCCGCCGTTTTCCATCCAGATCGCATTCACTACCGAGAAGGAAGGTTGCAAACTGATGTTGAATCCGCCGTAAGAATAAAGAATGGTCGGATTTTTTCCGTCGCGTTTCAATCCTTTTTTATAATTGATCATCATCGGAATTTTCGTTCCGTCTTTTGAAGTATAAAATATTTGTTCTGAAACGTAATCTTCCGGGTTAAATTTCACCTTTGGTTTTTGATAAACTTCAGATTTTCCGCTATCCGCATTGAATTTGTAAATGGTTGGCGGCGTAATATAGTTGGTGAAAGAAAAATACAGATCTTTCTCTTTTTCTTTTCCGCTGAAACCTCCTGCTGTTCCGATTCCCGGTAAGTCGATGGTGCGGATTAATTTACCGTTGTAATCAAATTGCTTCACCGAAGTTACCGCATCCAGCATATATTTTGCGAAGATAAATCCTCCGCCTGTTGAAACGCTGAGCACGTTTTGGGTTTCAGGAATCACATCAGTCCAAACAGTTGGCTGATTGATGTTGAATTTCACCAAACGCATATTCGGCGCATTTTTATCGGTCAAGGCGTAAATGAAATCGCCTTTCGAATCGACCACATTGGTATTAAAATCATAGCCCTTCTGAACAGGAATAAAATCGGTTTTATTTTTTAAGTCTTTAATATACAGTTCATTGCCGTTTGTTGCTTCAGATGCTCTTAAAAATTCAAAGCGTTCATCATCAGAAACCCCAACGCTCATATAGCGCCTTTTGAAATTTTCGCCGCCGATAATTAATTGATCGGCACTTTGTTTCGTTCCTAATTGATGGAAATAAACTTTGTGCGTATCGGTTTTAGCAGAGAGTTCACTCCCTTTCGGTTTGTCGTAACTTGAATAAAAGAAACCTTCATCGCCCCGCCAGGAAGCTCCGGAAAATTTAACATCAATAATCGTTTCATCAATTTTTTCTTTAGTTAAAGCATTGATAATGATTATTTTATTCCAGTCACTTCCGCCTTCGGAAATAGAGTAGGCAACCAGATTTCCTTTTTTATTAAAGGAAACGCCTGCTAAAGAAGTGGTTCCTTTTTCCGAGAATTTATTAGGATCCAGAAAAACTTCGGTCTTGCCGTTTTTATCAGTCCGGTACAAAATGGATTGCGCTTGAAGTCCGTCATTTTTATAAAAATAAGTAAAATCTCCTTCTTTAAACGGTGCGCCGATTTTCTCATAATTCCAGATATCTTTCAGCTGTGCACGGATCTCTTCACGGAAAGGAATTTTTGCCAGATAATCATTTGTAAAAGCGACTTCTCTCTGAACCCAGTCTTTGGTATCTTCGGCGCGGTCATCTTCTAACCAGCGGTATGGATCCTGGACTTTGGTCCCAAAATATTCATCGGTATGTTCTACTTTTTTCGTTTCCGGATAGTTCAAATTTTTGGTCATTTTCTGCGGTGCGCAAGAGGCAATCATTAATCCAGCTGCACCAAGAGCCAATGTTTTTACATTCATATATTAAGAATTTTCTCAAAAATAAGATTTTTTACCGGAAGAAAAAAAACAGGAAACACGAAAAACCTATATCCGATGCTCATTTTGGCAATGAAAAGCCTGTTTTTTTATTACCTGTTTAATCTTTAATCCTTTTTGGTTTTTAATACACAAATGTATTTTTATAGACAGGAATCCCCAATAAATAGCTGCGAAATAAAAGGCTCGTTTAGTGATTGTTAAACTTTTTTAATATTCGTGCCCCCAACTTTAACAAACTTTAAAACAATTCATGATCTGAAAGGAATACAATTTGCTTAATTTTATACTCATAATTAAAGATATGCGAAAAGAAACAGGAATTATATTAGCGGGAAGTGTAGGCGTTCTTATTGGCCTTACCTTATTTGGTGTCAGAAAATTTTTATTAAAAAAAAGTAAAGAATATGATGAATATTATGCAGATTTTCATCGCCATTTCGAACGTAAAAACAAAGACGAAGCAAACGACGGTGTTGAGTTTTTAGCCGTACGGTAAGTTATTTAAAAGTGTAAAAAATTCTGTTTTCATTGAAAGCAGAATTTTTTTATGCCTGTTTTTGAAGTCCTTCCATAACATTTCTGATAAATAATTTCGTGCTTAGAATTATTTTGCCACTAATGCACGAATTGAATGAGAACATTTTATTAGGAATGAAAATCTGTATATTTGACTGAGTTTTTGTTATAATCCAGACAGAAAAATTAGTGTATTTGTGGCATGGATATGTGCCACTAATGCACGAATTCAATTAACTCAAAGAGAATACCTCTTTTTTTATGAATGAATATC